>JAHJLN010000011.1 GCA_018821715.1 Pseudomonadota bacterium | reverse complement strand
CGCATCCTGTACCACCAACTGTCTTGCGCCGGTTGCAAAGGTGCTGCTGGATAATTTCGGTATTATCTCAGGAATGATGACAACCATTCATTCCTATACCGGTGATCAGCGCATCCTTGATTTCCCTCATAAAGATTTAAGAAGAGCCCGGGCAGCCGGACTTTCCATGATTCCGACCACTACAGGAGCAGCAAAAGCCGTAGCATTAGTACTTCCTGAACTTGAAGGAAAACTCAATGGCTTGTCTGTTCGTGTCCCTACCCCCAATGTTTCCATGGTGGATTTTGTTGTAGTGACACAAAAAGGCGGTCTTGTAAAAGAAGATATAAATAAAGCTTTGGAAAAGGCATCCAAAGAAAATCTTAAGGATATCCTGGGGTATTGCACACTGCCGCTGGTTTCCATTGATTTCAACTCAAACCCGCTCTCCTCAATTGTGGATGCAGGGTGTACGGATGTTATTAACGGCAACATGGTAAAAATCTATTCATGGTATGACAATGAAACCGGCTATTCCAGCAGAATGGTTGATCTTGCAGTCATGATCGGAAAATCCTTATAATGGATGCGGAGGCATAAAATGAGCAGAATCCCTTTAATTGCCGGCAACTGGAAAATGTACAAAACAGGGCCTCAAGCCGTGGAAACGGCCAGGGAACTGGCACGATTATGTTCAGATGTTCAAGGCGTGGAGGTCATGATCGCACCGACCTTTCTGTCCCTGCCTCTGGTTGCAGCATCGGTTAAAGGCACCTGTATAAAAACCGGGGCCCAAAATTTATATTTTGAAAAACAAGGTGCGTTCACCGGCGAAATTTCCGCCGACATGATTAAGGCTGCTGGTGCACAATATGTTATTATCGGCCATTCAGAAAGAAGGCAGTATTTTGCTGAAACCGATGCTTTTGTATGCAGAAAAATCAAAGCTGCCGTTGAGGTTGGGTTGAAACCGATTCTGTGTGTAGGAGAGACCGAAGGCCAGCGGGACGAAGAAAAAACATTCTCAATACTTGACAAACAGGTGTCAGATGGGTTAAAAGGCTTTGGTCGTGATGAGCTAAAGGATTTAGTTATCGCCTATGAACCTGTCTGGGCCATCGGCACGGGAAAGACTGCCGGCATTGAACAGGTACATGAGGTTCATCAGTATCTGCGTTCTTTGCTTGAAACGTTATTTTCAAGGGATTTTGCAGACCAGACAAGATTATTGTATGGCGGGTCTGTCAAACCGGAGAATGCAAAAGAGTTAATGGGTATCAAGGATGTTGACGGAGCACTTGTCGGCGGAGCAAGCCTTGATGCAAATCAGTTTATTAACATTATAAGATATAATATATAGCCCCTATGACAACTTTATTAGTTACATTACATGTTACAGCCTGCATCCTGCTTATTCTGATTGTTTTGCTTCAAAGTGGAAAAGGCGCGGAGATGGGAGTTTCCCTTGGCGGTGGTGCCGGTCAGACGCTTTTTGGTGCAGGCGGACCTGCAACCCTGTTGACCAAAATAACCACTGTCGTTGCAGTCGTTTTCATGGTAACATCCCTGACGCTTGCCTATTTTTCAGGCCACCAGTCAGAAACCTCGGTAATGAAGAATGGTGCAACACCGGTTGAACAGACGACCAAATAAGATATAGAAAAAAACCCAAAATGCCGAAGTGGTGGAACTGGTAGACACGCACGCTTGAGGGGCGTGTGGGGCGACTCGTGGGAGTTCAAATCTCCCCTTCGGCACCACAAAACATACAAGCCACGGGCAATAATTGTTCGTGGCTTTTTTAATTTTTTTCAACCCTTAGGTGTTAAATGCCGAAAAGTGATAGAAGAAATTGTTTTAAGTGCAAATTCTTTTATATAACATGGGATCCGGAACATCCGAAT
This sequence comes from Pseudomonadota bacterium, assembly GCA_018821715.1. Lineage (GTDB taxonomy): Bacteria > Desulfobacterota > Desulfobacteria > Desulfobacterales > Desulfobacteraceae > Desulfobacula. The sequence goes on along the minus strand of JAHJLN010000011.1, from coordinate 12,516 downwards.
GGGTGCAGGGCTATGGGATTTAAAACCAAACACCTGCCAAGTGTTGTCGTATTTCAATCCTCTGGAAAGCCCTGTGAGCTTTATAAAGAAAAAACACTTAAGATGCCTGATCAATCTTGAATTATTCTCAACCTTGTTTATATTAGTTTATTATGAATAAAATAAAAAACACAATGTCCCAAGACCCAAAAAAAATAGAAAAAGAACTGGGTGAGTTTTTAAATCAAAAATTTGGCGGGAATGTTAAAATTATTACCCCTTCTGTTCTTTCTGCTAAAGAATCAATTTCAGGAGCACCGGCTTCAAAAGGCAAGAAAGCACTTATTAATTTTAATATCAAACCCCAGGAGCTTATTGCTTACCTTGATCAGTATGTTGTTCGACAAGCAAAAGCAAAGTCAGTCCTGTCAACCAAAATATGCACCCACTTTAACCGGATCAGACATTCTCAAACTACCGGCGAGGGAATGTCGAAAATTACCGGTAATATTAAATCCAATATTTTAATGCTGGGTCCTACCGGAATTGGAAAAACATACCTGATTAAACTGATTGCAAAAAAAATCGGGGTTCCGTTTGTAAAGGCGGATGCCACAAAATTTTCAGAAACCGGTTATGTCGGTGGGGATGTAGAGGATCTGATCCGGGATCTGGTCAAGGAAGCCAATGATGACATTGAGCTTGCAGAATGCGGCATTGTCTATATTGATGAAATTGATAAAATTGCGGCAAGCCCCAATGTCATTGGTGCCCAGGTGTCAAGGACCGGTGTTCAGAGGGCGCTTTTAAAACCCATGGAAGAAACCGAAGTTGATTTGAAAGTTCCCCATGACCCGGTATCCATGATGCAGGAACTGGAAGCATACCAAAGAACCGGGAAAAGAAACCGGCGCCGTGTCAACACATCAAATATCCTTTTCATTGTCAGCGGTGCATTTTCCGGGCTTTCCGATGTCATCAGAACCCGGTTGTCAAAACAGAATATCGGATTTGGTTCAAAGCTTGTAAAATCTCAAAAAGAAAATGACCTGCTCCAGCAAACCAAGACTGAAGACCTGGTCAATTTTGGATTTGAATCTGAATTTATCGGAAGAATTCCGGTTCGATGCATTTTAGAACCCCTTAGTGAAGATGACCTGTACGCTATTTTAAAAATGCCCAACAATCCGGTTATCTTGAGTAAAAGACTGGACTTTAGTGCTTATGGCATAAAGATTGTTTTTACGGATGACGCATTAAAAAGCCTTGCAAAAATGGCATCTGTTGAGAACACCGGTGCCAGGGGACTTGTCAGCGTGGTAGAAGAAGCCTTGCTTGATTTTGAAGAAACACTCCCCTCCCAGCAGGTTTTAAAATTTGCCGTGACCAAGGAAATTCTGGACAACCCGAAACCTCATCTTGAAGATCTCATATCAAACCGGAACCCGGAAAAATGGAATGCGTTGTATGAAAAAGCCTTTCTTGATAATAAAGCCTCGATCTCAAGTTATATTAAAGACAATTGGAAAACCTTTTCCATCCGCCATGGTCTGACCCTTTCGGAAATCCGGTGCAACATGGTGGCTCAGTATTTCTGCAATACTGTCATGGAAGTTGAAGATGCCGTAAAAAAAATAAAAGAATTCCATGACACGATTAAAGAAATCGAGGTTGAGGTGTCAAAAAGCTATAACCTGAATATTGTTTTTGAAGAAGATGCCATTGATTTTCTGCTTGAACAATTTATCAACCATAACGCAACCAGTGAAGAAATATTATCAAAAATATATGACAGCTACTATGACGGATTTAATCTTGTCCGGGAGAAAACAGGAAAAAATAGATTTTTCCTGTCAAAAAATGCTTTAATTGATAATGAAACCTACCTTAATGATCTTATCAGGAAAGAGATAAAATGATTGGAATTTCCAAACTTTATTGTGCAACCGTTGAACCATCCGATGCGTTACGATACTCAAGGGATTCAGGGCAACTGCCCTCCCATCTGCTGCAATTTTCAAAAGATAAAAAACCCGTGGTTGTCTGGAATATGACAAGGCGCTGCAACCTTAAATGCGTCCATTGCTATGCCAGATCCGAAGACATTTCCTATGACAATGAACTCACCCATGAACAAAGTCTTGCCATGATGGATGATCTGGCCCAATTCGGCGTACCGGTTCTCCTGTTTTCAGGCGGGGAACCCCTTGTTCACCCGAGACTTGTTGAATACGCACAATATGCCGTCAGCAAAGGCATGAGAGCGGTTATTTCCACCAACGGCACATTGATTACCAAAGAAAAAGCCAAAGCCCTGAAGGAAATAGGGCTTTCCTATGTGGGTATCAGCCTTGACGGACTTGAAGAAACCCATGATAAATTCAGAGGGGTTAAAGGGTCCTTTAAAAAAGCCATGAAGGCCATTGAAAACTGCCAGGAGGCCGGAATAAAAGTCGGATTGCGGTTTACCATCAATAAAAGAAATGTAAATGACATTCCAGGCATCTTTGATCTTCTTGAAGAAAAAAATATCCCAAGAGCCTGTTTTTATCACCTGGTATATTCAGGCAGAGGGTCTGAAATTGCAAAGGAAGACCTCTCCCATGAAGAAACCCGCAAAGTGCTGGATCTGATCATGGAAAGGACAAAAGATCTCCATGACAGGAACCTGTCAAAAGAGGTGCTCACCGTTGATAATCATGCCGACGGGCCTTATGTTTATCAACGGCTGCTGGAAGAGGACCCCCAAAGAGCGGCCGAGGTGCTTGAACTGCTTGAAATGAATGAAGGCAATAATTCCGGTCGCGGCATCGGATGTATCTCCTGGGACGGTGAAGTCCACCCGGATCAATTCTGGCGGGAAAAAAGCCTTGGCAATATAAAGGACAAACCTTTTTCCCAGATCTGGACCAATGTTGACAATGAATTTTTAATGAAACTCAAAGAAAAGAAAAAACATGTTAAAGGCCGGTGTGCCGGGTGCAGATGGCTGGATATTTGCGGCGGAAACTTCAGGGCAAGAGCCGAATCGGTTGCCAATGACCCCTGGGACAGTGATCCGGCGTGTTACCTGACAGATATTGAGATCAAAAAGGAGGAGTCCTGATGCTGTTTCCCGATTACCGCGGGCGAAGACTGAGAGCCAACAAAAATTTTAGAAGAATGATACAGGAAACAAAACTTTCCCGGGATGACCTGATTCTTCCGTTATTTGCCATTGAAGGAAAGGCAAAAAAAAGACCTATTGAATCCATGCCGGGTCATTTTCAGCTCTCCTGCGACCATATTGTCACGGCAGCCAAAGAAGCATCAGACGCCGGTATCCCTGCCATTATCTTATTCGGCATCCCGGATAAAAAAGATCCCCTGGCGACCCGGGCCTATGCTGCCGATTCAATTGTTCAAAAGACGGTTCAGGCGGTTAAGGAAAAGGTGCCGGATATCTGTGTCATTACCGATGTCTGCCTCTGCGGGTATATGGACCACGGCCATTGCGGTTTCGTAGAAAACGGTATTATTGACAATGATGCCTCCCTTGATCTGCTTGCAAAAACAGCTCTCTCCCATGTAAAGGCCGGCGCAGACATGGTCGCCCCGTCTGACATGATGGACGGCAGGGTGGGTGAAATCAGACAGACCCTTGATGAAGAGGGGTTTTCTCACATTCCCGTGATGTCCTATGCAGTCAAATACAGTTCAGCCTTCTATGGTCCCTTCAGACAGGCGGCTGAGTCAGCGCCGCAATTCGGGGACAGGAAGACCTATCAGATGGATCCGGCCAATGCCATTGAAGCCATCCGGGAAGCCACCATGGATATTGAGGAGGGTGCCGACATTATAATGGTGAAACCTGCCCTGTCCTATCTTGATATTATCTATCGGTTGAAACAGGAAATCGATCTTCCCATTGCCGCCTATAATGTCAGTGGTGAATACGCCATCATGAAAGCCGGAGAAATAATGGGCTGGGTCAATGCAAAGGAGCTGATCATGGAGACGCTTTTATCCATCAAAAGAGCAGGGGCTGATTTAATCCTGACCTATTCTGCCGTTGATGTTGCAAGGGAGTTAAACAACTGATGAATCCTCCCCACGGCCATGCCCCCTCAGCAAAAACCCTCCGTCTGGTTGCCTGGGAAACCACCCGAAGATGCAATCTTGCCTGCAAGCATTGCAGGGCTGTTGCAGAAGATCATCCGTATGAAAATGAACTGGATACCCGGGCATCATTTCAATTACTGGAGCAGATAAAAGAAGTCGGGGATCCCATTATTATTCTCACCGGCGGAGAACCGCTGTTAAGGGATGATATCTTTGATATTGCAGCGTTTGGAACAAGATTAGGGCTTCGCATGGTGATGGCACCCAACGGAACCTTGATCACCAAAGAAACAGCCAAAAAAATGAAAGACTCCGGGATCAAAAGAATCAGTATCAGCCTTGACGGTTCAACCCCTGAAACCCATGATGCTTTCAGAGGGATTAAAAATGCATTTAATGACTCCATCCGCGGCATCAAGATCGCGAAAGCGGCCGGCATTGAATTTCAGATCAACACAACCATCACAAAGACAAATCTTGAAGAAATACCAAAAATTCTAGCCCTGGCACAAAGTCTGGGAGCAGTTGCCCATCATATTTTCCTTCTGGTTCCCACAGGACGCGGGAAATATATTGTGGACAGTGAAATCAGTGCCAGAGAATATGAAGAAACCTTAAACTGGTTTTATGACCAAAGAGAAAAAACATCTCTTCAGCTTAAGGCGACCTGTGCACCCCACTATTACAGGATATTGCGCCAGCGTGCCAAAGCAGACGGCAAGAAAGTGACCTTTGAAACCCATGGGCTGGATGCAGTGACAAGAGGATGTCTGGCTGGAACCGGGTTTTGTTTCATCTCCCATGTGGGACGGGTTCAAACATGTGGTTTTCTTGATGTTGAATGCGGTGACATTAAGCAGCAGACCTTCAAGGATGTGTGGGAGAACTCCCGGGTGTTTAACGAGATGAGAAATTTTGACAATCTTGAAAACAAGTGCGGAATTTGCGAGTTTAGAAGAGTTTGTGGCGGATGCAGGGCTCGCGCCTATGAAGCAACGGGAAATTACCTATCTGAAGAGCCCTTGTGTTCCTACCAGCCGGTCCGAACCAAATAATGTTTAAAACACTTTGATTCAAATACAAGCTTACCCTGGATATGAATGGTTTGAGGCTATAAATATGATCTATAAACTTGATATCGAGGTGCCTGAGCCATGAACATCATAAAGAATCGCTGTAAAATCAGTCTGTTAATGCTGCTGTTGTGTCTGTTGGTCCCCCCTGCCCTTGCAGCAGCCGGGCCGGATACTTCAACTGCCCGGGATAAGAGTGAAAAACAGGTCAAATCCACACCGGAATTTGGTGAGGATCTTAAAATTTCCGGCATGCTCAAGATGCTTTCCCTGCCGGACAAGCAGGGCAAACTGGCCCGCATGCTTTACCATGTGCGCCGCGGCAAGTTGATGCCCCAGGATTTTTTCAAACAGATGGCCACGCTAGGTGCGAACAAGGATGACCTGATTGAGGTAAAAAAACAGCTTGAACAGCATGCAGTCCGCACCGGCAACAAGTCACTGATGAACGATATCCTGGGCGCAGGTTTTGCCGAAGGGGGCACTCCGGTGGAAAAAACCCTTTACGCCTGGCGCAGAACCCTGACAACAAACGCGATCGATGAGACCATCAAACGATTTGTCGATCAGGGGCGCATTCCCAAACACGGTTTTGGCATGATGATCAGCCATGTGGGAAAATGGGCCACCCAGGTCGAAAAAGCCATGACCTTTGCCGGTGATATTGATTTTAGTTTTGTGTGCAATGATACAGAGCTGGCCAAGGCCATGAAGGCTGAGTTTGAAGGGATCATGAAAAAACAGACCGGACTTTCCACCCTTGCCATTGATGCGGTGGCCACGGTCCATGGCCGGGCAGGGTTGGAGGTCTATATCGGCAGACACGGCATGCAGTTTGCCGAGATGCAGATGAAAGACAATTTCTATGTGGACATGATCACGGGCGAGCAGAAGGAAATCGGCATAGAAGCCATGAAAGGCCGGCTGGCTTATGAAAGAGCCATTGCCGATATCCAGGGAATAGCGGTCCCCAAACCGTCGTCCGACTCGGAACCGGGTCTATCCATGGAAATGGTCCGTCACTTTGATCATGATATTGTGAAAACTGGGGTCTACGGCACCCTGGATTCTGTTTTAAAAGCATCCAAATACCTGCATCGCAGCAACGAGGCCCTGGCCAACACCAACCAGAAACCAGCCGACGCATCTCTGGCCACCCTGGCATTTGTGGCCCATGACCTGGACCGGTTTGATCCTCAAACTCCGGAGATTCGAGAATTGCTGCTCAAAGCCATTGCCGAACACTTTGGTGTAGAACCCAAGGTGGTTTGGGATGCCGGCCAGAATCGATTGATGCTGGATCTGGACCCTGGCACCATTGTCAAATTTCATGAACAGGTGAAAAGCGCCATGTGGGACAATGTGCAAAAGGGAATGGATGCGCGATATACTGATATATTCAGCCGTCAATCAGATCTGCTGGCCAGAAAACGCCAGGGTGAAAAAATAGCGGCAGAAGCCGAGAATCTGCGTACGGAACTGGTGGAGCTGCTGGATATGGTGGAGGCAGAAATCAAGGCCTTTGGTGATGCACCAGTGCCGGATCTGGTCAAACAGAAAGCCGTACAGATCAAAAAACTGCTGGAACAGCTGTCCGATAAGACCGGTGTTCGAAAGCTTTCCATAGAAGAGCTCAAGGACAAGCGGCTGGTTGAAGAAATGCTTAAGTCCAAAACCCCTCAAAGCCGCAAAATGGTGGCCGCCTATGTCATGGACCGGGCTCTGGCTGCTGCTGAATATACGATCGAAAAAGGTGAACAGGTTAACAATATCCTGGATATAATTGATGACGGGCTCTTGGGAGAACTGCGCGGAGAGACCGGCTTTGCCGCCCTTGAGGCTGAAATTAACGATTTAAAGATGGCCCGCCTCCAGGGCAAACCAGCCGAGGATATCGGCAATAGGCTGGTGGCCATGAAAAACCAGGCCAAAGGGGCCATTGCCGAGACCAACCGGTATCTTAATGAAAAACTGCAGGCCACATCAGTGGGCCGTAACGGCATGAAGCTGATGATGATCACAGGGCTTGTAGATGAGATGAAAGCCTATGGCAATGCCCTGTACGAAGGAAAGTGGGATGAATTTGCTGCAGAATTTCTTCGCCGGCGTGTGCCCTTTGTCTCTTCTGCTGAAAAACTGTACATGGGCAATACCTATCTTGCAGTCTGGGATGTGATGACCACCCTGGTCCCGCCCCTTGCACTGCCAGAGGCTGCCTGGGGATTGGGCAGGGCCATCGGGGAAAAATCCTATGGCATGTACTGGAACGAGCAGCTGGCCCTGTTCAGCGACGCGCTTTATGCGGATGCCGTGTTCAAGCTCACCGAAGTCCAGACCCAGGGCGAGGGTGATCAGATGACAAAGCTGGGCGTTTACCGGCTTGAAGCCACCTATTACAATAATCTGCGCCTGGATCTCAAAGGATTTGCTGCCATGCGAAAAGACCAGGTGGACAGTCTGCGCAGCACAGTGAACTCCGGCCATATCAACTGGAAGGAATATAAAAAAAATTTTACAGGGTTTACCGAATGGATTGACGTCAGTGATACCCTGCGCAACAACCTGACAGCCACGGATCCTGCTTTGATCCTTTTAGAAGAGATGATCAATCATGTTGCAGTGGGTGATAAATTCCGGGATCGTATGGCAGAGCTGGGGCTGGCCCGGTGGGAAGAGATCAAGCTGGGGTATATCCTTAACCAAATCGATCATTTGGAAAAGCGCAAGCAGGCCGAGGATGCCCTTGAAAGAGGGCAGCTGCCCGATCTGTTCGCAGAGCTGAGAAAAATGGTCAAGGATCTGGATATTGAACAAGCGGTTCTCAAATCGCTGGATGCCGAGGCTGACACCAGCAACTACAAGGCTCTGGTCAATATGCTCTGGCAGACCAAGCGCGATCTGTCCGGTCAGGCTGCTTTAGAATCGGAAATCAGCCGGGCCTCCCAGGTCGTGCTGCGATACCTGGATATCTATAAAAAGGTGATGGAAATACGCGAGGCCAGCCTTAAAAATCTTCCTGAAAACTATCAACACGATGGGTCGCAACGATGGATGACCGGCCTGGTTTTTTTAAGGGGACAGCCGGATGCCGATCTTGAGGCTGCAAAAAAATGGAATTCATACACGATTCTTTCCCGCATGGATGTGATCAAAGAACTGCTGGCCATCAAACATGAATTTTTGCCGAACACCCGCTTGGAAAGCCAGGCAGAACTCAACTTTGTTGAACGGGCATGGCGTCAGCAGTTGTGGATGAAACCCTTTACCGATGCCGGTCAGGCTGCCAGGAGCAATGCCTGGCTGGATCGTGCCATTTCCTATGGCAAGAAACGCAATCAAATTTATGATGAGTTCCGGGCCAGTCTTGAACAGGATGCGCCGGTACAGCTGACCCTTGTCTTGAAAGATGCAAAAGACCCTGAAAAAGCAATCAAACTGGCCCAGGCCCAGGCCTCGCCCACGGATGAACTGGGACAGGCTTCCGGGACCACAGGTTCGGATCTTCTGGTGCTCAACCTGATCAAGGGCCGGTATCGTATCACCATTCAGGCCAAAGGATATCAGGTTTATACCCGGGATGAAACCCTGGGATCCAATCTGAACAAGGCCCCCCAGCGAGTCATTTCCCTTGTCCCCCTGGCCGGGAAAACAGATTCAGATGAAGACTTATTAACAGAGGGTCTGGAATGGCAAAAACTGCTGGACCTGATGACTGTAGAAAAAAAGAATACTGCCAAATACACTCCGAAAGTGCTTGCAGCAAGAATTGATGCCATTACCAAGGCTCTGGAAGCGCTGAAACAGGAACGGCAAAAATGGCTGGCCGGGTGGAAACCCTACCTGACCGCTCTGGATACGGTTACCCGGGACGGCTGGGATATGGTTAACAAAGCCATGACTGCTAAACGCAATGCCATTGAATCTGAATGTAACCAAGCGTGCAAGGACTGTCAAAAAAAATGCGCTGAAAAGGCAACCGCTTACTGGAATGACTGTATGGGCAGCCTGAAATCGGATCACCAGGCCGAGAGTTTGCGTCTGGACAAGGCATTCAAAGAGCTTCCCGGAAAAGTAACAGAGTTGAATTCAAAAGCGCTGGGGTTTAAGGAATATTTCACCGGAACACAAGCACTGGCCAAAGCCTTTCAGCTCCCCTTTCCCTATCCCGATACGGTGATCCCGATACCGGACTATGATATCCCGTGCCTGGAAGAGGCCGAAAAATCTGAACCAGACAAGCCTGCCAAACTGGATGTCACGCTCAAGGCGCCCACTCAGGTTGTGGAAGTGGGCACGCTGGTGACCCTCACGGCTTCGGTTGGTGGTTTGGCAGCCCCATTTCAGTATAGCTGGTCCGGTGCTGCCGGTTCAAACGGCAGCGCCAATTTTACGCCCTCCCATGTGGGAGACTGGAGCGTAAGTGTAAAGGTTACGGATGCCCAAGGCAACACAGGAGACGCCATTGCCACGGTTCGAGTGGGACCGGGAAAAATCAAAATCAAGGGACTTAAAGGAGAGGTGTTCTACGGCAGCCAGAATGTATTGAATACCAGCGGCATGGGGCTGGTTGAACCCCCGCCGCCATCAGAACCATCCGGCACGGAGGTGGATTGTGCCAAACATCCGGATAACCCCTTTTGTGTGGATACTTCCGGAAACATAGCCCGGATACCATCCAAGGGGAGCGAACCCTGGGACGACAAGTTTCACAAAACCCACGAATATATTCCTCCCATTGACCAGGAATTTGCAAATGGAATACAACCCATGGATCCCTACCGGGTTGTCTGGCAGTCTGAACCGGGCCTGACCTTTGACCCGCCCCAGGGACCGGAGGGGATCACCAAGGTGACCTATGACCGCATGGGTGAGGTAAAAATCTGGTGCGAACTGCTAAAAAACATCGAAGGTGCCTATCAAACCGTGGCTGAAAGCGATCAGCAGACCATCAACGTCATTGCTCCGGCACTCAGCATCAGCTATGACCCGGCAAACGGAAAAGCCTACGTCGGCCAGCAGGTTACAGCAACCCTTCATGCCAAACCCGGTGTGGGCGGAAAGCTGATTGATTACCGCTGGCTTGATCCTGCCACTTCCAACCGGCTGGAGCTGGACCAGAATGGCGGCCGTATTGCCTTTACCGTAAAAGATATCAATCCCATCAAACTCAAAGTCCTGGCCAGGGTGCCGGTGCACGGGGATGACATTGGTGAAGTGGAAAGCAGCTACACCGGCATTGCTTTTGGCCTGAATGCCTGGATGGTTCAGCCGCCCAACCTGCCCCAGACCTGGGACCCCAAAGCAGGCGGTCTGAAAACCATTGCCCGTGACAGTCGGGCAACCGGTGAACTGATCACCCTGAAAGCAGAACTCCAGGGTGGATCTATACCGGATGGAATACGGTGGAAATGGGAGGTCAATCCGGGAACAACTCTCAGTAACGACATCTCCCAGAGTCCAACCGTATCACGCAGTGAAGCAGGTACCATCGAAGCCCGGGTCACCGCAAAAAACAAAGACGGCAGCAAGCTGGGTGAGGCCCAGGTAACCGTACAGGTTATTAAGATCGTCACTGCTCCGGCAAATGCCAAATCTGCCCCGGTATCCAAAGATCCTGACACTACCAAAGCGTCTGCTGCCGACAAAAAAACAGCTGATACCAAAGGCAGTTTCCCTGACTGGGGAAAACCGTCAACAGACCCAAAAGAGGCGGCCCGGCAATTTATTGATAAAGCCCGGGAACAACTGGCCCAGGGGGATATGCCGGCTGCTGAAAAAACAGTGCTCCAGGCTAAAAAACTGGATCCCAAAGCAGCAGCACCGATAATTACAGAAGTGGCAAAGGCAGCCAAAAAAAGTGGCTGGCAAGCTGTTAATCTAAGAGATTTTTCCAAAGCCGTAAAGGACCTTCAGGTCTCTGACCGGCTGGTCCCAGATGACAAGGATACCCGGGAAAAGCTTAAAAAGGCCCAGACCTTTGAAAAGATCTGGTCACGGGTAATCGCCAAAGTTCCGGAATTTGACCAACATGTGGTAGAGAAAAAACCCTTTTCCGCTCAAAAAGTGATGCTGGAAATTCAAAAACTGCAGTTTGACATGCCGGGCGGTATGTCAAACCCGTTGTCCCAGAAGCTAACAACCGACTATCAACAGACTTTTAAGGAATATGGCGACTTTATCCTGGAATGGGAACAGCTCAATACCCAACATTTCAAGAAAAAAAACTGGCAGGCCATGCTGGACAATGCCCTTACAGCTCAGAAACGTGAGCTCAGTCCAGCCAGACAGAAAGATATTCAAAGCGCCATTGATTTTGCCAGACAGCAGATGGCAATGGAAAAACAGGAAGCAGATAAAAAAAACCAGGCTAAGGACAATCAAACAGCATTGGAATCCACAAGCCCATCAGATACAGACAATCCTTTTGAATGGCTGAAACCTTCAGGCACCCAGCCCCCACCTGAACCGGACCAGACCCAGGCCATCCCAGGACAAGAGGATGCAACTATAACAGAAAATAAAACAGATGCAGCACCCGAACTTCGCTCTCCAATCATACCGGCTCCGGCCAATCCGCCGCTTGCAGCATCCAGGGAGGGAAACAGCCTGAAACTGGCCAAAACTATTTTTGCTCCCAACGAACAGATTTCCCTCAGTTTCATTGCTGCTTCAGGCATACCATCAAATGCCTGGGTGGGATTAATCCCTTCAGCCATTGCCCATGGCTCCAATGCCCAAAATGATCAAAATGATTCAAGCTTTCAATCGTTAAACGGCCGCTCTTCCGGCCAAATGGTTTTCCGGGCACCGGCCAAGACCGGCCGGTATGACTTCAGAATAAGTTCAAGCACCAAAAACCAGGAATTTTTATCCATCACCTTTACCGTGGCTGTTCCTGCACATGCTGCATCGCTGGTGCTTGTCAAAAAAATCTTTGCGCCCAACGAGCAGATCCGGCTGGGGTTTAAGGCATCTTCCCTGCTGCCGGGCAACACCTGGGTGGGCCTGATTCCCTCAGGTATTCCCCATGGATCAACAGCAAAAAATGATCAGCATGACATAACGTTTCAACCCGTCAATGGGCGTGCCGCAGGCCAGATGGTTTTCCGGGCACCCAACAAGACGGGAAGATATGGCTTTCGGATGAACGAAACCACCAATGACAAAGAGGTGGCCAGTGTATCCTTTGAGGTGGCGGTTCCCATGGAGGGCAACACGTTTGTGCTGGATAAAACGGTTTTTGCACCTAACGAACAGATCCGGCTGGGGTTTAAGGCATCTTCCCTGCTGCCGGGCAACACCTGGGTGGGCCTGATTCCCTCAGGTATTCCCCATGGATCAACAGCAAAGAATGATCAGCATG
>JAHJLN010000117.1 GCA_018821715.1 Pseudomonadota bacterium | reverse complement strand
ATCCACATTTACCCATAATATCAAGTCCTTGTCATAGGCTGGAATCCTTTTTTCAAGGTCTTTTCCCCGGAACACATCATCCGTGACAAATACCACCCAGGAGCTTTTATTCACGCGTTGTTTTGATATGATTTCATCAAGCTGTGAAAAGCAGCCTCTCCCGAATATCACATTGGGAACCAGCTTAAAGTTTCTAAACATTAGTTATTCCTTAAATGATTTCATTATAGCCTGAATTCTTTTTTCAATATCCGCTTTAGTCCATGACAGCATGATCTGCATGGAAATGGTTTTCTTCATGATCGTGTCAGCGTCTTTGAGAACAAGATTTTTATAATCCGGCAGGTTGTCTGAAAGTTCAACCGCAAGCCTGGCAGAGCATTTCATCTGTGCCAGGTGATGCCATTTTTTGTAATAGTGCCAGTTGTTATCATACCAGTACACTGACCCCGCACCGTTTTTAGCAAGATTTTTGGCAATCTGTCTGGCCCGATCTTGAGTTGGAAGAAAAAAGCTTAAAAAGGTGGCTGAATCCCCCTTAGCATCGGGAATATACCTGAAACTGACCTCTGGAAGATCTGCCATGGCATCTTTGATGGCAAATTTGTTTTTTCTCTGGATATCCAGGATTTGGTCCAGTTTGTTCAACTGGGCAAGGCCCACGGCTGCAGAAAGTTCGCTGATCCTGTAATTGGTTCCGATAATGGGATGATCGTCTGCCCCCCGGTCAGGACCGCCTAAATGATCATGTCCATGATCGGCAAACTGGTCGGCTTTTTCATATACCGCTTTGCTGTCCGTAATAATGCCGCCGCCTTCACCACAAGTGACGGTTTTCACGGCATCAAAGGAAAAGCAGCCGGCAAGCCCAAAGGTTCCAAGGGCTTTCCCCTGATAGGAGGCTCCAAGAGACTGACAGGCATCTTCAAGAAGAATCAGTCCCTTTTTTCTGCACACATCCTTGATTTCATCAATTCTTGCCATGGAACCGCACATATGGACTGGAATCACGGCCTTGGTCCTGTCGGTGATAACCTCTTTTATTCTGTCAGGATCAAGGCAGAGCGTTTCATCAATTTCACTGAAAACAGGGATGGCGCCGGCATTGAGAACAGCCTCAAATGTGGCGACAAAGGTAAAGGGGGGAACAATGACTTCATCTCCGGCACCAATACCGCAGGCAGTTAAGGCCGTGCAAAGGGCGGCCGTCCCGCTGGAACACAGGTGACTGTAATTAGATCCTGTAATTTCAGCCAGTTTTTTTTCAAACTCAAGAGCTTTGAAATGCCCGTTTCTTGTACCTTCAAATCCATACCTGAAAAGAACACCTGTTTCAAGAACATCGGCCACTTCTTTTCTTTCCTCATCCCCAAATATTTCAAAACCAGGCATGGTTTCCTCCATAATAATTAATTGTCGGTTTAATTTTTTTTGTGTTGGATAAGTACCACAATAAACAACCAAGTTTCAAGGTCTGCTGTGCTTAAATACAAATGAAAATTCCTGCTGTAAATTTTGGCCCTATCTTACCCGGCACGAATAGGGCCAGATGACTTTGGTATCTGTTGGAACAAATTGACCATCCTCGGTCATATAGGGGATGGAAACCTGTTTCTCCTGTTCCGGAAGGTTTTCCATTGATATGGAATCATAGGGTGGTTTTTTTCGGTAAAACGCATTGGGGTCCATGAAAAAACCTTCTATAGGGATAATGCTATAGCTGCTGACAGCATAGGTTGGAAAATTGCTGTAAAATATTGCAAAGTGAAGCGCATAGCGCCTTTTTTTCCCACCGCTGCTCGAACTTATACCCCCGGCATTTTTTTCTTTTGCTTCTTTACCGGATATTCCTGTGTTGCTTGTTTTTCCAATTTCATTTCCCATTTTCACCCGAGTTCCAATCAATAGATCAGGCATGTCCAGCAAATGGGTGTATTGGCTATAGGTCCACAGGGGTAAGCCGGTATCGTCAGGCTCGTGTCTCAGGACAATTTCTATGCCCTTTGCGTTTTTTTCATTTAAAAATTTGCCGACAATCGTGCCATCAGCAACCGCAAGTACAGGTGTTCCTCGCGGAGCAGGAATGTCTATGCCTTTATGAAGAGCAGGTTTTCCTCTTTTTTGAGTATAGTTTTTGGCCCAGATTTCGCTATCGATCGGTCTGCAATTGCAATTTTTGTCGAAGCGCGGGGTTAAACCGGTTTGAATAACTCCTCTTTGTTTCTGGATTTCGTAAACCTTGTCAGGATCGATTTTGCGTGACATGCCAAAGGTAATTTTTTCAGCTGTTCCGACTTCTGAAATGTCTATGATATTTTTATTAAAATCGCTGTCTATGGTCTCTTTAGATTCTGCCACAAGGTTCCGGGTCAAAAGACAAACCATTGTCATGACAATGAGAAAATATGGTTTAAAAGATAAAAGGCGATGCATTGTACCTCTTTGATTGATATGGGGTTGATTTCATGTTTAAAATCCTTTTTAAAAAAACATCATATGATATCATGCAAGATAGCATTGAGCAATTCCCCTGCAGGTAAATTTACCTGCCGTTGTCTGGTAAATAAATTGACATTAAGTGTTCAAGTGATAATATATAAAGCGTGAATTGTAATCAGGTAAAGGTATGGGGTTAAGCAATGAAGTGATGGTTAAAAAAATATACAGGTGTAAAAAAAGCTATGGATAAAAGAAAATCAGACCCTTACCAGGGGTTTGAGCAGGGACCGATTCGACCGCCCAGTGAAGCAGACAGCCTTTTAATCCGGCTGACACGAAATTGCCCCTGGAACCAGTGTACATTTTGCAGGGTGTATAAAAAAGGCAAGTTCTCCTTAAGATCTGTTGAAAACATCATCAAAGACATTGATTTACTGCACAGCTATATCAAACGAATCAAACAGATTATCAAGCCTGGCGGATATGCCGACAGCGAGGTGATCAACACTCTTTACAACAGTTTTGAGGAAAAAGACCGGGTTGCATTTAATGCTGCCATGAACTGGTATGCTGCAGGGATGCGGTCCATCTTTTTGCAGGATGCCAATTCTTTGATCATGAAGCCCGATGATCTTGTGTTTGTTCTGGAATATATTAAAAAGTGCTTTCCAAATGTGGACAGGATTACTTCCTATGCAAGAAGCCATACCATTGTTAGAATCAAGCAGGATGATTTGAAACGCATTGGTGATGCAGGATTAAACCGGATCCATGTGGGCATGGAATCCGGATCAGACACGGTATTGAAAAAGATCAGAAAAGGGGCCACCAAAGCCATCCATATCAAGGCAGGCATAAAGGTGAAAAAGGCGGGAATGGAGCTGTCGGAATATGTCATGCCCGGACTTGGCGGCATTGATTATTCCATAGAACATGCCATGGAAACCGCTTCTGCCCTCAACAGCATTAACCCTGATTTTATAAGGATCAGGACCCTTGCTGTGACAAACGGAACCGTTCTTGCCGAGGAAGTCGGAAGCGGCACATTTGAAAAACCCACAGATGCCATGATGGCCAAAGAGTTACGGCTGTTTATCGAAAGCCTTGACGGGATCGATTCTTACATTAAAAGTGATCACATTCTGAACCTGTTCGAGACCATCAATGGAAAACTACCGGAAGATAAAGAGAAAATGATCGGCATTATTGACCGGTTTTTTGACCTTGAACCGGAACAAAGAGTTTTATACCAGATCGGCAGGCGGATGGGATTTTTCAGAGGTCCAGATGATATGGATCAAAGCCCCCATCTTGAACAGGTAAAAAAGGCCTGTGAACATTACGGGGTGACCCCTGAAAATGTTGATACGGTTATTGATGAATTGATGAAGCGTTTTGTGTGATAAAAAATCCATTTATATACATATCCCGTTTTGCGTTAAAAAGTGTGTGTATTGTGATTTTTATTCTAAAACAGATCTTTTCTTGATTCCCGGCTATATCAATAGTCTTCAAAAAGAAATTAAAGCCCGGTCGGATTTAAAGGACAAGATCAACACCATTTACTTTGGTGGCGGAACCCCCTCTGTTCTTCCTGTTAAAAAAATTGAACTGCTGCTGCAGACCATTGATGCGTCGTTTTCTGTCTCCCGCAAGGTTGAAGTCACCCTTGAAGTCAACCCGGGAACCGTTGATCTTGATTATCTGATGGAGTTAAAAAAAGTCGGTATCAACAGGCTCAGTATCGGTATCCAGTCATTTAACGATGACAAACTCAGGTTTTTGAAAAGAATTCATACAGCTGATCAGGCCATAAAAACTGTTGAAAATGCAGAAAAAGCAGGGTTTGACAACATCAGTCTGGATTTGATCTACGGACTTCCTTTTGAAACCAAGGCCCTGTGGCTTAAAGATTTAAGCACTGCTGTCAGTATGTCGCCCACCCATTTGTCCTGCTATATGCTCACCCTCGAGCCGGGCACACCCCTTGATGAAAAAGTGAAAAAAGGCTTGATAGCCCCTCTTGCCCCTTCAACCTTGTCAACACTGTTTAAAAAGACATCCCGATTTTTAAGTGAATTCAAGTTTGAGCAATATGAGATTTCCAATTTTTCAAAGGGTGTGCAAACCCGGTCAAAGCACAATTCAGCCTATTGGGACATGATATCATATTACGGGTTTGGGGCTGCGGCACACTCATTTGATAAAAATTCAAGGTCCTGGAACCATAGCAGCATTAACAAATATATAAAGGATATGGACTCCGGCCGGCTTCCGGTTGAAGGCCGGGAAACGCTCACCCGGGAACAGGAAATGCTTGAAATGATCCTGCTGAGGCTTCGTACCCTTGACGGCCTGGACCTGGAAAAATTTTCAACCCTATTTTGCGTCTGCTTTGAAAACCAATTCAAGGATATCCTGGAACAGGTTATTGGAGGGTCCATGGGATTCATCAAGGGCAACAGGTTTGCCCTTACCCTGGAGGGCAGAGCACGACTGAACGGCATTGTCGAAGCCTTTGCCGAAAAGATTCTTTAGGTTTTGCGCCGCAGCTGTCTTGTGTCTCCCACCCGTATGGTCAGGTTGATGGAATCAAAGTATTCAATTAAAGGGATGACATATTTTCTGGAGACCCCTGTCATGTCTTTGAAATCAGGTGTGGTGATAGAGTGTTTTTCCTGTAGAAATGTGGTCAGTTTTTGTTCAAGAATATGGATCTGAGCGGCATCAAAGTAAAGATCATCCTTTGTTTTGACAATGGAGTTTTCTTCAATCAGCATGTGGAGAACATCGGTAGCTGTCTTTTTATCCAGGTTAAGATCCTGGCACACGGTCCTGAAAAAAGGCGGTGTTAACCCGGATGTCTGATATATTTTGTTGATTTTTTCTTTGACCTCATGCTGGTCAACTTCAAGGGCCACTTCATGGGTGGATAATTTTATAATATTTTTATCCAGAACAATAAGGTTTTCTTTGGACAGTTTTGAAAAGAGAATATTAAAAAACTTTGCATCATCAATGTACTGGAATTTGGATTTAAGCTCCTGGGTCGGCATGCCTTCTTTTAACGGATTGCCGGCATGGTAGGCTTCAAGCTTTTGGAGAAGCTTTTCTTTGAATTCATCAAAAAAAGCACCAATAACATAGATCTGTTTTTCTTTATCCGTCTGGACAACCTGCTGTTTGGCAAGCATTTTCTGCAACCCAGCGGCAAGTTTTTTATCCGGGATATTGGTCATGACACGCAGGTCTGAAAAAGACACGCCTTGATATCCTTTTAAGGATAGAAAAAACAGGATGGTCTGCTCAGGGTCATCCAGCAACAGGTTTTCCAGCCCCTGAATGATCGCCTTATCAACCAGCTTGTGCTTTTGGGAGGCTGGATTTAATATGGCACCGCCGCCGATTGTTTTTACCGGCGAATAACTTCGGATAACGTAACGATCATCCTTTATGCAGCAGACCGGGGACTCAAGGCGGAACTGAACGCAGGCCTCATCGCCGGGCAGAAGCTCATCTGAGTCCAGCAGTATCATATACCCCAGTATTTCACTGGTTCCTGAATGGAATCTGATTCTTGTCCTGGTTTTGGCAGGCTTTGGATTGCTGCTTAAATAAAGGAAATGGGCATCCACCATATAGCTTTCAATCAGGGTGCCGGGGGTAGACAGGACATCTCCGCGGCTGACGGATTCCTTGTCAAGTCCCTGGAAGTTAATGGCGGTTCTTGTGCCGGCACCTGCCACTGTTACCCCGGAGCTGTGAACCTGGATTCCCCTTACTTTGGAGACAATTTTTTTGGGATAGACCATGATATCGTCCCCGACATTGATACTGCCGGAAGTCAGGGTTCCGGTTATCACCGTACCAAATCCTTTCATTGAAAAGACCCGGTCCACAGGAAGTCTGAAGATGGCGGAAAATTTTCTTTCAGGAATGCTGGTGCAGATGGTTTCCAGGGTTTTAATAAATTCATCAAGCCCGTCCCGGGTAACAGAGGAGACAGGGATAATGGGCTTGCCTTCGAGGAATGTGCCCTGGATAAAATCAGTGATGTCATCAAGGGCAAGCTCTAAAAGATCTTCATCCACCATATCTGTTTTGGTCAGGGCAATCAGGCCGTGTTTGATCCCCATGAGGCTGCAGATCTCCATATGTTCCCTGGTCTGGGGCATGACGCCTTCATCTGCTGCAATGACCATTGTGACCACATCAATCCCGCTGGAACCGGCCACCATGTTTTTTACAAATTTTTCATGACCCGGCATATCCACTATGCCGATATGCTGCCCATTGGGCAGATCAAGGGAAGCAAACCCAAGTTCTATGGTAATACCACGTTCTTTTTCTTCCTTCAGCCGATCCGTGTCAATGCCGGTCAATGCCTTGACAAGGCTTGTTTTTCCATGGTCGATGTGTCCGGCTGTCCCTAAGATGATATTTTTTTCCAATTGCCCAATCCTCGGATGTTATTTTTGTTTCTTTTTTCTGTAAAGCGCCATGGCATACGCCAGGGCAACCAGGATAAGTCCTGCACCAACGCCATGGTAAATACCCCATTCCGGTCTGAAAAGCCGGATAAGAATGATACCGAAAACAAGACCTAAAATAAGCCGGACAATGAAAATTAAAAAAGCATTCATATACAAATTCCTTTGATGAAATATTTTATACGCAAGGATCATAGTCAAACAACACGTCAAGGTCAATGTAAATATGGGTCCTGGTCAGCAGGACCCCTGTTTTTGGTGACACAAAAAAGCCGTGTCCGGGACCTTGTGCTTTAAATAAGTATTGAAAAACAGATCAAGTTCTGATAATTAAGGAGAGTTTTTTGTGGTGGGTGTAGCTCAGTTTGGTAGAGCACTAGGTTGTGGCCCTGGTTGCCGCGGGTTCAAGTCCCGTCACTCACCCCATTTTTTTACTGAACCATATGGAAAAAAGTGATCATTTACACCCGAAACTCAAGTTGTTTGAGCATCGGGTTTTTTGATTTTAAGGTGTAAGTCAATCTGATCAACAAAGGGAACCGTCAAAATGATTTTATCCAAAAGAACTCTGGTAGCCGCTATTTTTTTATCTGTACTTTTACTGCCGTATCTTTGTTTTTCTGAAGACTTTACGGACGGTTTATATGCCCAATTTGATACCACTAAAGGACAAATCGTTGCTGTCCTTTATTATGAACAGGCCCCGCTGACGGTTATAAATTTTGCAGGCCTGGCGCTTGGGACAATTGCTTCCAATCAGGGGCCTTCAAAAAAATACTATGACGGACTTATTTTCCACAGGGTGATCAAAGATTTTATGATCCAGGGCGGCGATCCCACCGGAACCGGCAGGGGAGGCCCTGGGTATAAATTTGCCGACGAGTTTTCAGATGAATTAAAACACGATTCCCCCGGAATTCTTTCAATGGCCAATGCAGGCCCTGGAACCAATGGCAGCCAGTTTTTTATTACGCATAAGGCGACTCCCTGGCTTGATCAGAAACACGCGGTTTTTGGAAAAGTGATTAACGGCATGGACGTGGTTAATGCCATTGAAAAAGGTGACAGGATCAACACCTTGACCATTATCAGGATCGGGGAACCTGCCAAGGCCTTTAAAATAGACCAGGCAAGTTTTGATCAGGCGCTGATGGATTTCAAATAAGCGTTTCTTTTACAATAATGGCATCAGATACATATCTTTGAGGATTTGTGCCTGCCGGATTCTCAGGTACACGCTGGGATTGTTGACAGACCATTTATGCGGGTTCGGTAAAACAGCCGTCATTAAGGCAGCCTGAAAAGGGGTTAGGTGTTGGGCGCTTTTTGAAAAATATTTTTGTGAAGCCGCTTCAGCACCAGTGACACCTGTTCCCCAATCCACGGTGTTTAAATACATTTCCAAGATTCTTTGTTTATCCCAGAACACTTCGATCAAGACCGTGTAATAAATCTCAGCGGTTTTGCGGAACAAGCTTCTGCTGGACAACAAAAAAACGCTTCTGGCGGTTTGCATGCTTATGGTGCTGGCGCCTCTGAGTTTTTTTTTTGTAAATACAGTCTGTACTGCATTTTTTATTTCGTTAAAATCAAATCCATTGTGAGATAAAAATCGCTGGTCTTCAGCAGCAATGACCGCTCTTCTCAAATGAGGCGATATGGCTTCAATTTTTTTAAACCTATATCTCGGACGCTTTTCAGGCTGTTTTTTCAGGATGGATTCTGCCCATTCCCATGCTATATTCGGCGTAATCGGCGGATTAATGAATTTTAATGCCACGACCTGGATAAGGGTAAGGCAAAACAGGAGCAGGACAATCTTTAATCCTGTTTTCCAGATCCAGGCCATTATTTTTTTTCTTCTGGTTTTCTTCATTTCTTTTTTTAAGGTTCTACTGGCAATGCCGATTGTTGTCAATTCCAAATCAGGTCTTATAATAGAGGATAAGATCAAAGATAAACTTCATATTTTTCGATAACCCCAAAAAGGGAGGTGCGGATCATGTCACAGATATTTACAACAATCAAAGACCTGCCAAAAGAGGTCTTGAATTTGAATATAGATGACCCAAAGTTTGATTTTTTAAAGGCCAAACAAATAGCAAAAGACAAGGCGTTTGAAAAATGCGATTACCCCATGATTCTTTCCTGGAAAAACGGGAAAACAGGAGAGGCTTACCCCAATTACGAGTGCGGCGTGACGGACAGACCGTTCTGGATACGATATGCAGAAGGGCGAGGGGCAAATCTTACCATTGATTTTAACAATGGTGAATATGTGTTTATGGTATTAAAGATGTAACATCCCATTGCAGACACTGTTTCATCTCCCATCTGCGGTATGCACCTGCTGATACTCCACCTTGGCATCAGGGGCAAAAAGGATTATATTTTTTTGAATCGTATTCAAATGATCCAATACGGATGCTGCCTCAATCCCAGGGGGTGCATACGTTACATATAACGCCCGCCGAGTCTTGGGAGAAATCTGAGTCCGCTGGTCCTGACCATAGATGACGGTGCAAACAACCCCTTTTGCGTCAGTCATCATCATGTCACTTTTCTTGAGCGTCTTTTTGCTGCCGTTTATTTGGATAAACCCTTCCGCCCCACGGCTTATATCAATCATTAACGGAAAGCATAAACAGTCTGCATCGTGCCCGGCACTCAGAAGAAGGGTTTGCATTTCTGCTGCAAAATTGGCATCAACCAAAGGACTCACATTTGGAAGTGATTTTCCTTTATGAAGAATTGATTCCAGTTGGAGCTGTATATGATAGGTCTTGCCGAATTTTCTGTAATAAGACCGATAGGCTTGTAATCTTTTTGTTTCAAGCAAATCTGCCCGGCTGAAGCCATCATATTTATTGCGAAGCAAAGATGCCAGATTTTCTTTTTGGTTATTCAGAGGGGGGGAAGGTTTTGTATTGTCAACGTTTCCCACTAACAAAATACCGATATGAGCTCCGGGAAAAGCTTTTTTCCACTGATGACTCACTGCCATTTCAATCATTGCGGCCTCCGTTCCTTTAATTGACTGTCTTTGCTGCCGAAGGCTTTAAGCTGATTTTTTCCAGAAATACCAAAGACAGTTTTTCTGATACTTTTTTAACCTTAAAAACCTGATAGCCATTTTTCTTATATATATAAAGGTTTTTCTCACTCTTTTGACCTGTGAACAATTCATACCGGTCTGCATCTGGGAAAAGCTTTTCTGCTGCATGTAAGAGTCTTTTACCGATACCAAGATTTTGATGGTTCGGGTGTACAATCAATTTGCCAATGTACCCTGTTCCTTTTTCCAAATAGGTTCTGACAGAGCCTATAATCTGGTTGCCAAGTTCAACTTTCAAAAAGATCTGATGATGGAATTCAGATCTTATTTCCTTGCGTGTTTGATGTAAAGGCGGTATCGAGAAATCATCTATTATTTCAGCTTCACTTACATATGCAAGTTTTTGAAGCTCAAGGATTTCCTCTGCATTTTCCATTGACGCTTTTTTGATGAAAATACTCCTGGATATTTTGCCATTAAGTTTTAAGTTCATGGGGAAGCTCAAATTTTAAATTGTTTTTATCAAGATACGTTTGAAAACCGATCAGTTTTTTATTCTGATACTCCATATTCACTGCCTGATATCGGCAGTTGTTTATGCAACCGAAACAAAGGACACAGGTCTCGGTATTCACTGAAAAACTGTCCAGATCAATGGAATTGGTCGGACATTTTTCAACACAGACTCCGCATCCCAAACATTTTTGTTCAATAATATAATGATTATTTACAGTCAGTTTGGTCCACCATTCAGGTTTAAAATATGTGGAAAATTCTCTCAGGGTAAGAGTCTGTTTATATTCCGATGCGTTTCCCTTTTCAACCTGTGACTTGATAAATCCGGCATATTCACGAATTTTTTTATAGGTCTCATGGTCCGGCAGGATTGTGTTCTGTATTGTTTTTATGCCGGTGTCATTTTCTTTAAAAGAAAGGGAGTATGTGCTGATGCTCATAAACGATTCCAGACCGACAGGCACGCCGTTTTTTTGTACCATGCCTTTCAGGATGGAGCAGGCAGCATTGTGCTGATTTCCTTCAGGCCCGCCAAAGGTAACATAGGCTGCCACAGGAATTCCGTCAAGATCGGGCAGGGATCGGATAAAATCCTTTACAAAATTCGGGGTGTCATAATAAAAAACAGGGGAACCGATCACCATTAGATCAACGTTGAAAATAGTTGATTTGTCAACATCACGCAGATCTCCATAAACAACCGTGATTCCATTTTTTTCAAAGGTTTTTGCAAGAACTTTCCCGCATTTTTGAGTATTGCCTGTCTGGCTGTACCACAGGACAGCCGCTGTTTTTATTTCTGTTGATTTTAAGGGAACATTTGCCTTAATTGTATTGATGGGAATGCAGGAGGGCAAAGCAGGGAAAGCTGCCGCTGCTGCCATTAAGGCGGTTTTCTTTAAAAAACTCCGTCTGTTTTCCACTAGGACTGCCTTTTTAGTATCGTGTTCCATTTGTTTGAACAATCGCTCGAAACTATTTTGAATATCTTCCCCTGTCCTTGGCTTTTGACATTAATGACTTCATTTCCTTGAATTCGGGATCAAGTTCCATCAAGGCTTTTGTAAAAATTAGATTGCCTAAACCATCCAATGAAAAAAATTCATCAATCTGTGCAAAATTTTTCAGTTTATCAATCATTTGCTCGATTTTGTCTTCGCCATGTTTTCCTGTAAATGCAGACCAAAGCCCCCGGTCAACTGTTTTTATGAGAGAATAGTGAACCAGGTTGCCAAACCGCTGGGGACGGAAGTAAATTCCCAACCCCTTTAACGTAGATTTTTTAAATGAAACAACGACGGCCGGTGTTCTCTCCTTGGAAAACATTCCACCCGTAACCATCTCCACTTCTTCTACGATCAGATTGGGAAACTCTGTTTTCCGGGCAAACTCCCGGCAGTATCGAAGATATCTTTCCTCATACCCTTGAGCGTCATCATAGTCTACCAGCCATCTGTCGTAGTCATACATGTCTTTGAAATCAAACTTCATCCTCCCTCCTTTTATTTCAGATTTTCATCACACCCCTTCGATTCTGGGCCCTCCAATAAATGGATATTTGATTCTCAACAGAGATTTGCCAGGATAAACCCGTTCAAATTGACTTTTCGCATCTTTTAACTGCACTATCAATTCCCTTTGATCAGGATTAACCTGAATTTTGCGATCCGCCATGAGGATAAAAAAGCGTATGATGTCCAAATCCTGCTTGAACACCATCAGTTTTCTCAGGGTGGCAAGTTCTGCCAGCGGCGGATCGAAATCCTTTCCATCTCTGGCCAGAAACTCAATAAGTCTTTTTTGAATTTTTTTAAAGCATTCTCCAACATAGGAATGGATAAGCTGGTCACGATCCTCATGCACGGGCAGTATGGATTTGGAAAAGTTGAACAATTCCAGAGACCAGGTGATACCAAGGCCCACCATGTCCTCTGCTTCGGCAATGACGGCCAGGTTATACGCCAGGCTCTTACGGGCGGCGCTTACCCTTGGATGAAGGTTTGACAGCAGATCCGCCTTGTCAAGGAGAGAAAATACTTCTTCAAGATGGCTGAGATCCTCGCTGCCGATCCAGAAAAGGCAGATGGCCTTATTAATAATGGCTTCCCAGCTGTCTGGATGAAAATCAAGAATCTGGGAGTATTGTTCATATGCCGAGTGATAGTTTTTGTTTTCAGCATCAATTTCAGCCAGTTCCAGCAGTCGTGACAACCGGCTGCGGCTTTCATTCTGTACCGCGTATGATTGAGCGGGAACAACTTTTAAGACCATGATTTCAGTTTTGCATGAATCACACCTGGTAGACGTCTGGAACAGTGAAATTTTAACTGCTGCGCGGCAACGGGGGCACTGCATGGAGTTCTCAATGGCTTTCAATTCAAGGTAATGTTGTTCAATAGCCTTAATCAGCAGACCTATGTCATTGTCAAATGTTTCATGGCGCAGTGAAAGGGCCTGGTATCTGGTTAAAGACTGCAGGCAGTCGGGCAGGGACAACTCATTTGGCATAGCCGTTCCATCTATGAGAATTGGGAATATTACTGCATCCCGTTCAAGGGCAGCAGTAATCTCTCGACGGACATAATCCGCAGGATCGTGAAGTCTTTGAATCTGTTCCTCAGACCGCCAATGCCTGTCAAGAACCACAACAAATGCGTGGCATTGAGTGAGAGCTGCATCAATGGCTTTGTCAAAATTCTGACCCGGCGAGATATCTTGAACATCCAGGAAAACAAGATCCCTGCCGAAACGATCCTTTAGAGATGTTTCAATTCGACCGGCAGCATGGCCCCCGGCACCACCGCGACGATAACTGATAAAGATTCCCTTCATGGCTCCCTTTATGGTCTCAAACACCGGTTAGGTGTCTTTGCAACCCATTCTGCCCTATTTTGCTTCTTCGATTATGGTTTTAATCGTGGTTTCAACTTCTTTGGCAACACGTTTTAAAGCTTCATCATCATTCAATACAGACAAAAGCTTTGTTGGTTCCAAGGTGCCTATTTTAACCTCACCATTTTCTTCCCAAACAGAAATCCTGCAAGGCAAAACCATATTCAGGCTCATGTCGTTTGTTAACACTGCCTTGGCCTTTTGTGGATTGCAAACCTCAAAAATTCTGCATTCATTTGGAAAATCCACCCCCTTCTTGTTCATGGTTGCTTTCAGATCATGAATGTGAAGAACACCAAAATGATTACGTACAACAGCAGCCTCAAGATCTTTGGCAACCTGATCAATGGTTTTTTGAGTCATTATAATATACTTCATCTTTTTTCCCCCTTTTTTATTTTTATGATATCAACCTTATCCAAAAGAATGACGTCATGTTTATTTGCAGGATGATTGGGGTCAAAACTTTTGTCAACTTACTGCCCAGGGGGCCGATTCCCTTTTGGTGCCACCGTGATAATAACGCTCATATATTTTTTGACTCCCTTGATATATGCTTTCAATTATGTTGAAACTATCTCAGGCCTTGCCTTTTTCGTGAAGTATTTTCTTTGGTATCATAAACGCTGTTTAGCCATGATTTCAAGTTATATTCCATCATCTGTAACAAAAATTATAAGCATCTTGATCCTTTTTATTTTTTATCGTATGACTCCCCTTGATATGAATGACAACCTGAAAAATAAATTCAAACAGGCCTTTGTGAAAAATGCAGCCCTGCCACCTGCCAGGACACGTAAAAACCGGACCCCTTTTTTTATACTGATAATTGTCGCATGCCTCATCATTGGTCTGCAATACAGTTCTTCCATATTTTCACCAGACCCGGAAACAGATTCCTGGGGTAAAATCATCTCCCCTGCTGCAGGATCAACCACAGGTGCTAAAGTCAGGATAGTGGGGGAAACACAGGATATTGGAACCGGGCAATATATATGGATTTCAGTGGACAAGCCGGATATCGGCCATTGCTGGCCAAAGAAGCAGGTGCTCAGAAATACCCGGTTTGCCACCACCATTCTTGTTGAAAGACCGGATGAACCCTTCTATGTGTCACTGTATATACTCAATGAAACGCTCCACTCCCAGTGGAAAGACTGGCAGGACAAGGAAATTTTCAGCGGGTTGCCCATGCCTCTGGAAAACAGGCGCCTGGATCAGATCAATCTGGTTTTAAAAAAATAATCCTGAAGTTGCAGAATTCTTTTTTAACCCCATAAGACACAAAGTGCTTCCAAAAAACAGAGCAAAAAGTCATAAACTTTTGTTAAAAAAATAGATTCAAAGAATATTTTAGGGTAGGTCAATTATCCTTGAGCCGGATCAACCAGTCTATTAACGTCTATATATCAAATTAAATGCGGAAGCATGACCATCAGCTCTGCCAAGGGCTTATTTGATTGAATTGAAATTTCAAAGCTAAAAAAAATGTTACATACAAGCTGTGGGGGTGTCGAAAATTTGTCTGGACTGAGCCCTATGAGTACAAGTTTTGACCAGCCGTCTCATATATTCAGCTTATTTTCTACTTTCACTATTTCCGATCGAATGGATCTATTTTTCTGCCAAGTCAGGCGACTGAATCTGATTTCTGCTATACTTGGTCAAACAACGTATTGAATGACCAAAAAAACTTATTTACCTGCTTTTTACACCCAGATCCTGGAGGCTTTAAAAACTTCAGGATAAACTGTTGAGAATTTTTTATACTTTTCTGGAAGATACATGGCTCACCTCTTTTAAAATCTACAATTGCTCTACATGCCTTTGCCAAAAGGACAATGGGGATGTGTGCATTCCGGACAGTCCAGACATAACCCGCCGTGCCCTATAAAGGCCAGTTCTTTTTTCCCGATATGTTCGCCGATCAATATTCTTGGCAGGATCAAATCCAGAACGGTTACTTTATGATGAAGCCCACAGGCTGGGACCCCCAGAAGAGGCGTAGTTCCAATATAGGCCACCATGAACATGGCACCCGGCAGAGCTGCCGCACCATAATGCATTTCGACGGCGCCGGCTTTTTGAATGCCTTTACGCGTAACATCATCCGGATCAACGCTCATACCACCGCTTAAAAGGATAAGGTCACAGCCGTATATCAGGTGTTTTTCAATGGCCTGTTGAATAAGTAATTCATCATCAGGGGCAAACACAATCTCTGATACGGTCGATCCAAGTCCTTCAATTTTTTTGGTTAATATGGGGGCAAATTTGTCGTCAATAAGGCTATTGAAAACTTCATTGCCTGTGATGACAATGCCAACTTTTGAATGATTCAACTGATGGACCGAAACGGCTCCCCCGTTTTGTTTTCCGATAGCCGCAGCCCGCTCAACCGGGGCTCTTTTCATCACCAATGGAATGGCCCTTGTAGCCGCCACCTGTTGTCCTTTTTTAACCAGGGTGTAGCTGTGCAGGGAGGCGCACATGACTTCGTCGATCATATTAAAAGCTGCAAGGTTAGCCTTGTCCACAACCAGCAGTCCATCGGTTTTTGCATAAAGACAGATCTTGCCTTCCTTTGGATTGTCTTCCCATGTAATACCAGGGCCTGCCAATCCCTGGGCCAGGATAGCAGCTGCCTGGTTTTCATGGATTTCATCTTTATCAAGATTGATTAAATAAAGATGATTTTTTCCCAGTTTCTGCAAGTGGCAGATATCTTCATCACAGACAGTGTGGCCTTTTCTAAAAGCAGCCCCTTTAAATTCGCCCGGTCGTATTTCCGTAATATCATGGCTTAATGTCTCACCAACAGCATCTTCCACACGGATTTTTTTAAACACGTTAAGCTCCTTTATTAATGACGTATAAAGTTCAGTTTTTATTGGGGGTTGTTCAGCAACATTCCTTTTTTAAAGGGGTTAAAGATATTGATTTAGTTTCATTTGTTGGAGACCAGCTCATTTCTGACCAACAGATTTCCATGGCGTTTGAGAAATAACAATTTCCACTACAGGGTTTACAAATCGGTTGCCCCTCTTTTACTATTTCTCTGCCATCACGAATAATCTGTCCACATTGACTGCATGCAATTTTCTGCCGAGTCGGACCCGGAAGATCAAGATCGCTGATTGGCACATGAACTTTTTGAACCCTAAAAAGCACGCTGTCCGGCATCCTTTTATATGCTGAAAGCTGTCTTTGAGATTTCCCGTCAACTTCCGGGGCATATACATCACAAAGATCCCTGGATTCCTCCGTGGAAATGATTCTGAATGATTTTTCATTGGACAGATTGACAAATGTTGCAGCCATGATCCCGTAATCCATAAATTTAAGACTGCGACGTCCAAGCTTTACACCGGTGACATATGCCACTGCATCGGCTGTACATCTATCCATTTCCACATAAACCAAAAGCTGTTTTATCTGGTCGCGGCTTTTAGGATTATCCAATCCGATCAGTTTGCATCCCAGTATCGCCATTCGAACTCCCACAACCTGACCTGGGCATAAGTGACCGTGAATTTTTGCAGATTCTTCCAATAAACTGTCAAATGGCTGCATCATGCGCCTTTTTTGTTTGTATTACAGATAAATTATTCTGGTTAAGGTATTCCAGATCCTCGGCAATAAATAGCTGGGTAGCCTGTACAAGATGACGATAAAAATCTGTTCCGGAATGTTCGATAATACAATTTGCAAAATCTGGCACCCACATATTCAAATGATCTTGAAGAAACGATTCTTGACCCAATAAAAAGTCAACTGCCTGTAATGGGTCATCAGATTGTATGGAATCTATTTCTTTATAAATTAAAAAAAACATGAATTCAAGCTCGGCGGCAATATGATCCGGAACATTTTTAAAATCTTTGGAAAGGCCTAATCCAAATTGTTCATACCGGGCTTCTACATCCAGTGTTGAATCGCCCATAACCTTTCGTTCCTTTTCAAGATACACTGATCCGTAGGGAGGTGCCGGCAAACTGTACGGGCCGATCAAGAGTCGTGAAAAATCAATCTTTAGGGAATCATAGTCATCCATGCTCGCCAGTTCAACCTGCATCTGGCTTACATGTGAATCTGCTTTTGAATTCAAACGAACCAATTGTTTTTCAAGCTTTTCAAGCTTTTCCGGCATGCTTTTATCAGGCAGATGATAACAATCTGAAAAAATCCTGTATATCCCTTGCCGTGCTGTTTCAGAATCTATTATTTGATGGAAATTCATGTGTCTCTCCTATGTGTCGCTGTTGTCTGAACCATCCTTGGAAGTGGCATCTTTCCCTCCTGAATCGCTGTCGATTCCGGGGGGAAAGGTGCGCACACATCAATTAAGAAAACAGGGTGCCACAGATCAGGTGTTTTCCGATTCCAATTTCAGCATCCGTTCACCTATTGTAAATAAAAGCAGCATAACGGCCACTGACAGCATGAATACAATCCATTCCCAGATACTGGGAAAATAGGCAGTAAATTCAGGAAATTGTTCCGCCTTTGGCCCCACCGGGTGGCTTTGACCGGCAAGGAGGATTTCCATATGCATGGCAAGAGTACCCAGGAACACAAGAACAGATGCTGTCAGTCTGCCATTGAGAGTGTAGCGAAACCCTGGCATCGAAATCAGTATAAAGGGCAAGAATAGGCCCAGAAGCACTTCTGTATTGATACCGGCAATGCTGCCAAATGCCTGGGCATATTTATGATAGTTTAAAAATTCCGGTATGACGGTTGAGCTTTCAATGAACATCCTGATCAATGTCAGGATGATGACCGCCCCCAGTGCGCCGGTAAAAATTCGGGTGAATTCACTGAAAAACACCTCCTTTTCTTCCGATATCCCTTTCCCTGATATCATGGCACAAATCAGGTTATATAGTAGACAAAACGATGCCCCGCTTAAGATTGCCATAAAAAGGCAATAAATTGACATCATGGGTCCAAAATAGGTAACCCTTGATTCTGTCAGACCAAATACAGATCCGATCATTAAAGGTGCTACCAAAGCACATATAAAGGATATTTTTCCCAGAGTTTTGCTTGTTGTGCTGTTCCAGTCACCCGAATGAAGCTGCCAGAATTTTAAAACCAGCACCACCAGTTCAATGCTGTAAATTGTGCCCATCCACCAGATCGGTGAACTGAGATTGGGCGAGAAAATGAGGTAGGCCATATGAAAAACATCACCCAGTTCCAGACCAATTGAAATAAACCCGGACAAAAGGGTTGCAATCGCCAGAAAAACAAGACGCTTTGCAAAGGGTTCATATTTTTTTACTCCAAAGACCAGCGGCAGTGCCGCTAAAAGGGTCAGTCCCGAACTTGTGAGGGCAAGAAAAATATAAACACCCAAAGGAAGAGACCAGATCAGAACATCATTGGCATTAAACAGGTGATGCCCTTCTGTCAAAATCTTAAAAGCTGCAAACAAGCCTATGGCAATGGCTATACACAGCAGCCCCAACCATGTCAAATACAGTCCATTTGATGATTTTGCCTGATTCATTAGATACCTCCTTTGCTTGGCTGATAATTTGCAGGATTAAAATCCCTGATGTAAAATACATGGGGGTCGGTCCCAATCTCTTCTTTCAACCTGAAAGGCCTGAATTTTCCAAGCAGCTGGCTGACCTTGCTGTTCGGGTCATTGATGTCCCCAAACACCCTGGCATCTGAAGGACAGGCTTCAACACACCGCGGCAGGTTTCCATTTTTCACTCTGTGATCGCAGAACGTGCATTTTTCAACCACACCCTTGGGCCGGATTCCGGCAAGTGTGTCCTCTCTTTCCGGGTTATAGTACGGCAGGACCTTGCCGCCGACTTTCTCAACCTCTTCCTTTGGAGAAGAGGTGCCGCCTTTAATGACCGCTGTGCTCTCTTTCCAGTTTTTGTGAGGAGAACTCCAGTTGAAATAAATGACGCCATAGGGGCAGTTAAACTCACAATATTTGCAGCCGATGCATCTTTTAGGATCATGCATGGTGATGCCGTTTTCCAGCTTGTGCATGGCTTTTGTCGGACACCCGCGAACACATGGTGCGTTTTCACAATGATTGCATAGTGTCGGCATATAATGGTATCGAACGTTGGGGAAAACTCCGGATGTTTCTGTTAGTTTATTAGACCAGTGGATGCCGTCGGGTACATTGTTTTCACTCTTGCAGGAAATACTGCAGGCAGCGCACCCTGTGCATCTTTGAAGATCTATGACCATTGCGTATCTTGGCATTTGTATCACCTCCCTATACCTTTTCTATTTTAATTCTGGTCACACCATAATAAGCCGACGCGCCACTTAATGCTTCATATTGTGCCGGGATAATATCGTTACTGCTGCCGCCTCGTGGTATTTCTCCAAATTTTTTGGATGCCAATCGGCCATATACCCAATGCCCCTGACCATAACATTTTGCCACAGTCCCGGGTCTGACGCCTTCCCACAGCTTGGCCGTGCAGACCAGACTACCCGTGGGAGAGGTCAACCGAATGGTATCCCCGGACTGAATTTTAAGTTTATTAGCATCCAGCGGATTAATTTTGGCCACGTCATCCCAGTTTTCATCACCCGGATCGACTGATTTGAATTCATAATACCAGCTACAGTTTGCAGACCTGCCTTCCCGATTCAACCGTGATTTATGATCGACATGGACAAAGGGGTATTCTTTTTCATCTCCCATGATAAACGGCTCTTCATAATGGGGAATAAACGCCATATCACCTCTTGCAAGGTAATTGGTGGCTTTCATCACTTCGTCAACCGTAGTTTCATGGTTTTTAGCATGCTTTTCAAGTGCTTCTTTCAGGGTTTCGCTAAAGAATTCAAACCGTTTTGTTTTGGTCTTCATCTTTCCCCAGCGTTTGCGGTAAGGATACGGATCAGAATTCCAAACCCCTGTTTTTGCAAAATCATCCCAGCCGGTAAATTTATCACCGCCTTTGTAAACAGCCGGATCCCAAAGATTATGGGTAGCAAATTTCAAGGCATACAGAGCAAATTCTTTTTCATTGGTGGGCTCTTTTCCAGTTTCCGGGTCTTTATACTCTTTAAAATGCCTTAAAAGGTTATCAAACCCCCTTTCTGCAAGCTTTTCCGAAATAAGCCAGGGAATTTCAGTTTCATCTGTTTTGTAATCCCAGATATTTTTAATGATCGGCTGCATAATGGTTACATGGCGATACCCGTTGCCTATGGATTTGACATATCCCCACTTTTCAAACATGTGATGGGTATCAGGCAGAAGAATATCTGAAAACCAGGAAAATTCCGATGCATTTGTCGTGATATGGGTCAGAAACGGAATTTTGGACAATGCTCTTTCCCACCGCTCGGGCTGGGGCGCTGAAAAAGAAAAATTATTCATATAGGCAATCGCCACCTTGATCTCATTGGGATCTTCATTCAAAATCCCTTCTGCCGCATTATTCGTGATGACGCCGCCGCCGGGTTTCCCCTCAGATATGCAGGGAAAATGCAGTCGCCCCCGATGATCGATCTTTCCGTGTTTTTTCCCTTTTTTTGCGATGTCATCAATGAAATCATCAGGTTCCGGAAATTTCGAAGTATATTCCTTATTTGAAGCCAGCGTCCCGCCCTCATTGTCAACAGCGCCTACCAATCCGTTCAATGCGTGGACTGCCATGGAGCTGAAGCCACCTCTGACCTGCATACAGGGGCCGCCGCCCATCCATGTAATGGCATGCGGTGCCGCTTTCCCATAGCCCATAGCTACCCGCTTAATCTGGTCCAGGGGCAAGCCGGTTATGGTGGCCGCCCATTCCGGTGTCTTGTCCTTCAGCTCCAGATTCCACCATTTCACAAGTCCGTAAGTATATTTTTCTTCGAACAATGTTTCGTCCACTGTCTGGCCGGTCACAAAAAGGTTCTTTCCGTCAATAAAATCACCGACAAATGGTTTGTACCAAAGACCTTCGACCAAAAGAATATGAGCAATCGCAACTGCCAGAGCTCCATCATTACCCGGTTTAATCGGCAGCCATTCATCCGCCTTTGCAGCGGTTGCTGAAAGCCTTGGTTCAACAATGGCGATTGTTGCGCGGTCTATGGCATCACCCCAGACTTTAGAATAATAAGATACCTGACGATTGGCTGCGAGAGGGTCCGCACCCCAGAGCAAAATGTACTGTGCTCTTTCCACATCATACTGCCGATATCCCCAATACCCTTCAGTATAGTAAGGCCCAAATTTTTCAGCTTCAGCGCAAAGGGCAGAGTGTGAAATATTATTGGGGGACCCGATAATTTTCGTCATTCTGTCATATAAGATGTCACGCATGTAGGAATACCGCCCGCGCATTAACATGTACTTATGAGTTTCATCATTTTTTCGAAGTTCCATGATTTTATCGGCAATGGTATTAAGCGCTTCATCCCAGGAAATCGGTACGAATTTAGGATCTTCATTTCTGCCTTTTTTGGGATTAGTGCGCTTCATCGGCGTTTTAATCCTGTCAGGATCGTATACCTGCTGAAGGGCAAGATGAGAACGAGGACACCCCGCCCCAAGATTTACTTTTGAGTTTGGATTTCCCCTGACTTTAACGGCTCGACCATTAATAACGTATACCTGACTGGAACACCATGATGTGCAACCTTGACAAGTCGCGGGAAACCATTTTCCCTGATCGTTTCCTGAGGTTTTGGATGCCGCGGCCAAGGCCTTCATCTCGGGCAGTATTCCACTACCGAAAGTAACAGCTGCGCCTGTTGCTGCTGTCGCTTTAATGAACGACCGCCTTGACAGTCCGGTGTTGTTCAGAAAATCGGAAATTAGAGTTCTTGATTTTTTCTTTTCCATTTTTTCTCCATTTTAATTATTAACTTCAATTGGTTTCCTAAATATTTCCGGTATTGGATGGTTCATCAGAATCATTATCTTCAATGCATCTAAGCCAGTACAAAAGTTCATCAGGGTCAATCGGTTTGTTCAGGCAGGCATAGATATGATAGCAAATCGCATCTTTGAGTTCAGGGTGAAACCGGTCCTTTGAGGTACATAAAAAATAAATCTGAGGAAATTGAAGGGTCAGTTCTCTGATGGTCCGGTTATCCATTGAAATCGAATCCAGATCCAGAATGATTGTATTGCAGTCAATCTCCTTAACCTCCTTTTCTACATTTTCTATGCGGTCAAGGATTTTTAAAAAGTATTGTCGTTGTGATAAAAGCGTTTTTAACCAGTTTCCCTCCTTTGGATTTTTTGCTATCACAATAATTGTTTTCATTACCAGCTCCTGACCTCGCACGTTTTATTTGGGGTATATATGACAAGGCAACACCCTAAAAAACGGTTATCGCAATTTATATGCCATCAGAAAAATGCTGATATTTTTTTAATAATCAACTCCACCTGGAATAGAGAGTTAGTTTTTGAATCCCTTGTTATCAAAGGTTTTATCCTGTGATTGCGACTATCAAGACATCGGTTTAATCGTAATTGATGAAGGAGCAGCTCTCTGTGGCTTGATAAAGGCCATCTGTTCGAAAAGCGGACAATTGTTTGTGTAAAATGGAAAATGTTCTTTATTCCCGGCTCTTTATATAAATCCAGAATCCGGACGGTATTTTGAATTGTCCGATAGCAATACAGATTTTTACACTATTTCTGGACAATGCTTTTTGCTTTTTAGGAGATTAAATTGAATATAAGATGCATTATTATCTATTTTTGGTGTATGATCAAGGGGATTCTTAATAGTATGAATTTAAAAAGGAAAATGGCATATGACTTGCAATGTGTTTTCCTATACTATAATTTCCTGATTTAGAGGGGACTCTGGAAATGCAAAACAAAACTGTCATCCAAGCCGTATTGCCTGTCCTTTTTCTATTAGTCTTAGGCTGCGAAGGACCAGCCGAATATAAATATGTTGATTTTTCTGAAAAAATTGGAACCACCCATCAGGATCATCCTCCCGAAAATAAAAAAAGCCTTCGAGTGGCTGTTGCTGCAATGGTTTCCCCGAAAGAAACCCATGTGTATTATGAAGACCTCCTGCAGTATATCGGAAAACAAATCGGATATGAAATCCAATTAATCCAGCGGAAGACCTATTCCGAGGTCAATGAGCTATTTTCGAAACGGTTAATTGACATTGCCTTTGTTTGTTCAGGACCCTATGCCAACGGAAAACAAAGATACGCGTTTGAAGGACTGGCCACGCCCGTTGTCAGAGGAAAACCATTTTATCAGTCATATCTTATTGTGGCAAAAAATTCATCTTATAATACTTTAGAAGACCTTAAAGGAAAAATATTTGCTTTTACCGATCCGGATTCCAATACCGGCGCACTTGTGCCCCGTTATTGGCTGTCTGAACTAAATGAAACCCCAGCCTCCTTTTTCAAGCACATCACCTACACCTACAGCCATGACAACTCAATTCTGGCAGTGGCCAAAGGGCTTGTGGATGCAGCTGCAGTCGATGGACACAAATGGGAATTCTATAATACAAAAAACCCTTATTTTACTTTAAAAACACGGGTTATTAAAAAATCCGATTATTTCGGCAGCCCCCCGCTAGTTGCCTCATCCACTTTGGATGCGCAATTGAAATCAAAAATAAAACAAATCGTTTTGACTATGCATCATTCGGATGAAGGAATGTCCATCCTTAAAAATTTATTAATAGATCAATTTCAACTGCCGCAGGATGAATGGTATACGAAAGTTCAAACCATGTACGAGAAAATTCAATAATGGCGGATATAAACTTAATTAAAAAAATTAAAATTTTTGATAGTTTAAAAACGACTCTGTTATTAACGGTTGCTTTCCTTGTTGTTTTTACGGGTATTGTGGTTTCGCAGTTGGTAATTCAAAATTACAGTACCAGTCTTTTAGCCGGAGCAATTGCAAAAGCAGAAAGTATCGCCCATAAACTCTCGCTTGATGTGACGGATAAAATTTTAATTAATGATCTCGTTGCAGTTCAAAAAATACTGGATGATCAAATAATAAGTGAACCGTCTGTTTCATATCTTTTTATTATTAACAACAAGAAGGTTCTGGTTCATACTTTTCCAGACGGCATCCCGGTAAATCTTGTGAATATAAAAACATCCCCAAATAAAGAAGGTAAAAATATTGTTAAGGTTATATCAGACCAGAAAGAGAGATTCATTGATATTCAATTACCGATTTTTGAAGGCAAAGCAGGGGTATTGCGTCTGGGTATTTCAGAAAAACCACACCAGGATAAAGCAAACCAGCTAAGGGTTAAAATGACATTGATAACATTCGGCGTTTTGGTGGTTTCACTGTTTTTAAGTCACCTTTTTATCAGCCACCTCCTCCAACCATTGATAGCATTGACCAATGCCGTGAAAAATATTGATGAGGATAAACTTGATTCTAAGATCGACGTTAGAGGGCGGTCCGAAGTCACGAAGCTTGCGGTCGCCTATAACGCCATGATGGAAAGAATCCGAGATTACACAACAAAACTAAAAACTTATAATTTAGCACTCAAACAAAAGAATAAAGATCTGGATAGAGCCCACAATCAATTAATGACGACATTCTCTGTTGCTCAGCAAATTACAGCATTACCAAATCTTAGACAGATCAGCTCTTTTTTGATAAAAACGCTTCATGAGATTGTTGAATGCAGCAATATGGTAATGGTGATCTTTAACACTGAAAAAAAAATTCCCTATCTGGCAACAGAAAAGGATTATTTATCCTTAGATGAAAAACATTATGACGCGTTATTTTTAAAAACAAATCAGATTGACGGCACTATTTTTTTAAAAAAGGATCAAATTCAAAGTTTGCCGTTACCAGAGAAATTTAAGAAAACACAGAGAATGGCTATTTTCCCGTTTCATTACCATATGCAGGTTCTGGGAGCTATTTTTATTGCCTGTCCAGACGATTGTGTCTGCGTAAAAACGGAGATGGATGTTATCCATCTTATCCTTAAGCAGACATCAAGTGCCATTCACAGAGCCTCGGAACATGAAAAAGAAATACAGGGACTCAAGAACAGTATCGAAAAGGTTTCCGGATATGAGGATATGATCGGCAAGGATTCTAAAATACAAATAATTTACAAATTGATTGATGATGTGGCCCCAACAGATGCTACCGTATTGATCCAGGGAGAAAGCGGTACTGGAAAAGAGATGGTTGCAAAGGCAATTCATAACCGTAGTGGACGATCAAACATGCCATTTATTGTTATAAATTGTTCGGCTTATCCGGCCACTCTTCTGGAGAGCGAATTGTTCGGGCATGAGAAGGGGGCCTTTACAGGTGCTCTACACCGGAAAATCGGAAGGTTTGAACAGGCCAAAGGCGGATCGGTTTTCTTAGATGAGATTGGAGAAATATCACCCTCTGCTCAGACAATGCTTTTAAGAGTTTTGCAAAGTCAAAAAATTGAGCGTATTGGTGGTGAAAATTCAATCAAGGTTAATACCCGTGTTCTGGCTGCAACAAATCGAAATCTTATTGATGACGTTAATGCCGGTAGATTTAGAGAAGATCTTTTTTATCGGTTGAATGTTATTCCTATCAATCTGCCGCCATTGAGAGACAGACGAAACGATATCCCTCTATTAGCCAACTATTTTTTAAAGCGTTTTACAACAGAACAAAGGAAAAAAATTGATCAGATAGATACCGAGGCCATGCGGTTACTGTTGGAATATAACTGGCCTGGCAATATCCGCGAGCTTGAGAACAGCATTGAGCATGCAGTCGCTCTCTCAAAATCTGAAAAACTTTTTATCTCAGATTTGCCCTCT
>JAHJLN010000116.1 GCA_018821715.1 Pseudomonadota bacterium | reverse complement strand
TCCCGAAAAGGATGAAACCCAACCGCAGAAAATTTGAAATCAAAGGACAAGCCTTAGGTGTTAAAGAACCGGTTTTGGCCAACAATTATGCGCCCATGCCGCAACGAATACAATTTATTATAGACCATGCAATTCTCTTTGGTGACATTCGAAAAGCGACTTTAAAAAAATTTTTAAAAACCCTGATAAAGAAAAAAAAGCTGAGTAAGAAAGATCTAAAAAAAATACGGTATTATGAAGATACAATTGATAAAATATTAAAAAAGCCATACTTAAATGAACTTGATATATTGTTTGAACAGGGAATTTTACCTTTTCGGGTCACCTCGGCAAGTAAAATTACAACGGAAGGTCTTAGCAAGGCTGCCAGTGGCGGAGATGCTGAAAAAATTTTGCGTTCCTTGGCAGAAGGGCAGGTCCCGGCCCTTTCGTGGACAAGCCGATTAAAATCAGACCCCAACATCAAAGTACAGCTGGATGCCTATGATGCCTTAAAAAAGCGAGTCATTGAGATTAAATCCGCCATAAAGCACCATGAGCAAAGTTTACCGTTAGATATAAACAGCGTCCCTACAAAAGAGATTGCCAAACTTGAAGATCAAATGCTGCGCCAGGCACAATTTGTTAAAGAATGGGGCTTGCAGGCAAATACCTGGGTTGCGTTTAGTGATGAAATGGCTGATTTTTTTTGGGCTGTTCGTGATCGTGTCAAAAAAATCAACAAAGAACTGGCAGAATTAATCGATGTGGAAGTTTTCCCAATGCAGCTTTAATTTTTGGAGGGTTCAAACATGATTGAATGGATTTTAAACAATTTGTCAATTGGTATGCTGAGCTCTGGTCTCATCGCTATCGTCGTGCTTTTCTTACTATGGATTTTAAGACCTCGGATGCAAACTACCTCCTCCTCAAAATTATTCGCTACGGCAGACTATAAAGAAAAACAGGCTGACGAAGAACTTGCCCTCGAAGATGATTTCAATGATGAACTTTTCCTTGATGCAACGCCTTTATCAGCTGATGCCGAAGAAGCCTGTGAAGTTGCCTTTGAAGCAGAATTGGGAGACCAAGAAATTGTACTTGAAGCTGATTCAGATGCTGCTGCTGAAGAAGACGACAACGACAAGGAAAAAGGAAATTACACGAAACCTTATTTTAAAAATAATGAAATGGACTCCCTGCTCGAATCTTACTTATCCGACTTTTCCAAATCAACATCCATTGCTTCTTTTCCGGAAGGCCCTTCAGCAAGATATTCTCCCAAAAAGCCTGAACAGGTTGTGTTTGCTACATTTGCACCCAAAAGCATTCTTCCGGATTCCAGTTTTGTCCTTGATATCTGGGCGTATTTACCGGACCAATATTCTTTTATAACAACAGCGGCACAAGAACTTGGCCGGGATAAAAATCTGGGTCAAAAAACCGGAGTCCCCATTGATAGAGGTACGATACTTTCCATTAGAATTGATATTAAAGGGTTTAAAGTGCCGGATCCAGTGGACTCAATCGTGTGGGACGGCGTTCCCACAAATGCTTCGTTTATCATTAATGTTCCGGCTGATACCGCCATAGGCAACTATCCGGGAAAAGCCGTCATAAGTTACCAGGGGCTTGCCATAGCGAAAATGGTTTTCCTTATTGTTGTAGATACGGCTAACCGTCATGACTACACGGATTACTCCTCAAAAACCATTTATCCGAAGACGGCATTTGCATCCTATGCAAGCGAAAACAGAGAAGCTGTTCTTTCCAGGATTCAGGGTATGAAAAAGGTTGCACCTGAATTAGATATCTTTGTGGATGTCTTTTCATTGAGGTCCGGTCAAAACTGGATTGAAAAATTACAGGAGCATGTTCCGACCAAGGATACATTCTATCTGTTTTGGTCCCAGCCGGCAGCCCGCTCAGAATGGGTTGAAAGAGAATGGCGATTGGCGCTCTTAAGACGCGGATTGGATTATATAGACCCTGTTCCTTTAGAAGAACCAGACCGTGCACCCCCTCCACCGGAACTGAGCAAACTTCATTTCTCAGATCCGGATATGATGCACATCGAGTATGAACGTCTTAAAAAAAAATACCGGGACAGAGAGTAGAGAAATCCAATAAAACCACATAAAACAGGCCTTACCAACAGGCTAAAATATCAAACTCAATACATAAGGAGAACCAAACATGAAACTACCGGAATTTGACGAGATACACATTGTTTCCGACCTGCACATGGGCGGAATGGAAGGTTTTCAGATCCTGAGAGATACCCGGCGGCTGGCGGCATTTATTGACTGGGTGGCCGAGCAGCGATCAAAAGAACGGGTGGCCCTTATTCTGAATGGCGACATTATCGACACACTTGCAGAAGAAACCGGCGATTACATTGCAGTGGAAAATGCCTGTGCCGTTGTCCAAAGAATTATGGAAGACAAAGCGTTTGCACCGGTTTGGGAAGCCCTGTCAAAATTTGTAAAAACCAATGGCCGCACTCTCATCATGGCTATCGGCAACCATGATCTTGAACTCAGTTTTCCTTTTGTGCAGCGATCCATCATTGAAAAGCTTGCCGGGGACGATTTAAAGAGCCGAACCCGCATCGAATTTTCAACCATAGGGGGCGGGTACTCTTGTCTGGTGGGTAATGCCCGGGTATTCTGCACCCATGGAAATGAAGTGGATCCCTGGAATTATAATCGGTATGAAGATCTTTCAAAGCTGGTTCGACGGCGTAATTGTGATCGTTACTTAAAGCCGGGTGAATGGGAACCAAATGCCGGTACCAAGATGGTAAAGGATGTTATGAACAAGGTAAAACGGCAATACCCATGGATCGATCTTTTAAAACCTGAAATGAAAGCAGCTGTTGGTGTGCTGCTGGCTCTGGACCCTGGGCAGATCGAAAAAATTGACCAGCTCATTCCCATTGTCGGTCAAAAAGTTGTGGAACAAAAACAAATTGACAAGCGTCTTTCTGCTGACGGTTTTGATGTCTCTTTGAAAGAAAAGTCCTCCTTCCCCAATGTGGACAGCCTCTTAGGTCCAAATCTTACGGAAGGAATACGTCCTTCTTCAGCCAACGGCATCCCGACAGCGGATGCCATGCTGCTTACCGCTGAAAAAGAATATAAAACCGGCAGCGCCGCCACTGACCCCCACAATGAAACCCTTGGTTCAGCCGGGTATGTCTGGGACCGGGTTACCGGCTGGTTCAGGGGCATCAGCAAAATTGAGGCCCTTCGCCGGGCACTGAAGGATTGGCTCAAAGATGATAAAACCTTTGATCTGACGAACCGGGATGATACCTGCAACGACATTGTCAGCACAACAGGAATGGGTGTGAATTTCATTGTCACGGGTCACACCCATCTCGAACGGGCCATTGATCTGGGCAATGATCGTTTCTATTTCAACTGCGGTACCTGGATCCGCCTTCTTCGGTTTACAGAAAAAATGCTGGAAAATGAAGACTCTTTCAAGCCGATTTTTGATGTGCTGGATAAAGGATCAATGAAAACCATTGACAGCACCTTTTTCAACGGTGCTCCATTTGTCCTTGACCAAAGCAGCGCAATTTGCATAGGAACCAAAGATGGAAAGACTGTCGGCAGGCTTATGCACATTGAAGATGATGACGCCGGTGTAACCCCAAAATTAATTCAACAGTTTGAAAGGTAAAAAAAATGTCGGAAATCAGAAATATCAAACTTGAAATTTTACGGCCAGGACCTGCCCACAATCAGCTTATTTCACCTCTTACACCCTATCTAGCGCTGTGTGGTGCAGACGGACCTGTAACAGTGAACCTGCCCTTTGAACAGCGGCAGCTGCTGGTCCGTTTGGAACGGCTCCGGTATTTTATCAAGGATGCCAAGGTTGCTCAAAGTCAACGGGAGGCCGAACTTCGTGAGTTGGGAGAGACCATTGGCCAGATGTTCGGACAGGTTCCAGCCTTGCTGTCCGAGCTGGGCAGTGCCAGATCCGACAAAAAGAAGCTGGTGCATCTGCGACTTTCTCTTTCTGCATTTGAGCTTGGTCTTATACCATTTGAGACTGCCATAGCACCGGACGGTTTCCCAGGTTCCGGTTCACCGCTTTTTCTGCAAACAAATACACCTGTCACCATGACCAGAGAGGTTCGCCGAGGCCGGCCCCTGCCGGTGGAATGGAATCGTCCTCCCCGAATCCTGTTTATTTTTGCATCACCCGATGGATTGGCGACAGTGCCTGCTGAAAAGCATCTGACTGCACTTCGCCGTGCAATTGATCCATGGGTCGCTGTCAAAGACGATCAGAACGAGAAGCTCAAAGAAATTAAA
Organism: Pseudomonadota bacterium; assembly: GCA_018821715.1. Classification (GTDB taxonomy): domain Bacteria; phylum Desulfobacterota; class Desulfobacteria; order Desulfobacterales; family Desulfobacteraceae; genus Desulfobacula. The sequence continues at coordinate 8,517 of JAHJLN010000116.1, read as the reverse complement.
AAGTTAATCACCATCCTGCCGGAAGCAACCCTGGACCAGGTCCGCCAGGCCTGTGCCAAAGACGAATATACCCATGTTCATATCCTGGCCCATGGTGCAACCTATGACAGCGCAGGTGACCATCGGTACGGCCTGGCGCTTTGCAGCAGCACCCGGCCGGGAGAAGCGGATATTGTTGACGGCGAGCGACTGGCCATCGCCCTTACCATGGATCGGGCAACGGCCTGCCCCGGCCGGAGCAGGCCGACACTGCTGTCTCTTGCCACTTGTGATTCCGCCAATGTAAAATCGGTTATTATTCCCGGCGGCAGTATCGCCCATGAACTGCATGCCGCCGGCATACCCTGGGTCTTTGCTTCACAATTCCCTCTCTGGATGCGTGCTTCAAATATTTATACCGAAGTTTTATACACCCGTCTGCTCAGGGGCGCTGATCCCCGCTGTGTACTCCATGAACTGCGACAGCGCCTGAGGACCTCCTGTCCGGAGACCCATGACTGGGCAAGTATCGTGGCCTATGCAACGGTTCCCTGGGACTTTGAAAAACAGGTCATGGCTTTTCGTGATGAACAGACCCGTAAAAAAATCGACATTAAATTTGCACGGCTGGATGATCTTCTGGACGACCACAAGCCTGATAAGCAAAGCGGAAATAAGATTAAAATTGAGATGGAAACCCTGTCTTCGGCTATCCGGCAGGAACTCAAAGAATGGCGGGAAGACCCTGTCGCACAATCAAATTCAAAAGAGCGTTCCGAACGGTTGGGATTGAGTGCTGCCAGCGAAAAGCGAATCGGCATTGCCTACCACACACAGCAAAAAGATGAAAACAAAGAATTGACGGCACAGGCCTATCAAAATGCCTGTGAATTTTACCAAAAAGCCGTCAAATCGGAAACAACAAATTATTGGGCAATTACCCAATACCTTTCAATGCTTGCCATCACAAGTCAGACAAGCGAAGCGGGGATGTCTCTGTTGAAAGACAACTATAGCAATTTATGGCAGTCGGCATTGCAGATCAACCAATGGCAGCTGCCCGCCACCAAGGGGATAGATAGAGTCTGGGCAAATGCAACCCTGGCAGAGTTGGAATTATTAGGGGTGATTTTTGGCAATGCCCAATACACCAAGAAAAACGCTAAATTAGAAATTATCCGTTGCTGCAAAAAAATTATGGAAATCTGTACTCCGGATGAATTTCCTGTACGATCCACGGTACGTCAATTCCTAAGATATGCCAATAAAAAAATCTGGTATAGAAAAGAATGGGCGGATCTTGCACAGGCAGCACTTGATTCGCTGGGCTACACCAAACCAGAGATGACCCAGGACCAGGACCAAGATTCCAAAGATGAATCTTGAAAAATTCGTGCCTGATGCTTCTCAAATTGATTGAGCTGCAAACGCCTTGCCTTCTCCCCTGGCAAATGAGCAAAACCCGTTGCAATTGAAACCGGCCTGTTCTATTATTGGCAGAGAACTTCCTGAACCGATGACATAAGGGAATTATGGAAAACCAGGAACTGAAGAAAAGACTTTCCAACATTAAAAATCTTCCAACCCTTCCCATGGTGGCCAATAATGTCATCCAGCTTACCCAGAATCCCGACAGCACAGCATTTGAAATCGCCGAAGCCATTTCCCAGGACCAGTCGCTGGCATCTAAAGTATTGAAAACAGCCAACTCTGCCTATTACGGATTTCCCAGGAAAATTACCACCATAAACTATGCCATTGTAGTTCTAGGCTTGAATAATATAAAAAATATTGTTCTTTCCACATCCATCATGGAAAAATTTTCAACAAAAGCTGAAAATTCTTTATTTGATCAGAAAGCTTTCTGGAAACACTCTCTTTTATGCGGCATCTTATCAAAAAAAATTTCAGAGCACATGGGGATTAAAAATTCAGATGAAATTTTTATGTGCGGACTGCTCCACGATTTCGGCAAATTGATTCTGGACAGTTTTTTCAGTGATGAATTTATCCTTGCCCTTCAATTGTCAAAAGAAAAAAATATCACCATCATGGAAGCTGAAAACAAGATATTCGGTTTTAACCATTCCGGAGTCGGTTCGCTGTTGCTCAAGAAATGGAGCCTGCCGCCATCCCTGGTCAAGGCGGTTGAATTCCATCATTACCCTAATGAAAGCTTAAATGCCTTCCGCATTGCTTCCATTGTTCATGTGGCCGATTATCTGTGCCGCAGAATCGGAATCGGAAGCAGTGGTGACAATGTGCTGCCTGCTTTGGACAAGAAAGCGTTCAAACTTGTGAATTTAACATCAGAACAGATTAAACAAATGAGTCTTCAAATAACAAAAGAATTTAAAACGGTAACAGGATTCCTCTATGAAGGAGGAAAGAACTGATGAAGACAATCCCCCTGGAAAAAGATCATCAATTTTTAACCCGGACCATTTCAAGCCTCACAGATCAAATCGATCTGTTTGAAACCTTTCAGGATCTGTCTTTAAAAATCATATCCCAGTTTGATCTTGAAAATATTCTGGATACCTTTTGCGGCATTATCAAGGAAGTAATGGCCTATCAATCGACAGCCATCTATTTGTTTAATGAAAAAGGTGAAGGGTTTTATAACGCCCATCATTCAGGTGCCGGGGCTGAAAACAAAGAGCCGTTGCTTCCGGATTTAGAGATGATCAACTGGGTAATGGCTCACGGGAAATGGACCGTTATCACGGATTTTCAAGATAAACACGCCAAAAGTATTATCAGTATCCTTCCTATCAAAAGCCCTCAGCAGGCTGTGGGATTCATGGTGATGATAACAAATTTTAACTCATCCATTTATAACCGGAAACTGAGCTCCATCTTAAATTTTTTAGCCTCCCAGACAGCCATTGCAATAGAAAATCAAAACCTTTATGCCAGAATAAATAATTCAAATGCTTATATGGCTGATATGCTTGAAAGTATCAGCAATGGAATTATGGCCACCAATACAAAAGGAGAGGTTACGGTATTAAACAAAAACGCAACCGCTATTTTAGGGATTAAAACAAAACAGATCGTCATTGGCAAACATTATGGTCTTTTTTTAACGGGCAGCCTGAAACAGGAAATTGACAAACAGTTTTCATTGATTACAAAAAAAGGATTTCCAATTGAATCAATGGTGAATCATTCTCCTTACAAAGAGGTGAATATCATTGTCGGTATCACGGCATCTCTTCTGTCCGATAAAAATAAAAATACTATTGGTGTTATTTTTATTTTCAGGGACATGTCTGCTTCAAAGGAGATAGAACGGCTCAAAAGGCTGGATGAAATGAAATCTGAATTTGTTTCCAATGTATCCCATGAGCTTCGTACCCCGCTGAGCATCATCAAATCCTACAGCGAAGCATTGTTAACCCAGGTAAAGCCCGAGGATCATGATACCAGGGAACAGTTTTTATCTGTGATTGACAGTGAGACCGACAGGCTTGCCAATATTGTTTCCAATCTTCTTGACCTGTCCAGGATTGAATCCGGTAAATTTTGCCTTGATTATACTGCTTTTTCTCTAAAAGATCTGGTCAATTCCGTGATATCTGTTTTTAAATCCAAACCGGCAAATATAGATATTTTAACTGATTTTGATGACGACCTCCCCATCATTGAGGCAGATAAAGACAAAATCAGGGAGGTTCTGGTCAATCTGATTGCCAACAGTATCAAATTTTCGCCCATGGGAGGAACCATCAATGTCACAGTTGAAAAGCAGGATGAATTTCTTTCCTGCAGCATATCTGATACAGGCCTTGGTATTCCAAAAGATAAAATCAGACATATATTTAAAAAATTCTTCCGGGTGGATAATTCAGATACCCATGAGATTGAAGGTACAGGTCTTGGACTTTCCATTGTGAAGCATATTATCGATTCCCATAAGGGGAAAATCATTGTTGACAGTATTCTGGACAAAGGTTCGGTCTTTACTGTATATCTGCCGCTTACAAGGAGTTGAAGTGGAATATAAGAAAACCATTCTGATCATTGATGACATGAAACAGATCCGGGATATTCTCTGGTTCAGTTTGAAACAGGAAGGATATAAACCCATTCTTGCAGAAAACGGCCAGAGAGGTCTGGCTTGTCTTTTTGATAAGGAAACCCATGTGGATCTTGTCATTCTTGATGTGATGATGCCGAAAATGGATGGATTTCAGGTCCTTGAAAAAATACGGACGTCCAATGCTCTGGTATCAAAAATCCCTGTGATCATGTTGACGGCAAAAGCACAGAAAGATGATGTCATCAAAGGCCTGAGCAAAGGTGCCAGTGATTATGTTCTTAAACCTTACAAGTTTGCTGATCTTCTTGTAAAAGTACAAAACCTTATCGGATAGTTGTTTTTGTCATCACAGGGACAACACGAATCTTTATTTTGTTAATAACTGCAACCCAATATAGAATTCTTTATTCGTTCATATAGTTTGCAAAATTTTAAAAAACATAGTGCACAACATCACCGGGAAAGATGCATGAAAACACTGATAACCATTTCCATTTTTCTGATTTTCTCGCAAATTTATGCAGCAGAATACAGTCCAGTGCCAGATTCCGTATATATAGGGAAGCATCCTGAAGCAGCGGTTCCGTTTGACTTGACAACTCTCAAATCTCTATGGGAAAAAAGGATATTGGCAATAAAGAAAGATGGTCAGTTACCTGTCATTGATATTGAATCAAGCTTTGACTCAGGCAAAATCAATGCAAAGAATTATGCAAAAAGCATGGATAACAACCAAATTGCCTTAACTGCCTTTTCACCCCAGGTGGGCATGGAAAAATACAAGGATAACGGCACCTTGTGGCATGACGGTGCCAGGCGTGCTGTTGGAGCAGACCCAAGCCGCTACATACCCACCTCAACCAGCGGGATTTACCCTGTTTTTACAAAAGACCCCAGTGCCTTTGTCCAAGAAACCATCTCAAGGGTGGAAAAAGAAAATTACCCCATAATGGGTGAGTTCGAATTTCGTCACTATATGTCACCCCGGCAATATAAAAGAGGAGAAACCTATCGGGATGTCGCTGTTTCCTTGGATTCTGATGCCGGGCATAAATTGTTCCGTTTTTCCGACAGGTCTGGAATCAGCTTTCAGATACATTATGAGATTGAAGATACGCTGCTGGCGCCCCTTGAAAAAATGCTGACAAAATATCCGAATGCCAAAGTTATCTGGTGCCATTTGGCACAGGTACGATATTCCAGCCGGGCCAAAAATTATGGCCCAAACTATGTAAGACACCTGATCGAAAATTACCCGAATATTTATTTTGATCTTGCCTTTGGAGATGCAGGTTCTGTTTATCCGGGAAGTCGTGAGCACCATGCAAGGGTTTGGAACAACCCGGGCCATGGTGTTAAACAGGCCTGGATAGATCTTATCACTGATCACCCCTATCGGTTTCTTGCTGCATTGGACATTGGCGGCGATAGAATGGATCACGTGAGTAAGAATACTAAAACCCTGCGGGCATTTATAGGCAACTTACCAAAAGAAACTCAAGATGTGGTTGCATATAAAGCTGCCTGGAAACTCATTTTCAACGAAGATATTTCTGTAAGGTAAAAAAATAACCTGGATGGGTTTGAGTTGAAACTGATTAAAGTGATTCAAACCTATATCGGAAATGAATACAGCACCCATTTCAAAATCAATTTTCCAAAATATGCCCATCAGACAATTCGCCATGTTAAAATTGCCAAAAGCAGCAAACCTATATTTACAGCCTTTGAAGGCGGGAAGATTTTTTTGTTCGATCCGGTTGTCCATCACAGCCGCTGAGCCGGGAAGCACAAAGCATTTATGAAAAAAACATTGAGATTAATGCAGGAGGCTTTTCTATCGCCAAAGTATCTTGCATTCTATTTTCCGGCGGTCTATCATGCCTGCAAAAACTCATAGTTGGTAATATATTGCAAATTTGGAGAAAAGGACACAATGGTAAATAAGAAAGTAGACGATCAGCCCTTTGAAAAAACCCTCTGGCGGACAGCAGATAAACTACGAAAAAATATAGACGCCTCTGAATACAAACACGTTGTTATGGGATTGATTTTTCTTAAATACATTTCAGATTCCTTTGAAGAATTGCATGCAAAACTGGTTGAGGGTAAAGGGGATTACGAAGATGCCAATCCTGAAGACAAGGATGAATACAAAGCGGAAAGCATTGTTCGGCTTCTTGTAGAGATGTTGAAGCCCTATGAGGGAAGAGTTTTTGACCCGTGCTGTGGAAGTGGCGGCATGTTTGTGCAGAGTGAAAAATTTATTAAAAACCACCAGGGACGACTGGATAACAATTCTATTTACGGTCAGGAGAGCAACCAGACCACCTGGCGGCTGGCAAAGATGAATCTTGCCATCAGAGGAATTGATGCCTCAGACATGGGATATATGATGGACCGCTGCAACCGGGCCTTTGATTATGAAAATGATATCCTGAAAATTGCTAAGACCTATCATCACTGGAAATCAGACACAGGCACTTATGAAGATATCAAGGGGTTCTGTAAATCAACAACCTTGGAGGAAATCACCAAACATAAATTTGTGTTAACTCCTGGCCGGCATGTGGGCATTCCGGATGAAGAAGATGACGGCATCCCCTTTGAGGACAAGATGAACGCCCTGACCGGTCAATTAAAGGAACAGATGGAAGAAGCCCAGAAACTGGATATTGAAATCAAAAAACAACTTTCCAAAATAGGGTTTGAGATATGATAAAAAAACCAATTGACACCTCATATCTTTCCCTGGTCGGTGATATAGGAAAATTATTAGAGCAAGGTCGCGCCCAGGCCATAAAAAATGTGAACACCATCCTGGTTGCAACCTATTGGCAGGTGGGGAAAAGCATTGTGGAATTTGAACAGGCCGGCGCCCTGAAGGCGGAATATGGAAAAGAGCTGCTGGTCCGGCTGTCAAAGGATCTTAAAATCAGGTACGGCAAAGGATTCAGCCGCTCAAACCTTCAATACATGCGCCTTCTATATGTTCATTATTCAAATCGCCAGACACTGTCTGGCAAATTAAGCTGGTCCCACTATGTTGAACTGCTTTCCATCTTCGATGATATGGCCAGGTTGTTTTACGAAAAGCAATGCCTGTCAGACACCTGGTCGGTCCGGGAACTCAAGCGGCAGAGGAATACCTCTTTGTTTGAACGTATTGCGTTGAGCCGAGATAAAAAAGAAATTTAAGCTCTTTCACAGAAAGGCCAGACAATTGAAACCTCAAAAGATATCATAAAAGATCCTTATGTGTTTGAATTTCTGGATATCCCGGAGCAAACCCAGATGGGCGAACGCTCTTTGGAAAATGCACTCATCGACAAGCTGGGCCATTTCCTTCTGGAATTGGGCAAAGGCTTTGCCTTTGTGGGGCAGCAATACCGCATGACCCTGAACAACACCCATTATTATGCTGACCTGGTGTTTTATCACAGGATTCTCAAGTGCTTTGTCCTCATTGATTTAAAGACCGGCAAGGTCAACCACCAGGACATCGGCCAGATAAACCTGTATCTGAACTATTTCAAACGCGAAGAAAACATGGCCGATGACAAAGACCCCATCGGCATCATCCTGGCCGCAGACAAGGACGAGATCCTTGTGGAATACGCTACAGGCTCCATTTCCAATCAGTTGTTTGTGTCTCAATATCAGCTCTATCTGCCGGACAAGCAATTGCTTGAAGAAAAACTGCGATTGTTTATGGACCAGGAAGATATGAATGGCGGGGGTGATAAGAGATGAACAGTTGGAAAGAATACTGCTTGACTGAATTTCTTGAATTAAATCCAAAAGTTGAGACAAAAGCTAACCAAAAATATTCGTTTGTAGAGATGCCCGATTTAGATCCAGGGCAAAAATATATCTACACTTCCAGAAAAAGAAAACCAAATGGCCTTACCAAATTTCAAAATGGAGATACGTTCTTTGCCAAAATAACGCCATGCCTTGATACAAAAATTAACAATTTACACCAACAAAATCAAACCCATGAAAGGACACAGCCTGATGCAGGCCATTGCCCGAGTGAACCGGGTGTACCTTGACAAGCCCGGTGGTTTGATTGTGGATTATATCGGGATTGCATCTGATTTTAAAAAAGCGCTGTCCTTTTATGCGGCCAGCGGGGGGAAAGGCAAACCTACTGAAACACAGGAAGATGCCATTAATCTGATGTTGTCAAAGCTTGAAATCATAGAACAGATGCTGGAAAAGCTGCCCTATGGTGATTATTTCTCTGCTGAGATGAATGAAAAATTATCCATCATCCTTCAAACAGAAGAATACATTCTTAGTATTGATAATGGGAAAGACCGGTTTGTTAACGAGGTCACGACACTTTCTCAGGCATTCTCACTTTCGGTCCCTTTGGATGAGGCTATGGCGATCAAAGAAAAAGTGTCCTTTTTCCAGGCGGTAAAAGCGAGGTTGCAAAAAAAACCCCGCAGTCAGAACAAAAGTTATGCCTCAAGAGGACAAATTAT
>JAHJLN010000115.1 GCA_018821715.1 Pseudomonadota bacterium | reverse complement strand
GGGAATTGAGAAACAATTTCCCTGAAGATCCGGTGATCAAAAACCGTGTCTTTCATTTCCCCGATTTCATGATGAATATATGTCTGCTCCTGGACCGACAGTATGGAGTTAAAATGGATTTTTCGGCTTTCAAGTCTTGTATTCGGCAGGCCGCATTGTTTTAATGCAAACTGCAGAAATCGCTGTCCTGATTTTTTCAAGTAGACCATCTGGTCCCATAAAAACAAGCAGGCTGCATCACGGCGAATAAGGATAGTGCCATCCTGATTCAGGGCCGGGATGGTTAATAGATCCCGGCGCAGTTCCTTTTCCAGGATTACTATGGGGATCTCGTCCAGAAAACGGGTATCTTTTATTCTGGCAAGAAAGAAAGTGGGTTTCAGGGAATGGGCATATCCTGCACCATAAAACAAGTTAAGGGAAGATAAGATCTTGTTGATGGCACCTGTATCAAAGGGATCGTATTCCCTGTCAAAGAGCGTCAGGGGGGCAAATGCCTGTCCCTCGATTTTTTCCCATAACTGCTCTTTACGGTCAATCCAGTCTACAATTTCTGATGGATTGTTTTCTTCCCAGGGGTTTAAACCTTTTTCCCATTTATTGAGATCCCTGAGGCGCAGGGCCATTCCACAGATGGAAAAAATACCGGAACCTGAGGCATCGGAAATATCACAATTGTTTTGTATCGTTTGTATAAACCGTTCCAAGTTTCTGTCTTTGGTCAAGGCATCTGATCCGATCATCCTGTTTTGGTTTCCTTCATAAGCAGTTATTTAAGTATATTGAAAAAAATAAGCATTCGTCCGGAAAAGTAAAAAAAATAGATGAACAGCTGGAAAAGAGGTTGACTTTTATCCGGTATCCTACGGTATAACCGATAGTATTGTGCATTACAATAAATACGCCCTAAGGAGGCCTTTTGAAAATATCAATACGTGGAGTCATTATTGTCGGCTGCATTGTTCTTGTTTGGGGCACTCTTTTGATCAGCACGCCTTTTTCCTATTTTTCCAACAAAAAGGTGATGCTTTTGCACACCATGGATATCATGGAAAATATTTCTGATTTAACTGTAAAGGAAACGCAGAATTTTTTTTCCATTGCCCGCGGGGCGGCGCACCTGACAAAACGTCTCATTTCATCAAAGGTTGTTAACACAGACAAAGATCATATTGAAAGATTAGAAAAGTATTTTTTTGATCAACTGGAAATTTATCCACAGTTTGCCGGCATTTATTTTGCCAATTCTAAAGGTGAGTTTTATTATGTCAGCCGGAATACCAAATACACTTCTGACGGTTATAGAACAAAATTTATCGAGATCACTCCCCAGGGCCGCCAGGTAAAACTCATCTGGCGGGATAAGGATATGAACATCATCCTGAAAGCGGTTGATCCTGAAGATGCTTATGACCCAAGGAAACGTCCCTGGTACATAAAAGCCGAAAAAGAAAAACAGGTCATCTGGACAGATCCCTATGTTTTTTTTACATCACAAAAACCCGGTATCACAACGGCCGGACCGATATATGACGACAAGGGCAATTTGCTTGGCATAGTGGGTGTTGATATTGAACTGGATGTGCTTTCCAATTTCATCGGCAACCTGCGTGTCGGAAAAACAGGGATTGCTTTCATGATTGATCAGGACAGCAATGTGATTGCGTATCCGGATCCGGAACAACTAAAATTTACAGATGAAAAAGAAAATAAAAATATCCGTCTGCCAAAACTTTGGGAGCTTTCAAGTCCTGTCTGTAAACTGGCCTACGATGCCATTGAACGCGCCAAAGGGTTGCAAAATCCTCCTGTAATAAATAAAGAATCTATTTTTGCAGCGTTCCAGTCCGGCCCTGAAAAATATTATACCATGTTCACTCCGGTCAAGGAGTCCAAAATATCCTGGATGATCGGCGTTTATATTCCGGAAGATGATTATTTCGGCAAACTGATTTACAACCAGAGAATCAATTTGCTGATCGTCTTTGTTTTATCCTGTATTGCCACAATAATCGGTCTTTATATTGCCCAAAAAATTATTAAACCCATTTCTGAACTTGATAGGGAAGCCCTGTATATTACAAGTCATAATTATAACCCCCGGCAAAAAGTAAAAACTGTGTTTATTGAAATCCAGCGGACGGCAGACTCATTTCATGAAATGAAAAAAGCAGTCATGGACTATAAAAAAGAATTGAGAAAAGAAGAACGTGTCCACAGAACGATCACTGATACGGCCAATGAAGCAATTCTGATGATCAATGAGCGATACATGGTTTCCTACTGGAATGCAGCTGCGGAAAAGATATTTGGATACAGTTATACAGATGCCATTGGGAAAAATATTTTTGATCTTGCTTCGTTCCGGGAAAACCATCAGGAAAAGCAATTAACACTGAACAAGGTCTTTAAAGATGCCTCAAAAGATCCATTCCCAAAAAATACGGCCTTATATATCCAACATAAAAATGGCCGCAGGTATTTTGTTGAGGTGTCTATTGTTCATATAAAAATAGACCGCAAGCACCATACCATTGCTGTTATTCATGACATCTCCAAAAGAAAAAAACTTGAGAATGATAAGATAGCCGCTTTAAAACAGCTGCAGCAGGCTCAAAAAATGGAAGCATTGGGGTTGCTGGCAGGTGGTGTTGCCCATGATTTGAACAATGTGCTGTCCGGCCTTGTCAGTTATCCGGAATTACTCTTAATGGATCTTCCAGAGGAGAGTCCTTTAAGACCAGCCATCATGACAATCAAAGACTCTGGGCAGAAAGCCGCGTCAATTGTTGATGACTTGTTAACCCTTGCAAGGCGCGGCGTAACAAATACTGAAATTGTCAATTTAAATGAAATCATTGTTGAGTATTTAAATTCTCCTGAATATAAAACAATGATTCGTTACCACCAAAACGTTTCTATAAAAACCCGGCTGTCCCCTGATTTGTTTAATATAACAGGCACATCCATGCATCTGAATAAAACAGTCATGAACTTGATGTCAAATGCAGCAGAAGCTATAAAAATTGATGGAAAAATTATCATTTCAACTCAGAATCAATATATGGATGCCCCGATAAAAGGATATGATAAGATTCATGAAGGCGATTATGTTCTGTTAACCGTAAAGGATACCGGGACAGGAATAAATTCCCAAGAACTCAAAAGAATTTTTGAACCCTTTTATACCAGCAAAATAATGGGCAGGAGCGGCACAGGTCTTGGCATGTCAGTGGTCTGGGGAACAGTCCAGGACCATAACGGCTATATTCATGTTGACAGTTCACCTGGCAAAGGGACAGAATTTTGGCTCTATTTCCCTGCCACAAGAATGGACATTACCGATAGAGCAGAAACCATTGCTGTTAAAGATTATATGGGGAATGGTGAAACCATTTTGGTTATAGATGATGTTAAAGAACAAAGGGAAATTGCCCAAAATATTTTAGAACGATTAAATTATCGCGTTATAACAGTATCCAGCGGTGAAAAAGCAATTGAGTTTATGACAAATAACCCTGCAGACCTGCTGCTATTGGACATGATTATGGATCCGGGAATCGATGGCCTGGAAACCTATATCCAGATATTAAATCTGCACCCCAAACAAAAAGCCGTCATTGCAAGTGGGTTTTCTGATGATGACAGAGTAAAGCAAGCCCAGCGTCTTGGTGCCGGTGAATATGTAAAAAAACCATATACCTTTGAAAAAATCGGGTTAGCCGTAAAAAAAGAACTGATAAGAACGATATAACCGACAATATATATCCTGCAACCATTTCTTTAACCTTTTGTTGACAAAAACAAACCGCTTAATGTAAAACTCAATTTCAATTGAATGTTTCTATTAAAAGAAACAAAATGAGTATAGAAACGACTGAGCAGACAGGAGATCACCATGTTTAGAAAAGAGATTAAAGTAATTGATTGTACTGTCAGAGATGGCGGTTTGATGAATAAATGGCAGTTCAGTGACAACTTTGTTAAAAATGTTTACAACGCCCTGGCAGATGCTGGAGTGGATTATATGGAGATTGGTTATTTAAGCTCCAAAAGCGCATTTGATGTAAAGGAATTCGGTCCTTGGAAATTCTGTTTTGAAAAAGATTTGAAAAAGATCATCGGAGACAATGAAAAACGGATTAAACTTTCTGCCATGGCAGATATAGGTAGAATTGAGCTGGAAGACATCCCTTTGGCCTCTGAAAGTTCTCTGGATATGGTCAGGGTTGCCTGTTATGTTCATCAGATTGATAAGGCGATTGCATTGGCTCATCATTGTCAGGACAAAGGGTATGAAACCACCATCAACCTTATGGCAGTATCAACAGTTGGGTTGCGAGAACTTAACGAAAGCCTTGAAGATTTAAATAAGAGCCAAGTACCCATTGTTTACCTTGTTGATTCATTTGGCGCTTTTTATTCTGAAGATATTGATACCCTGGCCAAAAAGTATATTGAACGGCTTCCGGGTAAAACGATTGGGGGGCATTTCCATAATAACCAGCAATTGGCATTTGCCAATACCATTGCCAGTATTATTAGTGGTGCCAATTGTCTGGATGCAACCCTCTATGGTATTGGACGGGGGGCCGGCAATTGTCCGTTGGAGTTATTGCTCTCCTTTTTGAAAAACCCAAAATTTAAGGTTCGACCTTTAATCAAATGTATTGAAGAAGATATTTTCCCATGGAGTAAAAAAATTGAATGGGGATATTCGATTCCCTATATGGTAACCGGCACCATGAATCAGCATCCAAGAACGGCCATGGCAATCATGGAATCAGATAAAAAAAATAATGTGCTCGAATACTATGATGAGATTAATAATAGTGTGGGAGTCTTTTGATCTGAAGTTTAGCTTAATGGGGAAGTTCTCTGATTTTTTGGGAAAACTGCTGATTTTTATTGACCAACTCGCATCAAGGGTATATGAGCAAGGGCGAAATAAAAATTATAAGGTCAATTTAAAATTTGCAAATTTTTTTAACCCATATCTGATTAACCCATTGTAACCTGACAATGAAAAGTATTATTTTAAGCAGTATCCGGAATATTATAGACATGAAGGAAATATCTATCCTGCGGTACGACTCCAACTCAATTTTTAAAGAAATCAGACACATAAAATAGGAGATTCAATGGAAACCCAATCTATTAGTTGTTTTTCTGTTTCAGCAGGAGCGCATATCATTGAGAAAGCTCAAAGTGTGAAACTTAACCCTAGTGTTTTATATGAAGCAGTGATTGATCTGTCTTCCGAAGGATTGATTACCGCCAACTGTATCAATTTGGCAGCCGGTATCCTTCTGGACGACCTGGGGCTGCCGGGTTACTTTTTTGAAACCATTACAAAAGAGTCATTGAAACACATTTTAGGTTCCATTGCCAAGAGTATCAAATTTCGGGATAACAAAGTGGTTTTGAACTCCTGGGTGGCTGACATTGATTTTGATCTGACAAAGGGCAGCCAGATCCAGCGGGTCAGGATTGCCACGAAAGAAACCCGGGACAGCATGGAAAAGGTATTGGACACCCAGCTTGCAGGGCACCGACGTGAATATTATTATAATCCTGAAAGTGAATATTATACCTATGTGTTCAGGCCTGAGATTGTTAAAGATTTTAAAGCGGCTGATTTTAATGATTCCCGATTCTTGTTCAGCCAGGACCTGGATTATACCTCAATGCCCCGCCTGACTCGAAACCGGTATGAAAAATTTCTTGAAACCGTATCAACAAAAGTGATTCCCTTGATTGAAGTCTTCAACCTTTCGGATGTCGGGGAAATACGCCTCATGTTTAACTCTGATTTTGAAAAGCCGCAGCTGCCGGTTTTAAGAAGACTTTTTGCCGATCATGGTCTTTTGATTCGTCGCGCATATTGGGAGCCGTATTTTACCGAATCAGGACTGGCCTCATCCATCTGTTCCCTCTATGTTCAAGGAGAGTTGTCCAGAAAAGATGAAGCCGCCCTGGTGGATGACTTGCGGGCGTACTTGAATTTTTCTGTCTCCAGGATTACACGGCTTTATGTAGAAGAGAAATTGAACTTTAATGAAATGCTTTTTGCCGGTAATGCAATTGATTTTACCCATATGTTCATCTATAAAGAGCGGGGGAACCAGACAGACAAAGAGATCATGGACAGTCTGGCCAGTGCGGATCATAAAGAAGCATTTTCAGAGCGGATTCACGAGTCCAACAAGTTTACCTATGTCTCCCGGATGATCATGGAAACTGCCTGTAACAACCCGGATCTTCTTTGTTTTTTGTATAAACTGTTTGAAAGAAAATTCAATCCAACGACCCCCTGCGATCTGACCCAGGAGGAGCTGGAGAAAAAACAGGCAGAGTTTGACAGGATACTCTCGGTTCGGTTCATGGATTTTTCCATGGGACGTGATATTTTTTCTTTTATGTTTAAAATTATTCCCGCCACTTTGAAAACTAATTTTTACAAGCCTGAAAAACGTTCTTTTGCCTTTAGGATGGATAATCGGATCTTAGATCCTTTGGTTTTTAAACAGTTTGTATTCGGTATTTTCTTTGTCAACGGTCATTATGCCTGCGGTACCCATTTGCGTGCCGATGATATTGCCAGGGGCGGGCTTCGCCTGATTCGTGTCTCTGCGGCCAATCATGCCATGGAACTGGACAATGCCGTACTGCTCAATTATGCATTGGGCCCCAAGGCCCAGCGGCTCAAGCACAAGGATATCTGTGAAAGCGGTTCAAAAGGGGTGGTCGTGCCCCATCCCATTTATGCCGGTTACAGCATGGATGCGTTGTATGATTACACTGAAGGGATCATGGATCTAATGCTGCCCGATGAAACAGTGGTTGATTATTATGGAAAACCGGAGATGGTTTTTTTCGGTCCTGACGAGGGCACAGCTCCCCTTATGGATGCCGTGGCTTTCAGGGCAAAACAAAGAGGCTATCAATACTGGCGGACCATTACCACGGGGAAAAGTTTTGGCATTCCCCATGATACATACGGCATCCTGGAAAATGGCGATCTATTCGGCCTTATGGCCCACAAAGACAAAAAAACAGAACTCCAGATCAACGGGGAAACCATTGCTGTAACAGCAGATATGGAAGAAATCTGGAACCATATTGGCGGCAAGGTCAAGATCAGTGGCATGACCACCACCAGTATCATGGGCGCTTTCAGAACGCTTATTGCCCATTATGACTGTAAAGAAGAAGACTTGAACCTGATGATGACCGGTGGCCCTGACGGAGATCTGGGCAGCAACGAGATCCAGTGTTACAAGGGAAAAATCTGTCTGATCGTGGATGGCGGTTCTGTCCTGTTTGATCCGGATGGCCTGGACAAAAAAGAACTGATGAAAATTGCATTTATGCGCCACTCCTCCCCCCGGGTGAATTCTTTGGGATATCCTTCAGACAAACTTGGCAAAAACGGGTTCCAGGTGCTGCTCAAAGGAAAGAACATCACCCTTCCCGACGGCACTTTTGTGGAAGATGGCGCCATGTTTCACAGGACTTTTTTGACGGATCCTGCCAATCGTAAATATATTGAACCGGCCAATATCAGGGCCTTTATTCCCTGTGGCGGGTTCAAGGATACCATCAATCACGGCAATGTCAGGCAGTTTGCCTCGTTGTTCAAAGATCTGCGGTTTATTGTTGAAGGGGCCAATGTCTTTTTTGATGATGCATCCAGACGGTACATTGCCGCATCAACCGATATCCGACAGATCAAGGATTCTTCTGCCAACAAGGGCGGGGTCTTTTCTTCTGCCGTGGCAGAGGTGCTCACCGCCTTTTTATTTGGGAATGAGTATGAAAAACATCTCCTGGAAGACAAAACAACTCGATGGGCGCTGATCCAGGATATTATAACCCTGGTCAGCACCTATGCTTCGGCTGAAACCGATATGTTGATCCGGATTTATGAAAAAGATCCATTGGTTCCTTTGTTTGTGCTTTCTGAAAAAACAAGTGAGCAGATTTTTGCCTTTCAGGCAATTGTGGCAGAACATATTCAGTCCGTGCTGGCGGATGAGAAGTTGTTATGGAACATATTGGAAGCATATACCCCGAAGATTCTGGTAAAAAATCTGGGCCGGGATGCGATTTTAAACATCATGAATTCCGAAGAGTTAAGTTCCTACCGCAATGCTATTATTACCAAAAAATTGTCTGCCGTGGCCTTTTATCAGAATGGACAGGAATGGGACGCTTATGTGGATGCTGTGAAATCGGATTTCCCCGGGACTGTCAAAACATTGTTTGCCCAGAAAGGATAACTCATTTGGAGGTTAGGTAAAAAAAATTGGGGAGGAGTTTAGTGATTTTTTCTAAAGATCCTCCCTGTTTGAATGATACGGCTGAGAACTGATGATTTTTCTGTTGGAAGCAAGAGTGTGTTTACTTTGGCTTTGATAGGGGGAAGTCAGGAATCAATACAGGACAATTTTCATTTTTGAAGCGTTAGCTTGAGACGGTCTGAATAATGCGATCCACATCCTGACTGAGGGTTTTGGAAGCTGCCACCACCAATGAGCAGTCACCAATTTTGGCGGAATAGCGTGAATCCTTTTCACTGCGCCGGTAAGCATTTGCTAATTCTTCGCTGGTCTTTGCCAACTTTACTGCCGAGAGTCCCTTTTGATCTGCCAAAGATTTCAAATTGTGAATTTCACCGTTTTGAACCCATACAATGCCGAATTGTTTAGGCGGTTTGCCGACAAAAATATAGGTTGTCTTATCCGCAGGAACGACTTCAAGTGAATCTTTTACTTGATTTGCAAAATTTTCCAGGGGCTGTCGTATCCCATTCAAGTGTTGTGCAAGGGGATCTGTTGGTTCAAGAGGGGGGTATTGTTTCCGTGTGCCAAATAGGTTGCCAAAAATAGCCATTTGCTCCTCCTTATAATAGTAAATTACGGCGAGCATTATTGGTATAAATGCCAATCCTGGGCATTCTGTCTCGGGGCTTGATACATTTACACCTATATCGCCAGGAAATTCCCATTACCGAGTGTTAAATTTAATAAATAATAATATCATCTGATTGTCAAGAGTTTGAATTACGATTCACTGTTTAAAAAGCTAAAAAAATAATGTAAGGATGGCTTTAAAAAAAAAATTCAAACAAATTAAAGAAGGAACATGAAAAAAGAAAGAAAAAAAAAGCAGAGAATATTGCAGGTGTCTTTTGGTCTCGGTCTTATATTGCTTGTCGTGTTGATAGAGTTATTAGCCGTTCATCCGTCGGGTATCTATTCCTATTCTCAAAACGGATATAAAGAATTTCAAATCAAGTTTTCAAAAGAACAGGTTTTAAAAAAAATCAATAAACAAAAAAACATCAGGACCATCAGGGTGTGCGACCCGGATCGGGTTTTTGTATTGACATCAAGAAAGCCGTTTGAAATGCAAGAGCAGCTGGCCGCATCAAATACCTGGATCTGTCACGGCCGCACCGGGCTGGATTTTTTGTTTTTATTCAAGAAGAATTTACTTGAAAGGATACTGGTTCAAAGATTGCGGTTTGGGAAAAAAGAGGTGTCTATTCTCTTTACCCAGTGCAACCCTGAAATTCTAAAAGAGATTGATACATACCTTGCCACCCGTGAAAAGTTAAGCGTGTTTTATGATACTGACTCAGGGGTGAACAAGAATAAATAAAAGCGTATGGGTATAAAACCCGTTAAATTCCAGGAAGAATTTACCTGGCACAAATGTAGTTGATACTGGCATTGATCTAGTGTATAAACAACCATTTATCTTCAATTTAGAAGATAATGTCTTAAGTATCAGGATCTTGTCAGGTCTGAAAAGGAAGATGAATACATGAGCTGGATAATTGACATAGCAAAAACAAGGATAGGGGTTGTCGGTGCAGGTGCCTGGGGTACCGCCCTTGCCAAATTGCTTGCAGATAAAGGGTTTGTTCTGGACCTCTGGGCGTTTGAGCAGGAAGTCAAAGAGCAGATTGAAACACAACAAGAGAACAAGGTTTTCCTTCCCCATATAAAGTTGCCAAAGAATATCATACCCACCAATGATCTTGAAACCGCTGTAAAGAATAAAGATCTTGTGCTTGTGGTGGTTCCATCCCACTGCATGCGGGATGTGGCAGGTCAGATGAAAAATTTTATCAACCCTGAGGCTGTTGTTGTAACCGCATCCAAGGGAATTGAAAACCAGACCCACTTGACCATGACCCAGATCCTTGAAGAAAAAATTGATTTTCTTCCCAAAGAAAATATTGCGGTTCTTTCCGGTCCAAGTTTTGCCAAGGAAGTTGCAAACAGGGTTCCCACGGTTGTTGCGGCTGCATCAATCAATCGGGATGTGGGGCAATTTGTCCAGGAAATATTTTCCTGCCCCACCTTCAGGGTATATGTCAATGATGATCCCATTGGCACCCAGATCGGTGGTGCCATGAAAAATGTGCTGGCCATTGCTGCCGGTATTTGTGACGGGATGAAAATGGGTTTAAATCCAAGAGCGGCACTGATTACACGCGGCCTTGCCGAGATGAACCGGCTGGGAACAAGGCTGGGGGCTGATCCTTTGACTCTTTCCGGGCTTGCAGGGGTCGGAGATCTGTTATTGACCTGCACCGGGGATTTGAGCCGTAACTATACAGTGGGCAAACAGATCGGAGAAGGCAAGAAGCTGGATGAGATCATTTCTGAAATGAGAATGGTGGCTGAAGGCGTTAAGACCACCCGGTCCGTCTACAATCTGTCAAAAAAGCTGGGAGTTGATCTTCCCATCTGCAACGAAGTCTATGCCGTTCTTTTTGAAGATCTTTCCGTTAAAGAGACAGTTGAACGTCTGATGAACCGGTCCTTGAAACATGAACTGGACGGGGTTCTGGGCAGCTGACCCATCTCTTCTTTTGGCAGATACTAAGGCAGCTTAAACGGTATCCAAAAAGCTGCCTTAATAGATGATCTGCCAATGAAATTCTTAATAGGCGCAGATTGACTTTTCCAAGCTTTGCGGAACCCCTTCATAGGGGGTCCATTTGTTTGAACTGTAGGAATTTTTCCCTCTCATGTTTTTAAGAATCTCAATGCTGGTCTTATAGCCTTTGTACATCCTGCACATGTCCATGGCCATGCCGCATATCAATGCAACAGCCTGGACAAGGGTGATATCATTAAAAGAAAATTCCCACGGATCTTTGGTGTAGACCCGAAGCGCACCAATGATTTTATCATGACTGATAATGGGAACCCCCAACAAAGAAGAAATGCCTTCTTTTTTTGCTTGTTCAGGGTATTCGATTCTTGGATCATCCATTACATCATAAATAGCAATGGGGACAGCATCCTTTGCTTCCCTGATGGTCTGCATGAAATGAATCGGCCCCTTGTTCAGATACTCAGTGCTAAGGCCGGATGATGCAACAAGGCCAAGTTCACGGGTTTCCCTGTCGACTAGAAAGATTGAGCAGCCTTTGGCATTAAAAGCTGTTTTAACACTTTCCGAAGTTATCAGGGCTACGTCTTCCGGATCTTTACACTGTGAAATAGCCGTTGTCAGCCGGGTGATCGTGTCATAATAAAGAGTGTGACTTTCCATAGATACCTCCTTCTCTTTTGGGTTATAAGACAGGCACCCTGATAAATATCCGGATGCCGGGTAACCAAAAATCCAGAGTTGAAGAACAGATGTGAAACAAAAACGTGTAAACCGTTCAAAATGGTGCAAATTAAACTGAATGGCATTGTCTGTATGGTTCAGATTAAATATATACCAATCAACCAAGCCCGTCAAAGACTTTTATAATTTCTTTGCAGGCCTGGCGGGTCCCCCCTTGATGGGTTCTGATATATTCTTGTGCCAGATGTTTTCGGTTTGATTTGTTCACAGGGGTTTCAAGCGTTTTTAGAATTGTTTTTGCAACCGCTTTCCAGTTGTCCTTTTTAATGACAATTTCTTTTTTAAATATATCTTCTGTTGCCCAGGCAAAATCTTCATAATACGGGCCGGTGACTGTGGCGGCACCCTGCAGGGCAGGCTCAATAAAATTTTGACCGCCCAGGGGTTTTAAGCTGCCACCGACAAAGACAACCCAAGCTAAGGTATAGGCTGTTTTAAGCTGTCCAAATGTATCCCATAAAATGATGCCGGGACTTGTGATGGGAGATGTTATTTCTGATTTTAAATAATAGGTAAAATTCTGGGCCTTAAGCTTTTTTTTCCATGGATTGACCCGGTGCATGTGCCTTGGGAAAATGGCGACCATCTGGTTCGGGAAGTTTTTTATTATATCTTTTAGTATATGGAGAATATCCTTTTCTTCCTGTTTTCTCACAGAGGCCAGAATGGTAAGCGGCAGGGTTTGTGGGATAATTTTTTTTATGTGTTCAAGGGTAGCTGAATCAGGAGTGTCAATTTTTATGGATTCAAACTTGATGTTTGGCATGGTTTTAACCGTGGTTTTATCAAAAATATGTTGATATCTTTTTGCATCCTGATCTGAAGTTGCCAGAATAAAATCCGGTGCCAGGTGTTTCCATAGAAACTTTGTTTTCAGATAAAGGTTAAAGCTTTTTTGGGAAAGCCTTGCATTGATGATAAAAATTTTTGTCTGGTTTAGTTTCAGGTAAAAGAGCAGTCCAGGCCAGATTTCTGTTTCAAGCAGAACCATGATACGAGGATTGATGGCTTTTACAGCGTCCTTAATGATGCCGGGGCTGTCAAAAGGGAACCATTCAATCTTTAGATCGATGAAGTCACTGATATCGTTACGGGTCAACCTGGTTTTTAAAATATCCATTCCCTGGGAGGTTGTGGCCGTGACCAGCACGTTCATCTTTGTTTTTGGCAACAGCCTTTTGAGAAGAGTCACAGCCAGGTAAGCTTCGCCTGCAGAAGCGGCCTGAATCCAGATATCGGCTTTTGAGTGGTGCAAAGAAGTGACCCGTTTTTGAAAGCCCTGCCTCAGTCGCCTGTTTTTCTTGAGAAAGGGAAGGCCAATGCGCCATAGCATATTGTAAAGTTTGAAAAAATTGAGTATAAAGGCAGTCTTTGTCATGGGGACTTATGCTCTCATTTTTTTTATATATTGACAATACCTCTTGGTATAATAAAAAAGGGTTTATGGATAATAAAAATCCGAAACTAACCAAAACGCGTCAGAAAAAGATCATTTCCCTGGTTTCCATATACTGGAAAAGGCTGGCACTGGCCGCTGTCTGTATGATTGTGGTTGCTGCGGCCAACGGTGCCATGGCACTTCTTGTCAAACCGGTAATGGATGATATTTTCATTAACCGCAACAAAGAGATGCTCCTGTTAATCCCCGGGATTGCCATCCTGGTCTTTTTTTTAAAAGGCTTTGGGTCCTATGGATCAGAATATTTGATGAATTATATCGGGGAAAAGATCATCCGGTTTTTCAGGGATTCTTTGTATGAAAAGATAACGGATCTTCCCATCTCCTTTATCCATAAGGAAAAAACAGGGGCCCTGATGTCCCGTATTACAAATGATGTGAACATTGTTAAGGGCATGGTTTCTACGGCAGTGATCAATGTGTTCAGGGATTTTTTCTCGGTAATTGCTTTTTTGTTTGTTATTTTTTACCGGGACTGGCAACTGGCATTGGGTGCTTTTATTGTTCTGCCTTTGGCGTTTTATCCCATTGTCCTGTTTGGCAGGCGTGTGAGAAAATTTTCCACCGGTACCCAGGAAACCATGGCAGATCTGAATTCATTTTTACATGAAACCTTTACCGGCAGTAAAATTATCAAAATTTTTAATCTACAGGCCTTTGAAAAGAACCGGTTTAAAGAGAAAACACAGCGGCTTTTCCAGCTCGAAATGAAAAAAGTCATTGCAAAAGCCTTGTCTTCTCCTGTCATGGAGTTTTTAGGCGGGCTGGGGATTGCCTTTATTATCTGGTTTGGTGGCCTCAGGGTGATTAACGGCACCTCAACGCCAGGAACCTTTTTTTCTTTTCTTACAGCCGTGATGATGCTCTATGATCCGGTGAAAAAATTGTCCAAGTTGAACAATACCATCCAGGAAGGGGTGGCATCGGCTACAAGGATTTTTGATGTTTTGGAAGAAACGTCGTCCATCATAGAAACAAACACGCCTGAAACACTTTCCGGAAGTACACTTGATGTGGAGTTTGACCATGTCAGCTTTGCCTACAATGATACCGAAGCCGCGGCATTAAAGGATATCAATTTAAAAATTGCACCCGGAGAAGTCCTGGCCCTGGTAGGGATGAGCGGGGGCGGAAAAACCAGCCTTGTTAATCTGGTGCCCCGGTTGTATGATGCCACCCAAGGTGCGGTACGGATTGCCGGAAAAAATGTAAAAGATCTTTCAATCAAGTCCTTGAGAGATCATATTTCCATTGTGACCCAGGAACCGATTCTTTTTAACGAATCAGTGAAAGATAACATCCGGTATGGTAAAATGGATGCCACGGCTGCTGAGATAGAAACTGCAGCAAAGGCTGCCTATGCCTTTGATTTTATACAAGGATTTCCCAAAGGATTTGATACCATAATCGGCGAACTGGGCTCCAGGCTTTCAGGGGGTGAAAAACAGCGGATCTGTATTGCAAGGGCCATGATCAAGAATGCACCGATCCTTATCCTGGATGAGGCAACCTCTGCACTGGATTCTGAAGCTGAAAGGGTGGTTCAAAAGGCATTGGAAAACCTGATGAGGGGCAGAACATCCTTTGTGATCGCCCACAGGCTGTCCACCATTGACTATGCCTCACGGATCATTGTGCTTAAAAACGGATCCATAAAAGAGCAGGGGACCCATGATGAATTAATGGCCCTGAAGGCAGAGTATTTTAAACTTCAAACCATGCAGGCTTCAAAAGGGCTTGAATAACAAAGGAGAAAACAATGGCAGTTTCTAAAGAATTATTGGAAATACTGGTTTGCCCCAAATGCAAGGGGGAGATTCACTTAACAAAAAAAAAGGACGGACTTGTCTGTGATGCCTGCCGGCTTTTATATGAAATAAAAGACGATATCCCCATCATGCTCATTGATGAAGCAAAGCCGCTGTAAGCATGAGTATTCCTAAAAGTCCTGACCCGGCAAAACTTGTGGTCGGCTGTATCATGAACGACAAGGCATCTATTGAACCGCTCTATCCTATGCTGGAAGAGGCGTTCGGTCCTGTGGACATGATCAGTGGCTGGCTTGATTTTGCTTATACGGATTATTATTACAAAGAGATGGGGTCTCCTTTGTATCGTAAAGTATTTACCTTTAAACGCCTGATTGAACAGGATGATCTGGCCGTGATTAAAGAAAAGACCAATGAACTTGAAACGCGGTTTATGACGTCTGGGAACCGTTCGGTCAATCTTGATCCGGGATATCTTGTCTCATCGCGGTTTATCCTGGCAACCGGCAAGGAATATTCCCACAGGATTTATATTGGTCGTAAAATGTATGCAGACCTGACATTGATGTATTCAAAAAAAGAGGGTTTCAAAACTCTGGACTGGACATATCCGGATTATGCATCGCAAATTATGATTTCATTTTTATCAAAGGTCAGGGATAAATATCTTCTGGATTTAAAAGCAAGCACAGGAAAAATAAAATGATTAAAAGCATGACCGCATTTTCTCAAGTTTCAAATACCCATGACACGGTTACAGTGGATGTCACCATCCGTTCCTATAACTCACGGCATCTTGATATGGCGTTTTATTGCCCTGAATCCTGCCAGGTGTTTGAAGATGATATTAAAAAGATGATTGCCAAAATTCATGACAGGGGAAGAATTGAGATCCGGCTGTCTGTTCAGGATGATGCAAAGGATCTGGAACAGTTTGAAGTG
The DNA here is from genome assembly GCA_018821715.1 of Pseudomonadota bacterium. Taxonomy (GTDB): domain Bacteria; phylum Desulfobacterota; class Desulfobacteria; order Desulfobacterales; family Desulfobacteraceae; genus Desulfobacula. Next base: position 3,813 of record JAHJLN010000115.1, on the reverse strand, counting down.
GATGAGGCAAAAGCGGTGTCTTATTTTCAGGCCCTAAAAAAGATAAAAGACACGCTGAACCTTTCATCTGACATCTCAGTGCAAGATATCCTGACGGCCCGCAATGTGATTGTTCCTTTTAAAAAAGAGCAGGATTCGCAAAATTTGTGGAAGGCAATCAAACCCACCATTGAGCAAGCCGGTAATCAGCTGGACCTGATGCGCAAAAAGGAAGGAAAAAACCTTTACGTCGATCTTTGCACAAGAATGGATTATATTGAAAAGAATTTAAAGCAGATTGAAACAGATGCCAAAGAAATTCCATTGATTTATAAGAAAAAGCTTATGGACAGAATCTCTTTTTTAACTACGGATACAGAAGAATTGGATCCGGTCAGGATTTCCCAGGAGGCAGCCATCATTGCCGACAAGAGTGATGTGTCCGAGGAGATCGTAAGGCTCTACAGTCATATCAAACAGTTCAGGGAGATTCTCGATTCAGAAGGCTCCGAAGGAAGAAAACTTAATTTTTTAATCCAGGAATTTAACAGGGAATTTAATACCATTGGATCAAAGGCCGGAAGTGCGTCCTTGTCCCATGCCGTAGTTGATCTGAAATCAGAGCTTGAAAAGATCAGGGAACAGGTACAAAATATTGAATAATGTTTATATATTAAAAAAGGTGGACCCATGGAACAGCTCCTTTTAAATTTAGGCTTTGGAAACACGGTTGTGGCCCAAAAAGTCGTGGCAATTTTGTCTCCCAATTCATCTCCCATGAAACGGGTCAAGGATGAGGCAAAAGAGGAAAAACGCCTGATTGACGTGACCCACGGCAGAAAGACCCGGGCGGTTATCATTACGGAAAGCAACCATGTCATCCTTTCTGCTATTCAGGCAGAGACGGTTTCCCACAGGTTTGAATCCCTGATGAACCAGGCAGAAGTGTAGCCCCATGACAGGAAAAGGAAAGCTGTTTGTCATATCCGCTCCTTCAGGCGCCGGTAAAACAACCCTGGTAAGAAAGGTATTAGGCAGGTTTGAAACCCTGTCTTATTCCGTATCCCACACCACGCGAAACCCGAGGGGAAGTGAGCAGGACGGCCTTGATTATTTTTTTATCAGTCCCGAAGAGTTTGAGCAAAAAATAGCCCAGGATCATTGGCTGGAATGGGCAAAAGTTCATGATAATTATTACGGCACCTCCAAGGAATTTGTAAGAAACTGCCTTGAAAAAGGTCAAAGCCTTATTTTGGATATTGATGTCCAGGGGGCAAAGCAGATGATGGTATCTGATCTTAAACCCGTGACCATCTTTATTTTACCGCCTTCTTTTGAAATTTTGTCTCAACGGCTTGAAAACCGGGGAACCGATTCAAAACAGGTCATTGCCAGGCGACTTGAGAATGCAAAACAAGAGATGGACCAAAAAGACAAGTATCAATACGTGGTGGTTAATGATGATCTTGATCAGGCCACAGAAGCGCTTTGCCTGATTTTCAAAAAAGAAATGGGTTGAACAATGAAAGAGAAAAACGATATCCTGTTTGGCTTCCATTCAGTGTATGAGGCATTGAGAGCACAGAAAAGAAAATTTTATAAGATACTGATCTCAAAAAAAAGAACTCCACAAAGAGTACAGGAAATTGAGGCCCTTGCCCGGCAAAAAAACATTCAAATTGAGACGGTTGATCCTGAGCTTTTAGACAAGATGACAGACTTTTCAAAGCACCAGGGAATAGTGGCCCAAACTTCTTTTTTCCCTGTAAAAAAAGCTGATGAAATCGTGACCATGATCAGAAAAAATTCAGAGCCTTGTTTTATTTTGATCCTTGAAAACATTGAAGACCCCCATAATCTTGGCGCATTAATCAGAACAGCTCTCTGTGCCGGAGTGAATTATATTCTTATTCCAAAAGACCGTTCTTGCAGCCCTTCTTCAACCATATCCAGAAGTTCTGCCGGTGCCATGGAGCATGCCGATATTTATATGATCACCAATACCGCCTCTATTTTAAGATCATTGAAAGAAAACGGGGTATGGATATCCGGTCTGGATGCAGACGGTGATACTGCTTTGTTCAGCGCTGACCTGACTGGAAATATTGCCCTTGTTATCGGCGGAGAGCATAAAGGGATCAGACCCATTGTAAAAAAAGAGTGTGATTTTTTGTTGTCCATCCCCAACAGAGGGAACATTAATTCTCTAAATGCATCTGTAGCAGGTGGTATTGCCATGTATGAAGCCCTTCGACAGCGAACCTGAAACAACAGATCGATCCGGAAAAAAAAATGATGCCAGAAAGGATATCTTTTGATACTGCAAATCAATTGCAGGTGCCTGATTTTCCCATCATCCCGTTTATCAAAGGAGATGGAATCGGTAATGATATCTGGCCTGCCGCTAAAAGGGTCCTGGATGCAGCTGTAAAAAGCGCCTTTCATTCTCAAAGGAAAATTAAATGGCTTGAAATTATAGCAGGAGAAAAAAGTCATGAAAAAACAGGGCAATGGCTGTCGGATGAAGCGCTTTCCCTCATAAAAGACCACAGGGTTGTCATTAAAGGTCCTTTGTCAATTCCGACGGAAAAAGGAATCGAAAATCTTGACACAAGAATTCGACACAGGCTTGATTTGTATGCCTGCGTTCGGCCTGTAAAATATTTGCCACCGATTTTCACCTCTGTTCAACATCCTGAAAAGATTGATATTGTTGTGTTCAGGGAAAATATAGAAAAATCAAGGCCCCATAGATCCATAAAACTTCTGGAACTGTTGAAAAGTGAACTCAATTGTGAGCTTCCGCTTTCCCGCGCCATGGGGCTCAAGCCCATGTCACAGGAGAAAATAAAACGTCTTGTGATCAAGGCGTTTGAATATGCAGTTGAGAATCATCGAAAAAGCGTTACTCTGATGCATAACGGAAATGTCATGAAATTTGCAGCAGGAGGGGTTGAAAAGTGGGGGTACAAGGCAGCGTTTGAACGGTTTGGTCATCTGATCATTTCCGAAGAAGAGGTCTTTGAAAAGTATGAAGGCCTTGTTCCGGACGGCAGGGTGATCATAAAAGACAGGATAGCCGACATGATATTTCCTGAAATTCTGCTCAGGCCGGGAAATTTTGATGTTATTGTCTGCCCTGATTTGAACGGGGTTGATATGTCAGACACCCTCACGGCCCGGGTCGGGGGGGGCGGTATGATGCCCGGAGCCGATATCGGTGATGACTGTGCTGTCTTCAAGACGACCCACGGGACACTGCCCCATATTGCAGGAAAGGATGTGGCAAACCCCTGTTCTCTTATTCTATCCGGAGCCATGATGCTGGATCATATGGGGTGGCAAGCAGCAGGGGACTGTGTCAGAAAAGGTGTCGCCAATACTCTTGGAACAGGAAAAGTGACCGCAGACCTTGTGTCCCGGATCAGTAGAGGAGAACAGGTAACATGTTCAAGGTTTTCAAGGATTATTACAGAACATATCCTGTATCAGCATTAAAAAAAAGTATCCGGATTTTTGAGCAGCTGTTATATCCGTTAAAGTGCTTAAAATGCGGTGTCTATATTGATCCTGATGTAGTTGAACCCCTTACGATGGCGACCTGTTTTTGTGATCCTTGCATGACTGCCGGATTTTATCCCATTGACTCCCCGTTTTGCACAAAATGCGGGGTCAGGTTTCATAAGAGTTTTAATGAAAACCATGTGTGTGAAGCCTGTCTGAAAACGCCTTTGATGCTGGGAAAGGTCAGGGCAGTGGCGGAGTATAAAGGCATAACAAAAGATGCGATTCAGCTGTTTAAATACCATTCAAAAATATCACTGGTAAAAATAT
>JAHJLN010000114.1 GCA_018821715.1 Pseudomonadota bacterium | reverse complement strand
TTCATTAAATTATTAATTTGTGACCTGTTCTTGTTTCAAATTTAACTATAATTTTTTCCAGATCTATTTTTTCTGATAGACAGGTGCATGTTGATTGTTATATTGCATTTTTTGCCTTTGTTTTGTACAAAAGCCGAAAATTAATAGTAGCCGGTGTTAATGGGATGTATATGAATTCTGAAAAACTGATAACCTTGCTTAATTCTATTTTACTATTATTTGGATTATTGTTTTTGAATACTGGATTATATGCTGAGCAATTACCCTCCCAACAAATGGATGAGGTGAATCGTTTAAAAAAACAGTATCGGGCTGAGAAAACAAAGACGAATATTGGTGCTGTGATCCTACTGAAAGACGAGGATGTCTTTATCGAGAAGAGTGGTGCCATGACAAAAACAATCCACGTTATCGGTGAGATATTTGATACTAAAGCCACATCTGATTACAGCCAGATGGGATTACATTTTGATTCATTTTATGAGCGGATAGAGCTTGAATACGCAAGAACAATTCAACCTGATGGTAAAATAATCAATGTTTCAAAAGATGCGATACAGATAAAAACTGAACCACAAGATTACGACGTTGAAAGCTATTCAAATTTAAAATTGTATACATTTAGTTTCCCTGCATTAAAAGTGGGGTCATGTTTTGAATATAAAATTCGAATCAGAAAAGAAAATAAAATAGAACATAATTGGTTTGATCAATTTTATTTTAACATGATTCCTTATAACCCTTCACGACATCAAATGAGCCGAGTGGATCCAGTATTTCTGTCGAAATTAACTTTAACGTCTAATAAGTTAGACATCATTTACGATTTGATCCAAGTAAAGACAAAACCAAAGATTAAAAAACAAAACGCAACAGCGGTGTATACCTGGGTAATTAAAAACCTTCCATCAGTTACCCTTGAACCCAATATGCCCCCTATGGGAGATCGTCTGCCGGCAGTGTTTGCAGGCTCCATTCTTAAATGGGAGACAATCGATCATTGGAGCGCTATAAAATTTGCAGGAAAAGCAACCCCCTCCATTGCAATTCAAAAGCTGGCTGAAAATCTGACATCTAAAACTCAGGACCAGAAGGAAAAAATTTATAATATAGTGAATTACATCCACTCAAATATAAAATATGTTTATGCACAATTGAATCGGGGTTCTTACGAACCGCATTCCAGTATTCAAACTTTGGAAAATCGATATGGGGATTGCAAGGATCAGGTCATGCTTATTATTTCTATGCTTAAAGCAATTGGTATAAAGGCCTATCCTGCCCTAATTAATCCAGGAGTGGGACGAGATACGAATTGGAAGGTACCCCATCTGAATTTTTCACATGTGATTGTCTACATCCCTGGTAAAAAAGAAGACTGTTTTGTTGACACAGCCTCAGAAATTCTATTTTTTCCCTTCCTGAATTTTTCTGAGCAAGGAAGGAAAGTTTTTGTTGTAACCGGGGATGGTGGGAAGATTATCCAGATACCGGATATAAAACCAGATGATAACAAATATGGGATCACTAAAGCATTCAAATATGAAGAGAATCAATTTATAATCGATGTCCAGCTTATGATATCGGGGAGCTTGGCTGCAGTATATAAACATTATTTAACTAAATTTTCTCCAGATGATCAAAAGGATTTTATACTAAATTCATTGGATTATCAGAACGTCAAGTTATTAGATTTTTCTGTTTCTCATCTGAATCAAATAAATTTACCCTTGAAGGCTGGGTTTAAATTCGGGGTTGAATATCCAGCTAAGAAACTTAAGGAGTCATTTTATTATGAAGGAGATTATGTAGGTTTCCAACTGTTTTTCCCAGAGGTAGGCGAATTTTTAAAAAATGAGCACCGGGAAAACGATTATCTTTATAAATACCCAAGAACGTTTGTTTCAGAGTGGGTCTGTCATTCACCAGATCAAGAATTGATCGTTAAATCTCTGCCAGACACCCAGTCGATTGAGACAGATTATTTTTCATTTAACAAAGAAGTCATTTCAAAAGAAGATATGGTGAAAATTAAATCTATTTTTTCATTAAAACAGAACAGAATTAAACAAACGCATATACAACTTGCTATAAAAGAAATCACGGAGGCTTTAGATAAATGGCAATGGAAAGTTGTTTTTCAAAAAAGATCTGAAAAAGATAGTTTAGCATTGTTAATGGCAGAGTTAGAAAAAGATCCAAAACATGTGGGCAACCTAATAAAGCTATCACGGTATTATTTAGTTAAAGGAGAATATAAAAAAGCTTTTACGTTGATTGAGCAAGGTATTATATTGGCACCTGAAAATGGTGAACTATACTATTGCCAAGGCCTTGCAGCAGGTTACCTTGATCTGTTTGAAGAATCAGAAAAATATTTAAAAAAAGCCCGGGAGCTTGGTTATAAGCCGAGATGAGTTTGAAATGAAAAGGAGGAATACAGTGTGTTTTAACAGATGGATATATATAGTAATTTTACTATGCTTTTTATCAATTTCGTGCGTTGAGAAGGATAATGTAAAGGTTGTTCAAAAAGATGCTGAGAATACAGCAGTCCAGAAACACATGGAAACATCAGATGAACATTGGTCGGCATTCCTAAAAACCAAGAATCCGCTTGAGTTCGATAAAGCGATTGAAGAGGTTGAATCAGCCATTCGGATAGATCCAGATGTGGGGAAAAATTATTGCCAGTTAAGCCATCTGATGCTCTGGGCTGGGATTATAAATCAGGATATTATAAAATATCAAAAGGCCTATGAAGCTGTTCAAAAAGGTCTTGAGCTATCTCCAGAATATATAAATCATCCATATGTTGCCCCCCCCTCATATATACTTGCAATGATTGATTTATTAGAAATGACCCAAGATGATGATTTAAAAAATGTAGTTATCCCCCGTCTTAAAAAGGCGATTAAAGAAAACCCAAAATATGGATACTCGCACTCGGTACTTGGAAATATCTATATGGGAATAGGACTTAAAGAATTGGCAAGGAACAGTTTGGTGAACGCTTTAAAACTGGATGAGAGTATTGTTAATGCAAATAAAGCTTTGGGAAAGATATATCTTAATGATCTAAAACAAGATCCATCCGATGAAAACGCTTATCAAAATGCAGTGAAATTTTTTAAAGCAGTAAGAAAATACGATCCAGAAAATGAAGAAGCGAAAAAAATACTGGCTGGGTTATATGCAAAAAAAGGACTTTTTGAGCTTAATCTGTTTGATGCGCAAAAAGCCTTGAAAATTAAAAAATCGGCCCCAAATTACCTGGCGCTTGGGAAAGCCTACCAGGATTTAGGTAAGTATGAAAAAGCTGCTGGGGCCTACAAAAATGCGTTGATAATTGACCTGGATTTCAATGACGCCCGTTATAGTCTGGCAACCGTTTATAATTTTCAAAAAAAATATATTGAAGCCATTGATCTTCTGGACAGATGTATTGCCAGAAATTCGGGTAATCCACAGTTTCATATGCTTAGAGGAGAAATTGCAAAAAAAACAGGCGATCTGGCAAGTGCGCTCAATGATATTGCAACGGCTATCGCTCTTAACCCTAATAGTTATACTTATTATTGGAATCGGGCTAAAGTATATATGGCTAAAGGAGATTTAGGAAATGCTATTCGTGATTTTACAAGAGGAATTTCAATCAATTCATCAAATGCCAACGTATATATTGACAGAGGGCTTGCCTATATTTCGCAAGGCAACAAAACACATGGTTTAAGAGATTTGAAGCGCGCGATACAGATTGATCCCAGCAGCAATACTTTTGGTCATTTAGGACTGGCTTATAGAAATTTGGGTGAATATGAGAAAGCATTAGAAAATTATAACACAGCATTAGAAAAAAACCCTAAAGATGCATGGGCTTATAACAACCGGGGATATGTACTTGAATTGATGGGTAATTTTGGCAAAGCTATTGATGACTACAGTCAATCTATTAAATTGAATCCAAACTTTGCATTACCTTATACAAACAGGGCTCGCCTCTTGGCAAAGAAAAAACAGCATAAAGCGGCCAAAAAAGATATAGAGACAGCTATTGAAATAGCGCCTACAGATTCCTCAATACTTTTGAATATCGCTATTGCATACAAAGATCTTGGAGATATTGAAAAAACTTTAATGTATTATAGCCGAGCTATTACGTTGGATCCAAACTCTTACTTACTGCTATGGAACAGAGGGAATACTTATCTTGAAAATGAGCGGTTTGAAGAAGCGTTCGCCGATATATCCAAAGCAGTGAAAATTTACCCTAAATATCTTAATGAGCTTATTGAACTGGCTCAAGCAAATTTCAAACAGAAACAATTCAAAAGGACGCTGGCGTTATATAATATTATTGTCAAACTGAATCCATCTGATCATGAAAAATATTTCTGGCGGGCAAATACATGGTTACAACTTGGAAAAGTTGATCGGGCTTTAGAAGATTATAATCAAGCGATTGCCTTGCAACCAGACTATACAAATGCACACTATGGTATCGTTCAAATACTGAAAAAGAAAAAAGAGTATGACAAGGCAATTGAAGCATATTCTCGATTAATCAAGACGGAACCTAAAGATGCTCAATTGTATAGTGAACGAGGTGAATGTTGGGTTGCTGCCAAAAGGCCAAGTAATGCTATCAAAGATTTTTCTATAGCAATCAGAATCAATTCGAGATATGCACCTGCATATTATCATAGAGGCAATGAGTACATGAAATTAAAAAATTTTGATCGAGCATTGGACGATTTTTATCGATTTGTCAGACTTGAACCTGGTTTTTCGGAAGGGTACTTTGTCAGGGGAGTTGCTTGGGAGTCAAGAGGGTTGTTAAATAATGCTATAGATGATTACAACAAAGCAATTGACTTGAATCCTAATAATGGTAATTACTATTATAAAAGGGGCGAAGTATATGAAAAACAAGGTGAAAATAAAAACGCGATAAAAGATTATACCACGGCAATTAAATTATCACAAAATGATTGGAGAAGTTATTATTCCCGAGGACAATTATTTCATAAAATAGAAAGGAACGACAAGGCAATCAAAGATCTGACGACTGCAATTGAAAAAAATTCCAAGTATCCATATTCTTACTATTTCCGGGCAGCAGCTTTTGCAGATACAGGCCAATATGAAAAGGCAATTCAAAATTTTAATAAAGCGATCAAAATTTACCCTGGAGATCCTAATTTCTATAATGATAGAGGGTATACATATTCAACAAACGATGAGTATGAAAAAGCAATAAGGGATTACAATGCAGCCCTAAAATTGAATCCATCATTTAGTCGTTGTTTAGTTAACAGGGCTCGAGCATATGTGAAATTGGGGAAAAAAGAGTTGGCTGAAAAAGATTTCCAAAAAGTCAAAAGCCTTAGAATGTATGGAAATTAGGTTGATTTTGTCAAATTGAAAGATCTAATTGATAGGTTTCAGGTGTTTACATGAAGTTATGACAGAACTTTTGATTATTGACAGACAAAAGTAAAAAGGTTCTCGGGCCATAATCAAATCACCCTGGTATCGGGAACATTATAACTAATCACAACAAAAACAATGAACCGGATTTCACCTGTCCTTCCGAAAAACTAGCTAATACCTGTAATCATTGACAAATTTATTATCAAAGATTAAGTCTTCTTTTTGGTATTACTCCGGCAATTAAATACATCAATCAGGCTGCATAGGAAATTTTTGGATGTTTGAAGTAATTTTTCACACGGCCTGGTAGCTTTTGCAACTTTCGTAAATGTGACAAGGTCTTTTTTGCCAGTTGTTCTTTTGTCCTGGCTGGAACTTTACTGTGGACACCAATTTTCAAATCGCAATTCAGATACTCATCCGGGTTTAATTCCGGTGAATAGGCTGGTAAAAAGAAAACCTCTATTTGGGTTTTATGGTCTTTCAACCAGTCTTCAACCATATGGCTGTGATGAACCCGCAAATTGTCCAGGATAAGAAACAGTTTTCGTTCAGAATCTTTGATAAGCCGTTTCATAAATTGTATCAGTGTCTGAGAATTCATCTTATCTTTATAAACCATAAATCGAACCTTGCCTTGATTGGTCACAGTTGAAATCAAATTTACACGTTTGCATCTTGGATGCAATTTGATTGCCGGTGTTTCTCCGCGGGGAGCATAACTTCTTCCATGATAGCTGTCATTGCAAAGGCCGGTTTCGTCTCCCCAGTGGATTTCCCCATTTTCTTTTTTGGCTTTTTCTGCAATAGCTGGATACTCATCTTTCAGCCAAGTTTCAACAGCCTTTGGATTTTGTTTATAGGCTTTCCTCAATGGCTTTTGAGGTGTAAAATTCCACCGTTTCAGGTATTCACCAACTGTTCGGATGATGGTTAGCCAAAAAAGAATCAGGGAAAAAATGCATGATAATTTGATCTCAAACTACTGTTTAAGTCGAGCGTGTTTAATACAGCCGGGGAAAACAGAGTTTTACAGATCAATCTGGACCTAAAACAAATTTAGAACCATAATTTCAATCAAAAATTGTAAAAAGAGGAGAGTTTAGGATTAAAAGCAAGAAAAGAATTTTGGAGAAATTTCTGAATGGCAACAGGAAGACCTTGAGCCGTGAATTGGCCCTTAAAACAGGCAGGTTTGATCAGGGCAAAAAGGAGGTCACTCTCTCTGAATTAGAGACAAGATACACTGTGGGACAACATGAGGTTGTAGCTTTATGGCAATGGCCGGATCATTAGATGATCGATACTTTGTAAACAGCATGGATATTTTGACGATAAACGAAAAAGCTCTTTTCAGAAGCAGAGCGATTGCAGCAATCTGGGCCAGTATGTCTGCCCTTACCTTATTATATACAATGGGCTTTTCAATGATCTTTAAATCTTCCTTGATCGTGCTGTTTGCTCTTTCCGAGGCTGACCGATACCGCTGGATCATTTTAAACCGCTTTGTTCCCCTGAGTACTTCGTTGATAAGCCTTGGATTGTCCTTGATATATGTATGTTTAGAGAACCCGGTACGGTTTTTTACATATGCACAGGCACCCATATTATAATTTTTCTGGATATTTTTAATGCCCGTAACTTTTAAATCGAGACATTGCTTGAAACAGCAGAAAGTGTGGCGTTGATGTTTCTTGTCAAATCCATTGGGCTTTGTGGGGATACCACAGGGAGCATAGGGCCATCCGTTCTGGTCATACCCTCTTTTCCTGAGAGCCTCACTGGTAATTTTTTCGTTTCTTCGATTGTAATCAATGATGGGAATAGAACCGTTCTCCCTTAAACAGGCATAATTTTCAATGGTATCATATTTGGCATCCGCAATATCAATTTTTGTAACACTGCCATGGTGGGCTTTGATCTGTTCAGTATTCGTAATGATTTTTTTGCCTTCTTCGCCATTGCCGGCAATATTGGTTGCTGCCACAGGCAGCTCAAGATTGAGGTCAAGCTCAACAGAGGTTGAAAGCACAAGGTTGTATCCAAATATTTTCTGTTTTCTGCTGGCATTCTGGGGGTCTCTGCGAACACCGATCCTGGCATCGGTATCTTTTGGAATTTTGGGGCACCTGAACTTTGCATACCCTTCACAGGGATTTATTTCAAACAGGTTGGAACGAATAACATTGATAACCATCCTCTGCTTATCAAGTTCTTCTTTCACGCCAAAAAGCATGGCAGTATTCATCTGATTTTGAGACGGTTTTTCATCAATAAATTCAAGCTTTATGGAAAGGACTTCTACTTTAGGCGTTTTTTTCATGACCTTGCCTTCAGGCACAAATGGGCATTCGCATTTTATCCTGAACGCCTTGTCAAGATTGACAATATTAAGATTGTTGAGCCGGTACATAATTTGCTTTTTCACCCGGAACACAATATCATGGACATCAATGCATGAGCACTTATCAGAAAACCAGGTACATCCTTTGTACCGGGCTCTTGTCGGGAACAGCGTGCCGTCATGGGCGATAATCTTAAAGGTAATCATTTGAAGCTGATAAAAAATATCTACAAGAGTATGAAAGATTTTATTGTACAGTTCGACACCAAGTCTGGTTTTGAAATTGGAAAAGGTTCCTTTAGTGGGGATAGAGTCAGAAAGTCCACTATACCTGCGATAGGCCCGTCCTCGATCCATATCCCGCAGGACTTCAAGAAATTTATCCATATTTTGATGCCGGTTAATGTAGCGAAACAGCTCAAGCAGAAAAAGAGATGGAGGATCATAGGCAGGCGGACTTTTAATGGTGTAGCACGATGCAGTCAAAGACCGGATAAAAGAAAAATCAATCAGAGAAGTGACCATTTTTGCATACCCGCCCTGGACATCACCATTGGGCAGAATGTTGACATGCTGTTTTTTGAATCTGTAATTTGAAAGAAGGACAAAACAAGGGAAAAGAACATCATTGGTCTCTGAGAGTTTAAAATTAATTTTATTGAGTTTTTTACTGACACTGCTGATATTGAATTTATCAAGAGATGTCATCTTGGTTTTGCCTTCAGGTTACCAACAACTTTTTAAAGTTCTTATCAAGAGGATAAAGGTAAACATCCTTGATTTTCCCATGTTTCAAATGTTTATGACCCTTTTTAGATGTTCCTTTTGTTTCTCCCACCTGTATCCAGTTGGAAGCCTTGTAGCATGTGCCTTTAAAACGCTCCTGTTCAACAAAGGTCTCCAGCATATACAAAGGATAATTGTAAACCTTAATCCAGTCAGAAGAGATTCTTTTAATGTTCAGCGCCAAGACCTTGGAAGCAAGACACTTCACTGTTACGAATGGCAATACCAAAAATCGGGTGTTATTCACCACAAAATGAAGATTTTTATTTTTAACTGGCTTTGTCCAGCCAATAAATTCTTCTCTGGATTGAACAGCCCAGGCCGCAGACCCCCAGCCAATGCATGCAACAGGGGTCTCTCCTGCAAAAGCCATGTATTTAAGATAGTTGCCCACAATTTGAGCATGACCAAGGTAATGATATTGATCCACAAGGCTGTCATAAAGCGGTTCCTGGTCAGTGTTTCTGACCATTTTGATCCAAATAGGATCAAGATCATTAACATGGCAATTGATAGGTTCTTCTTTGACTGGAATTTTAGAAACAGCCCTTTTTACATTGTTGCTGCTCTGGAGAGGTGGTGGATAGTCGAGCAGACCTTTTCTATACAAAGTCAAAAGGACTTCTCGACAGGCCATGTCCTTGAGTCGTCCATTGGGCTGGACCCAATTCCATTTTGTACATAGGATTTTTGAAATTTGAGTTCTGCCTTTGCCCCAATATTCATGAACGACAGATTGAATAAATTGTAAATCTTGAGCAGTAATTTTTCTGTTTCTGATAACTAAAGGTTCCATAAAAAATTATATAGCAGAAAATAATGTGGGACGCCAGCCCTAAATGAAAAAAAGGGTAAAAAATATGAGGACTATCCGGAAATTACAGGGGGATTTATGGACTTGTTAAATGAAAAACAGAAGCAATTATGGGTTGAAATGAAAAAATGTGGGTTGAAAATGGTTGATTTTATGCTGCTTTCGAAGTACTAAACACCCTCAGAACTGGAAAGTCATCAGCCGGATTAACGCCCGATACATTTTGTGCTCCTTATTTAATTTTCAGCAAGAAGCACAACTGAATATCAGGTTCATTTGGTATTGACAATGAATTTTAAAAACCCGCAATACACTGATATTGTATAATGATCTAATATTGGCAAACCACAACTATTTTTTCCGAACCTTGATTTTTTTATCAAAATCAGACATATTGTCATCATATAATATTAACTGGAAACAATATGTCTTGAGTGCTAATGGAAAAAGATCCTAAGAAAATATTCCTTGAAAATGGTGGACAGCTTCGTATGAACGAGGCGATCAAGCGTGGTATTTCCCGATATATGCTTTATAGGCTAAAGGATAAAGGTATTATAGAGCAGATAAGCCGGGGGGTTTATCGCCTTAAGGATCTACCACCGATTGGCAATCCTGATCTGGTAACTGTCAGTCTCAGATTCCCGAATTCTGTAATTTGCCTTATCTCGGCACTGGCGTTTCACGGGATCACAACCCAGATCCCACATTCAGTTTCAGTGGCAATACCCAGAGGATCAAGGCCTCCTTCTCTGGACTACCCTCCTGTGCAACCTCATCAATTTTCAGAAAATGCCTACATTGCAGGCATTGAAACGCTTCAGATTGATGGGGTTCCTGTAAAAATTTACAATATGGAAAAAACACTGGCCGACTGTTTCAAATTTCGAAATAAAATTGGTATGGATATCGTTCTGGAAGCATTCAAACTCTATCGAGAAAGGAAAAAAACGGATCTGACCAAACTGATAAAATATGGGAAAATCTGTAGGATTGATAGCGTGATGATGCCATATTTGGAGGCATTTGCATGAAGCTTGTTAAAAATGTTCCTGCATCTGTCAGGCATCGGCTTCTTGACCGTGCCAGGACAGATCGGCGACCATTTAACGAGTTGCTCCAGTACTATGCAATTGAAAGATTCCTTTACAGGTTTTCCCTATCTGCCCATTTAAACCGGTTTGTTCTCAAGGGAGCATTGATGCTGAGGGTTTGGGATACACCTGAAATCCGCCCAACCATGGACATTGATATGCTTGGAATAACAAGCAATAAGGAGTCAGAAATCATCAAACAGGTTCGTGATATTCTCGCTGTTGATGTGGAACCGGACGGATTGTTTTTTGATCCTGATTCCATCAAAAGTGAGCAAATTACCGAAGACGCAGATTATGAGGGGATAAGGATCCGATTTCACGGAAGTTTGGAAAAAGCGATAATCCATATGCAGATTGACATAGGATTTGGAGATGCGGTCCACCCTGGACCTGAAATGCACGAACTCCCAACCCTGCTTGATTTCCCTGCACCTCAACTGAACTGCTACAGCCGGGAAAGCTCAATAGCAGAAAAGCTTGAAGCAATGGTTAAACTTGGAGTTTTAAACAGCCGGATGAAAGACTTTTACGACATCTGGCTTTTGGCCAGATTATTTGATTTTGACGGTGTCATTCTTACCGAAGCGATCCGCCAGACTTTTGAACGTCGAGGGACACAAATCACCTCGGAAATAGCCGCATTTTCTGACTCGTTCATTGATTCCAAACAAGGTCAATGGACCGCCTTCTGGAAAAGACTCAATCAGGAGCATGTCCCTAAAAAATTACGAGATATTGTCATAGGGATAAAAGAATTCTTATCTCCTGCCATTTCATATTTCTCCTCTGAAAAATCAAACCCTGGAAAATGGAAGGCACCTGGACCGTGGAAATGATAATGGATATCCCAACCACAGAATGCTGCGGATAAACCGCAGATTCTGGGTTGGTGGTCAGTGTCATGGGGGTGATAATTATTTTCGATTCAAATGATTTTTTCGGGGTAGTGGGGAGGCAAGACATTGTTTTTCAAACAATTATTTAAACCTAAATGGCAACATCACGACAAGGCGGTCAGGTCGAGGGCGATTGAAAAGATACGGGATAACGAAGAGGGGCTTACGGCAATACTGCAGTCAGACGTTGATCTGGAAACAGTTCGAGAAGCCTTGGACGCGATCAGCAAACAATCCATTCTTGAAAATCTATTGTTCATCGACATGGGTGCCGTCAGACGGAAAGATCCCGGCAGATTTGAACAGATCCAGACCATGCTGTTTGACAGAATAACCGAGTCATTTTTCTTTTTATCCGGTTTCCAGAGTAGCAACTATAGACACGAGACCCGGCTGCGATTTTTCAAACAAGCCATCACGATGGGACCATTGCCGCCTAATATTTTTAAATATTCGTTTTTCTATCCGGAAAATCATGGAAAATTCACAGTCGATATCGCAAACCTTATCACCAGAGATAGTGATATTTGGGAGTTTATGATCAATATTCATCCACTTAAGTATCAAAATCATTTTGATGCTTATTGCATTGCACTTCCTAAAGTGTCTGATTTTTTGATGAAAATCAAATTGATGCGAACAATACTTGTTAAGAAAGAGGGTAGTGAGTACTATCTTATTCCAAAGATACTGAAAGATCAACTGCCAAGCCTTGAAGAAAACTTAAAAAAAGAGGTTTTTAAAATTATTGACGCAACTGAAGATCAATTTGTAGCATTGATCGCCGGTATCGCTTCAGACTCTCCCTATGATAACTATGACCATCTCCTGATTGATCTTTACTGTTCCCGGTTGGACGCATCTCAACTCAGGCGACTGTTGTTAGACAAGCAATTTTATGAAAGCCGGTTTGCAGACCGAGCAATTGAAGAACTGGATCGTAAAACCAGAATCAGCGACCTGGATCTGTTATCTTATATCACTGAGATTAATAATGGCAGTCATCATTTGAGATGCGGTATTAACACTGTCATTCTCCAACGTTTTTTCCAAGAAACATTAACAGATTCTATTGTTGATGTCGTTAAGCAGAGTCCGTTTCTAATGGAAAATAATAAGTTCTGGGAAGGATTGTCCTCGGCTGCCATCATGAAGCATAATCTCAAAGATAATCTTATTTTGTTTTTGGATGGCACATCTTGGGGAAAGGAGGAGGTCTTCCAGGAAAAAGCTAAAGCATTAGCCATCTGTTTTGCGGATGAAACCATTTATTCAGATTGCCGATGTGACGCTTGTAATGGCCTCGGAGAAACTTCGCAGCACACCGATGTCGGATTCGGAACGCAGCGGTGTTATCACTGCAGCGGGACGGGCATGACAACGACATCCCGCACTGTGCTTCGAGTAGTGCAATAGGAATTCCAACAATGCTCTTGCTACGGGTCGCAAAAAGACGCGACCGCAGAAGAGCAAAGTTCGGGCGGCTCCACCTCCTGAATTCGGTGCTGACTTCGGTCAGCACCGAATTGTAAGAATTAACTATTATCCTAATTAAAATTGCCAAAGGAAGTTCAAAATATCAAAAATTAAAAGAGGAGAGGGAAATGAAAAAGAGATTAATACTATTAACAATATTATCATTTATATTCAGCAGTTGTGCAATGAATCATCATCCTAATTTAGTATCTAGGAAAATCCCTGTTGAACAACTCCAAAAATTAGATATCAAAAACCCAGTTGCCATAATGAACAACTGCCAACAAAAAGGTGATATTGATTTTTGCAAATTAGTAATAGTACATCATTTTTGGAGTGATTATTATAAAGTTACAGATATTGCAACGAATATTTTAACTGATGCGATTTCTCAAATGGGCATTCAAGAGAGCAAGAATGCAGAAAAGAAGCTAAAACTATCCATAGACAAAGTGAGCTGTAGAGAAGGGGCCTGGCTTTTTGAAATTTCAGTTGTGCTAAATGTTGAATTAAGCGATGGGAGAAAATTTCAATTTGTTGATGAACAAAAATTTGGTAATGCTTATGCCCTAACTCCTGCATTTGAATTAGCCATAAGAGAGTGTATTATTAAATTACTTAAAAATGATCAGATCTTATCTTTCTTTTCCAAACCAGTTGCTTCCTAATCTTCCATTTGGAGTTCAGGGGAGTTCGGGGGACAGGGAGTTCGGGGAGGAGTTCGGGGGACACCTTACTTAATTCCAACAAGTGAAATGCTGACGGATAAACCACAGATTTCAAAAGTTCATGGCGGTTGCGGTCAGAACCAAATTCAAAAAAGGAGAAGATATGAGTACTATTAAATCTGTGTGTGCTGTCATTGAAAATGACGTCTTAAGTATGGCTGGAGGCGCAATGATCAATCCTCCATCGACTATGTTTCAGAATATCGATCAAGAGTTAACATCATCAGGAGATATTCAACAAGGTGACTTTGTTGCCCATGTTAAAGAATATGGCTTTAAAGAAGAGAGGATTACTGGAACCCTTTCTGATGAAGAGAGGCAAAATGTTATAAACTCATTATTTCCACATAACAATTGGGTGTGCGCTGGACGAATGACAGAAATGACCCGGTACAATATTGTGATTGAATTTTAATAATCTCAAATCCCCCGCATCATTAAAATTTTGAGAAACCCAGACTATGCAAGTACAATCCCCCAAAAGTTTTTTTGTTTTTATGTTCCTTCGTCCATCATGAGGACAATTCCATTTGCCTCATCACAGGCTAAATAATTTTTATTTTAGGCACTGGAATGATCAATTACAGGGTTTGGTTAATAGAATATATACTCACCAACTTTAATACAAAGGACAAGTACAGATGGCATCATCAAATATTGAAACCATGAGAAGCGCATTTCCGGAACAAACTGACGAAGAAGCAGCCGCCCTTTACGCACAGCAATATGGTTATGTAGGTATTGTTGCTTATAAGGCAACTGTAAACGCTTCAGATTTCACAACTATTGGTTGCTGTATCAGCTCTTTGCTTGTTATACACAATAGGCTTGTTGATGATTTTCAAATCTTCTTTGATGACGCTGTTCACCCGTTCTGAAGCAGAACGATACTGCTGGATCAATTTAAAGCGTTTG
>JAHJLN010000113.1 GCA_018821715.1 Pseudomonadota bacterium | reverse complement strand
TGTTTTAATAGATTATCTTTTGTTGTTTTATTGGCATCATAATATCGAATGTATTTTTTGTGTTTTTTATGGATAAAATCTTCTGAAAAAATAATTAAAAATGAATTCTGTGCATCAAACTCTGTAGATGGAATTCTTGCTCTGGGCTTTAACTCTCTTAATTCCACAAAGGGATAAGGGGTTCGCAATCGAAGAAAATTATTATAAGATCCCACAAGAGAGTATCCCAAGACAAATTGATCCAGCTCGTCGCGCAACACCTCATAATAGGATCTTCTAAGTCTTTCTTCCCGGCTCAAACAATCTCTGTGCTTGCAGAATATCACAAAATTATCCTTTTATTTATTATTCCAGTGCCACTACTCCGGGCAGTTTTTTGCCTTCCATTAAATGTAAGAATGCGCCCCCGCCGGTAGAAATATAGCTGATTTTATCTGCCACATTGCATTTTTTAGCCGCAAGCCCGGTATCTCCGCCCCCCACAATGGAAAATGCCGAAGAAGCCGCAATGGCATCTGCCACAACCTTTGTACCTGACATAAACTGTTGTATTTCAAAAACCCCCATGGGGCCGTTCCATACAATGGTTCCAGCATCTTTAATGGCGCCGGCATATTTCAAAGCAGTTTGAGGACCAATATCCAGCGCCATCCATTTATCCGGGATCTGATCCACTAATCCGACTTTTACCTGGGCATCTTTATCAAATCTATCCGCGCAGATAAGATCCATGGGTAAAAGAAATTCAACCCCTTTTTCTTTTGCCTTTTTTACAATACCTGCTGCTGTCAGTAAAAAATCTTCTTCAATCATTGATCCCTTGGTGTCAATCCCCTGGCTTTTCAAAAATGTATTGGCCATGGCACCGCCAATGATCAGTTTATCTACAAAATTGAGCAGATTCTCAAGTGCTTCAAGTTTGCTGGATACTTTTGCACCACCGATTATCGCAACCAGGGGTTTTTTGGGATTTTCAATTGAATTGTAATAGGATTGAACTTCTTTTTCAAGTAAAAATCCTGCTCCAGATTCTTTTGCAAATTTCGGGATACCTGTAATGGATGCCTGATCACGATGGGAAACAGCAAACGCATCATTCACATAGACATCACAAAGATCTGCCAGCTTGTTTGAAAAGGTTTCATCATTCTCTTCTTCCGCCTTGTGGAATCTTAAATTCTCCAAAAGCAGAATCTGGCCATCCTGTAATTGATTGACCCTGTTTATTACCGCTTCACCAATGCAATCATCTGCAAACAAGACCTGTTTTTTTAATATTAGCGACAGCCTGTTGCAGATGGGTGCAAGGCTCAATTTTGGATCTCTTTTGCCCTTGGGTCTTCCCATGTGAGAGGCCAGAATTATTTTTGCCTTTTGCTCCAGAAGATAGCGGATGAGATCCAGTGTCTGAAATATCCGGTTGTCATCTGTAATATTTAAATTATCATCCATGGGCACATTATAATCCACCCTGACAAAAACTCTCTTTGATGCCACATTAATATCTCTTACGGATTTCATCGGGCCCTCCAAAATTATTTTTTTAGTTTTCTGTGAACCTGTTTTTTACGGGACCAGCGCTCAAAAAAATTTATAACGCCTGATTGGGTTCCCCTTTCAATAATCTCTTCTTCCACTTTAACCCCCTGTATTGTTGACATGGCCTGCTGAAGGCATTTTGTTTTTACAGGACAGTGGTAATAACACTCATCCGGGGTCTGCCGCAGCCCCTTATCGGTCATGGGAAAAACTTCTTCAAGGATGCCGAAGCATTCTGGTTTTTCATTTTCTTTATTCATTGTTGTTCTTCAAATTGGGTATTAAATTTAGACATCAAGCCCTGGGCGGCGAAACTGTAGAAGCCTTCACTTCCTATAACCATGTGCTCATGCACCACGATGCCCACGTATTTTAAAGCAAAAAACAGCTTTCTTGTAATCTGGATATCGCTTTTAGACGGTTCAACATCTCCTGAAGGATGATTGTGTGCAAAAATAACCGCTGCAGCATTGTGCTGTAATGCTGCGATAATGACCTCCCGCGGATAAACGGAACTTGAGGTCAATGTTCCGGTAAAAAGGATTTTACAGGTCAGGACCCTGTTCTTGGCATCAAGGAAAATTGCGGCAAACAATTCTTTTTTTTTATGCCCCAGGGTGTGGTTCAAATATGCCATTAACTCCTTGGGGTTTTGAACCACGTCCTTTGATATGATTTTACTTTCAAGATATCTGTCAGCCACTTCCTTGATCAACCGAATACCCAAGCTGTTGGCAGGGCCGACCCCTTCAATTTCACACAGGGATTCATGATTGGCTTCTAAAACCGCCTGAAACGTCTCAAAGCGGTTTAATAAAAGTTTTGCACTCTGCTTGCAATCCTTTCTTGGGGTATTTAAGGAAAGCAGCAGCTCAATGACTTCATAATCATGAAATCCCTGAAGGCCGTTGTTAAAGAATCTATCCTTAAGTCTTTTTCTGTGACCTTCTCCCTTATTCGTCGGTAGAATCTTCTTTGTCAACACTCTCCTCATCTAAAGGAAAATCTTCTGGATTTAAATTTTCTGAATCCTCTTCTTCTGCCGGATGATCCTCTTCTTCCGGAAGCCTTGCAATGCCGATAAGGGCTTCACCCGGGGACAGGTTGATCAGCTTGACTCCCTGGGTATTTCTGCTGATCACATTGATGCCTTCAATGGATGTTCGTATCAGCTTTCCTTTATCCGTTACCATCATGAGTTCATCATTGTCATCCACCAAAAGCAGTGAGACCATTTTACCATTACGTTTTGAGGTTTTAATGGAAAAGACGCCTTTTCCGCCACGGGTCTGGGTCCGGTAATCTTCTATTTGAGATCGTTTCCCAAAACCATTTTCCGTTACAGTAAGAAGCGAATCTTCTGATTCTAAGACCTCCATGCCGACAACCGTTGCATTCTTGTCAATCCGCATTCCCCGGACGCCCATGGACCCCCTGGCTGTCGCACGGACATCACCCTCGTGGAAACGGATCACTTTGCCGCCTTCAGATCCAAGGAAAATATTCATGTCCCCATGGGTTATTTTCGCTGCAATCAACTCATCTCCCTCTGCAAGTTTTACGCCGATGAGCCCACCGGATCGTCGTCTTGAATAGGCCATCAGGTCGGTTTTCTTCACCCGCCCCAATTTTGTGGCCATGACCACATATTTATTCTCAACAAACTCATCAACGGTTAATACCGTTGCAAGCTTTTCACCTTCATCAAAATTCAGCAGATTTACAATGGCCTTTCCAAGGCTTGAGCGACCGGCCATGGGCAATTCATAAACCTTTGACTGGTAAACCTTTCCAAAATTTGTGATAAACAAAAAGGTAGCGTGGGTGGATGCGACAAACAGATGTTCGACAAAATCATCAGATTTTGTTCCCATGGCAGTCTTGCCTTTTCCGCCCCTGTGCTGGCTGGTATAAAGGGTTATGGGGTTTCGTTTGATATAACCGCTTCTGGTAACGGTCACCACCATATCCTCCTGGGCAATCAGGTCTTCAATGCTGATTTCAGATGTGCTTTCAACAATGATGGTTCTCCGCTGATCCCCAAATTCTTCATCCAGTTCAGACAGTTCATCCTTGATCAGCCCGCTGACCACTTCATCGCTTGACAGGATTTCATTGTACCAGGCAATGTCTTTTAAAAGGGCATCATATTCACTGATGATTTTTTCTCTTTCAAGTCCTGTAAGTCTTTGCAGCCGCATATCAAGTATTGCCTGGGCCTGGATGGCTGTCAGGCTGAAGGTGGACATTAATCCGTTCTTGGCCTCTTCAGGTGAATGGGAGGCCCGGATCAGGGCCACCACCTCATCTAAGTGATCCAGAGCAATCTTCAAGCCTTCTAAAATATGGGCCCTTTCTTCAGCCTTTCTCAAGTCAAATCTGGTTCTTCTGACAATCACATTTCTGCGGTGGGCAATAAAATAATTCAGGATTTCTTTTAAGGTTAAGAGCTGGGGCCTGTTATTCACAACGGCAAGCAGGATAATGCCGAAACTGGTTTGCAGGTTGGTATGCTTGTACAGCTGATTGATCACAACTTCGGCAATCTGATCCCTTTTTAACCCTATGGCAATTCTCATTCCGTCACGGTCGGATTCATCCCTGACAAAGGCTGCGCCTGTAATGACCTTGTCCCGCATCAGTTCGGCAATTTTTTCAACCACCTTTGCCTTGTTCACCTGATAGGGAAGCTCGGTCACAACAATGGTTTCCTGACCGGTCTTTTTATTTTCCTCAACCTCGACCTTTGCCCGCAGCGTAATAATTCCCCGCCCTGTGCTATAGGCCTCAAAAATTCCCTTGGTGCCATAGATATGGCCATAGGTGGGAAAGTCAGGGCCGGGAATGTATTCCATCAAATCCTGGGTGTCCATTAAAGGATTATCAATCAATTCCCTTAAGGCTGAAATGACTTCTTTGATATTATGCGGCGGAATATTGGTTGTCATGCCAACGGCAATCCCCGTGGAACCGTTGACCAGCAATGCAGGAAATTTTGTCGGCAAAACAGTCGGTTCTTCAAGGGTTTCGTCATAATTGGGAATAAAGTCAACCGTGTCTTTTTCCAGATCGGCAAGCATCTGATGGGCAATCTTGCGCATTCTGATTTCCGTATACCGCATTGCAGCCGGAGAGTCACCATCCACTGATCCAAAGTTCCCCTGGCCATCCACCAGCATATATCGAAGTGAAAAATCCTGGGCCATCCGGACAATGGTGTCATAAATAGCTGAATCACCATGGGGATGATACTTACCCATGACATCACCGACAATACGGGCCGATTTCTTATAGGGTTTATTCCAATCGTTCCGGACCTGTTGCATGGCATACAGCGAACGCCGGTGGACCGGTTTCAGTCCGTCACGGACGTCGGGCAGCGCTCTTCCGATTATGACGCTCATAGCATATTCGAGATAAGACTGTTTCATCTCTTTCTCAATGCTGGTCACATTTGTATCTCTATTAATAATCAAGGTTAAAACTCCAATTATTTCTCTTTAAGAACCTTTCCGGGTTCAACCATAAACTGAAAGCTTGTAAAATATATATCTGCAAGGGTTAAAAACAAGGTGGCAATCAAGGGGCCGTAAATAATGCCTAAGATACCATAAGCCTTAAGGCCGCCGATAATGGCAAAGAATACGATCAAAGGATGCATGCTTACCCTGTCACCAACCACTTTGGGTTTAAAAACATACTCGATTCCCCAGGAAAGAATCGCATAAAAGACAAGAACAAAAATACCGGCGGCAAGCCTTTGTTTCAACATCAAAATTGCCGCAGTAGGGATCATGACAATCCCGATCCCCAAAATGGGTAAAAAAGCCAGAAACCCCATGATGACCCCCCATAGAAAAGGAGAATTCACCCCTAAAAACAAAAAGAGCGTTCCGCCTGCAACCCCCTGAATCAGCCCGCCAAGACCATTTCCAATAAGAACGGCACCCGCCATGTCCACAAATTTTCCAAAAAGCTTTTCATCATGTTCATCCGGCAAAGGAGACAGATCATACATGTATTTTATAAACTTATCTCCATCTATGAACATGTAAAACACAACAATGAGCATCAGACAAAAATACAGCACAAGATTAAACACATTGGATGTGAAAAACCTTGCCTGTTCAAATAATGAAAACCCTACAAGCTTTCCCAGATCCGAGATGGGGCGAATCAATTCATCCCAGGTGACTGTTTTTACAATACCTGCCCTTGCCAGCAGATCATTGAACCGTTCCAGGGCCTGTGTGCTGGCAAGAAGATTCTTTAACTGATTGGAGAAAACAGCATCCCTGGCCATGACATAAAGATCAAACGCTTCTTTGGAGAGTATCCCGACAAAAAAAACAACCGGAATAAAGACAACAAAAAAAATCAGAACACAGGTAAGAACAGATGCCAGCTTTGGTGGCATCTGTTTTGAAAAAAACCTGAAAACAGGATTAAAAATCCCGGTGGAGACAATACCCAGGATAATAATGGCAAAAAAAGGAGCAAGGAGCTTTCCTGCAAGCACAATCGCAATGCAGAACAGCGCAATAAAAAAGACAAAAACCGCTCTTTGAGAAATATTTTGCTCCAAGGTTTCACCAATAGTCTATCAGTCAGAGGCCAAAGAAATGAAAAGGATAAAATAACCATGCAAAGCCGCAATATGCAAAAAAGAATTGCACAAATGCGGCTTTACATAAATCAGACAAACATCTTGTCTTAGTTTCTGATCAAACCAAGGGCTGCCAGAACAAGAAGTATCTCAAATATAATAACTTGAACAAAGCTTCCAAAAAAATGGTATACAATTCCGCCGCCAACAATAGCCGGAACTGCGGTATAGATTAATATGCCTAATTTTCTAGGAATATCCATAATAAAAACACCCCTTTATGCATTTCATTTCAAACAGTTAACACCCGATTAAAAATCTAGAGTTTCTTACCATTTTAATGAAACCAAGTAAAGGAAAAAACTTATCTTTCTATAATCATTGCCATCCCCATACCACCACCGATACACATGGAAATCAGGCCTGTGGAATAGGATTTTCTTTTCATCTGGTTGATGGCCGTCACCACCTGCCTGGCCCCTGTGCACCCGATGGGATGACCGATGGAAACCCCTGACCCCAGTTCATTTGGTTTTTCCACATCAATCTTGAGTTCCCTCATGCATCCAATGGCCTGGGCAGCAAATGCCTCGTTCAGTTCAATCAGGTCAATATCCTCAATGCTCATCCCGGTCTGTTTCAACACCTTCCTGATGGCCGGCACAGGTCCCAGCCCCATGTAGGCAGGATCAAGTCCTCCGGCTGAAAATCCTTTAATTTTCGCCAGTTTTTCAAGACCCATTGCATCGGCTTTTTCTTCAGACATCAATAAAACGGCAGCTGCCGCATCATTTATTCCCGAAGCATTTCCTGCTGTCACGCTGCCGTCTTTTTTAAATGCCGGACGAAGTTTAGCCATTTTTTCCAGGCTGGTTTCCATGGGGCGTTCGTCTTTATCAACAATGGTATCCCCTCTGCGGGACTTGATCACAACAGGCACGATTTCCTGGGCAAAGGTCCCGTCATTTACAGCAGCAAACGCCCGGCTATGACTCAATGCCGCCAGTTGGTCCTGTTCCTGTCTTGTGATGCCGTATTTTTCTACAATATTTTCAGCCGTAAGTCCCATATGGTATCCGTAAAAAATCTCATATAATCCGTCAAATACCATCAAGTCATGGACCGGCCCGATCCCGGTAAGTTCCATTCGATGTCCCCATCTGGCCTTGGTCAGTGCCATGGGGGCATTGCTCATGCTTTCCTGGCCGCCGGCAAGGATGACGTCTGCCTGGCCTGCCATAATGGCCTGGGCACCAAGGGCAATGGCCTTAAGGCCTGAACCGCAGATTTTATTGATGGTAAAGGCCGCACTCTGCCTTGAAATGCCGGCACTGATCATGGCCTGGCGGGCGGTGTTCTGGCCCTGTCCTGCCTGGAGAACATTGCCCATGATGACTTCATCAATAAATACAGGGTTCAGGGAATCATCATAATCATACCCTTTTTTTTCAAGATCTATCATGCCCTGGTTTTTCAAGGTATCCGGGGAAAATTCGTCCTGGGATGCATCCACAGCAGGTCTTAACCCGACTCTTTTAAGAACATCTTTCATTACATATGATCCCAGCTCAACCACGGGAACGTCTTTTAAGGAACCGCCAAAGGATCCCACCGGTGTTCTTACACCACTGACAATCACAACATTTTTCATTTAAAACCTCCATCAATATTGATTTTTTCATTATTAACAGTTACATTTTAACTACATTATAAGATCAATAACAAAGAGACGAATAAAAAACAAGGAATTATGCATGTGTTTAATCCTCTTTGGATATAAAGTAAAAAAAAAATACCCGTTGATTCTGATTGCCAACCGGGATGAATTCTTCCATCGACCCACCGCCCCCCTACACTTCTGGGAAAACAATGCCGGCCTCCTTGCCGGGAAAGACCTTGAACAGGGCGGCACCTGGCTCGGGGTTCACAAAAATGGAAAATTTTGTGCCCTTACAAATTACCGGGATCCTTTTTTGATCAAACAAAATGCGCCTTCCAGGGGGGAAATACTTGTGGATTATCTTGAATCCCAGATACCTTGTGACGCCTATTTTAATGTGTTGAAAAAAAACGCCGCGGCTTACAATGGATTTAATCTTCTTTTTGGTGACAAAAATGGAATCTACTGGTTCTCTAACCTTAAAAACAGGGTGGAAAGAATACAACCCGGCATACACGGTCTTTCCAACCGATTTTTAGACACACCCTGGCCCAAGGTGGAATCCGGTAAAACTGCATTGCTCAAAATGATTCATAAACCCATTACGACTGAATCCCTTTTCTCCATACTGACGGATCAATCGGTTCCTGATGATACCCGTCTTCCTCACACAGGGGTGGGACTTGAATGGGAAAGGATTCTGTCTCCTTTGTTTATCCAAAGCGATGTCTATGGCACACGATCCTCCACCATACTTTTAATGGATCAAGATGGAAACATTGATATTACGGAACGAACCTATAATTCTCAAAACTGCTTGGTATACACAGACCGAAACTTTTACATCAACGCTGTAACCCCGGGGTAATTGACAACTCATTGGATTGAAAATCCGTGCTTTCTTACAAAATACTGTTGCCTCCCTCATGTTTTTTTGATAGCGATTGAGTGTTATTTTATCTTTTTTTTTATTTTACAGACAAAAATAATAATAAACTTTATTGTGGAGCAACAAAAAGGCGGGTTATGAAAGCAAAACATGAAAAATCTTCAATACTTTTATTGGAATTCGGCAAGTTTGCACTTTTTTTCATGGTGCTTTACTACTTTGTTCTCTTTTTTGGGGGACAGCTGCTAAAACTTGGATTTATCAGTTCTGCTGCGGCGATAGGTCAAGCCGGCGGACAGATTATCGTTTCATATCTAATTGGAATCCAGTTTATAGGTCTTGGCTTCGGATGGATCGGTTACGGTATGGCGGCCACGTTTCGTGAGAATCCCCAATCCCCTGCCAACCTGTTTTTACAGTTCTCATCAAAGGGAATGCTCCAGCGGACGCCAAAGCCGTCATGGCAGAAAACAGCTGTTTTTTTCCCGACCCTGTTTTTTTTAGGCTATATGGTATCTGCGCTTTGGATTCACTTAATTTTCGACATTGACAGCCAGGTATGGAAATCCTGGGTATCGGCATTCCCGGTAGGCCGTGGGCTTCTCTTATTGGGCATTGCCCCTCTCCTCCCGATGTTTTTAGCCTGTCGAACCCTATGTTCGGAAATGACCGCCGAAGAAGCCCATTGGCGTAAAAAGTGAGCCGTTATTTCTCTGCGCAACACTTGCACAAACCAGTTTTGAAAAAGGATTTCTCTTGATATGGAACGAAAAGTTGTTGTTGCGGGGTGGGGCCAGGTCACTCAACCAAAAGAATTGAACAAAACAGCATTGGATCCCATGGGATTGATGACCCGGGCAGCAAGGAAAGCAGCTGATTTAATGACGTCTGCCACTGTTCTGACACATCTGGACGGTATCATGGTTGTCAGAACCTTAAGCCGTCACTATGCATCGCCTGCCAAACAACTTGCCCAAACCCTGGGCGCCGCACCAAAATTCACCCATGTTTCCGGCATTGGCGGAAACTCTCCCCAGACACTGATCAACATTGCCGCCGGCATGATTGCCAGAAATCAACTGGATTCGATTCTCATTGCAGGCGCCGAAGCCTACGTTCAAAGACAGACCAACACAAAAAAGGTTGAAAGTGCCCTGTTCAGAGGCATACCTAAGGATTACCCCGGGGATGACTTTATCGGGTCCACTCTTTTGGAAAATCAGCATGGAATTGAACATCCCCTGCAGGGATTCCCTCTTTTTGAGACAGCACTTTGGGCTGCATCCGGCATGGATCTGCAAGCCTATCTGATGAAAATCGGTACCATGTGGTCCTCCTTCAGCCAGACTGCAAAAACCCATCCCTATGCATGGTCAAAAACCATGAAAACCGCTGAACAAATCATCACCCCCGGACCGACCAACAGACCGGTTGCGTTTCCCTATACCAAGTTTATGAATTCATTTGTCACTGTGGATCAGGGTGCGGCAGTTATCCTGATGTCAGAAGAAACAGCAAAAAAATATGCACCAAAAAACCAACAGCCGGTTTATTTTCTTGGCGGCGGGTATGCTGAAGACCGGCAGCGCTTTATGGTTCAGAAATCTGATTTCACTTCAAGCCCTCCACTTAAGGCAGCTGTTGAAAAAGCCCTGGCAAGGTCTGGTATGCCATTGGAATCTCTTGACTGTTTTGATCTTTATTCCTGCTTTCCCTGTGCCGTCTCCATTGCTAAAAAGATGATCGGGATAACAGATGATGACCCGCGACCGCTCACCCTGACGGGCGGACTTGGCTTTTTCGGAGGGCCGGGCAATAATTACAGCCTCCACGGTGTGGCCACCCTTGCCCAGAAAATTTGCACTGGAGAAAAATCAAACGGTCTTGTCACAGCCCTTGGCTGGTTTATGCACAAACATGCTGCCGGCATTTACGGATCAGAACCGTTAACAGGTGAATTCAAAGATTATGATGTCAGAGACAAAAAAGACAGTCTTGCAGGCAACCCTCCCGTTAAAATAAAACATCAGGTCAACGGCCCTGGAACCATTGAGACCTATACGGTTATCTATTCAATGGATCAAAAGCCTTCCTATGCAGTGCTGTATGGAAAAACCCGGGATAACTTCAGGTTTATCGCCAGGACCAAAGACCATCCGGATATTTTCAAATTGTTGATAACAAAAAGTCAGGTTGGACAACCTGTAGCGTTAAAATTTGATGTTACCCAAAATATAAATATTGCCGAGCTGGTATAGCCTTTTTCTTATTTACCGGAATTTTCCTCATCTTTTTTCAGCAGTTGCTCATGAAGAATTTTATAAAATTCCTGGACCTTGATCGGTTTGGAAAGATAAGAATTCATGCCCGCCTCAATACACATTTCTCTATCCCCTTTCATTGCATGGGCTGTCATGGCAATAATCAAAACATTATGATCCAGGACACGGCTATTGGGATCACGGATGGCCCTTGTGGCATCAAGTCCGTCCATTTCAGGCATCATGACATCCATTAATACAACATCGTAACGAGTCTCTTCCAGGGCTTTGATTGCTTCTTTCCCATTTTCAACCGCATCAATTTTAAATCCCCATTTATCCATGAGACGTAATACGATTTTCCGGTTTATGGCATTGTCTTCAGCCAGCAGTATCCGTATGTTTTTAATCTTATCTTCCGTAAGCGTATGCTGGGTAACCAGTTGAGGCTTGTCTTGAGTTTTCATCTCTTTTTTGGTTAAAACAGAAATCAGGCACTCAAAAAGCTGAGTGCTTCTGACAGGCTTGGTCAGATATGCATCAAACCCGATTTTTTTTGAAAGCGCTGCATCTCCCCGAATTCCATGGGAAGAGAGCATGATCATAATCGTCTTTTCCAGTCCCGGCGTCTGCCTGATAATTTCTCCAAGCTTGATCCCGTCCATCTGGGGCATGTGCCAGTCGGATAAAAGAATATCATAGGGGGCCTTATATTTGGCAGCACCTTTCATCATGGTCAAAGCCATATTGGGGTCCCAGGCCGTATCACACTCATAACCCCAGGATTCCACATACCCCTGGATAATGGCAAGGTTTGTCTTATTGTCATCCACCACAATCATTCGTTTTTTCAGCAATTCATCAGGGGTAAGCAGCTTAACCGATTCAACATTGAGTTGTTTTTCAAAAACCGCTGTAAACCAGAAGGTTGAGCCCATGTCTTTGAGGCTTTCCACTGCAATTTCTCCTCCCATCAATTGGGCGAGATTCTTTGAGATGGCAAGACCCAGGCCTGTGCCGCCGTATTTTCTGGTGGTGGATGCATCCACCTGCTGAAAAGAATTAAATAATTTTTCAGCATCTTTTTGGGTAATGCCGATGCCGGTATCTTTGACCGCAAATTTTAAAGTCACCTTTTGTTTTGTTTCTTTGATCAAGCTGACTTTAAGTAATATTTCACCTTTTTTTGTAAACTTGACTGCATTATTTGTCAGGTTTAATATCACCTGCCTGAGCCTTCCCGGATCCCCTTTGAGCAACGAGGGAATTTCCGGATCAATATCATACAAAAACTCAACATTATTTTCAGCCGCTTTAATGGCAGGGATGGACACCACTTCATCCAGTGAGGTTCTCAGGTTAAAATCAATATTTTCCAGTTCAAGCTTGCCGGCTTCCATCTTAGAAAAATCAAGGATATCATTAATAATAAACAGCAGGGCTTCGGAACTGCTGCGGACAATATCCACATATTCTTTTTGCGTGTCATCCAGATCGGTTTCATCCAGAAAGCCTGACATCCCGATAATGGCATTCATGGGAGTCCTGATTTCATGGCTCATGTTTGCCAGAAATTCGCTTTTGGACTTGTTTGCCTCTTCTGCCTGCCGGGTCATCATCTGGGCATGGTCTATGGCATTTTCAAGGTTGCGGTTAAGGGTTTCCAATTCAGCCGCCCGATTTTTCAATTCCTTGTTCAATTGCTTGATTTTCTTTTCAGAAATTTTCTGTTGGGTGATATCCCGTAGATTCACGACTGATCCGGTTATCTCTCCCTTTAAATTCCGAAAAGAAGCGCTGCTGACACTGACATCCTTTAATCTTTTCTTTTTTGTGTATCGCCGGGTTTCCATATTATTGAGTGGTATGCCCTGGATGACTTTTTCAATCATTTTTTTTGTTTCAGGCCAGTTCTTTTGGGGAACAAACCGGTCCATTTTTTTGTTTTTTCTCTCCTCCAGGGTCCATCCGAAAATTTTTGTAAACGCAGGATTCAAGTAGGTAACCCTGCCTTCATTATCATACACCACAATGGCATCCGGGTTGCTTCGCAGCACAGAGGAATATCTTTCCTCATTGGTTTTTATCTCTTCGGCCAGCCGGTTACGTTCGGTTACATCACGAAGACACACAAAAGACCCAATCAGCTGATTTGCTTCACTCCTGTATGAACCGCAGCTGATTTCAACATCCAGTATTTGCCTGTCTTTTGTATAGCGTTTTGTTTCGAATTCGTATTGCTCTCCTGCAATTAATTTTTTCAAACCAACAATTGTTTCAGGCAGGTTTGCCTCTGGAACAAAATCCAGTTTGTTTCCTTTCACCTCCCCCAATTCCCATCCAAAAATTTTAGTAAAGGCAGGGTTTAAATATTCCACCTTCCCGTCCATATCATAAACAACAATAGGATTTGGATTTACTTCAAGTACAGCCCGGGCCCTTAATTCAGAAATCTCAGATGCTTTTAGTCTGGCAGTCATATCCTTAAGCTGTTGCTTCAATATCTCATACGATGGCTTCCCCGGCATGGCAGTCTCCCTGTTTTTATAAACTAAAAAATCTGATGGGTTGCAGAACTATTTGACTAAACGGTTATTTTTATGTTTACCATATAACCTGCCAGGATTTCAACGAAATAAAATAATCGCAAGAAGGCCTTTTGCTCTTTCTTGACTATTTTTTCTAAACACCTTATTATAAAAGAAAAATGTCTTGCTCTGTAACGTATAACCACTGTTTGCAATCCTTATCTTCATGCAAACTTAAAGAAATGAGAAAGTAGCCCTATTATGAAAAGATGCAAATCATGCGGACAACTTCTCTCTCAAAAAATTACGACCTGCCCGGCCTGCGGCAGCGGGATCGTAGACGGCATAAAATTTATTGATGATTACAAAATTTTAACCATTATCCACGAAGGGCACTCCTCTCTTGTCTGCAAAGCGGTAAAGGGAGATGGTGAAAAGCCGGTGTCCATCAGATTATTTACAGAAAAATCCGGCGTGGATGACCGTGTTGCCAAACGGCTTGAAAAAGAACTTGAGGAACTCAAAAAACTGCCGTCAGAGCATTTTGTCCAGCATTATGCCATTAAAAAAAGCAATGACGATCTCTGGTACAGGGTCAGCGAATGGGTTGATGCTGCCGACTGGGGCTCAATCTTTGTATCAGGTCTGTTGAATGACCAGCGCAGAATCGTCACCCTTTTTCGCAATATTGCATCTGTCCTTGATTCATTGCATAAAAATGACCATTTTATGCCCTACCTGATTCTTGATGATATCCTGATTCCTAAAGACAAAACAAATGATCTTCATGTAAAAATCAACTATAAGCTTTCCAGGTTCCTGAATGCCAGGGCGACTCATCATGGCCCCATGCTGCAAAAACTGCTGGAAAGTCACCCTGATATAATCAACCAGAGGGCCATTGATTTTAAAAGCGCTATCTGGTCCCTTGGAAAAATTTTTATTGAACTTTTAACCGCAGATCACAATCTGAAAGACTTTTCCTCAAAAGTGGATAGTTTGGAGGGGCTGAACCCTGAACTTGCCGTTCTGATCAAAATAATGCTGTCGGACGACCCGGACCTGCGGCCTCAAACCATGGACAAGGTTGTGTCTGCTTTATCCCGCATTTTAGACCGTCTGCCCTATCCTGAACAAGAGCCGTCGCCCTA
The DNA here is from genome assembly GCA_018821715.1 of Pseudomonadota bacterium. Classification (GTDB taxonomy): domain Bacteria; phylum Desulfobacterota; class Desulfobacteria; order Desulfobacterales; family Desulfobacteraceae; genus Desulfobacula. The sequence goes on along the minus strand of JAHJLN010000113.1, from coordinate 29,269 downwards.
TAAAAAAAAGCCCGGGCTGATCAATGAATTGCAATGGTTTAAAAAAATGGTTGTGTTTCTGATGCTGATTATTGTGGGAATCGTTGCCTTTGGTGCCATCTCATGGCTGTATGTCAATTTCGATAAAAACAAAAAACAAGTGGCTGTTTCAAGTTTTGTGGAATCCTATGCCAGTTCAGTTGCCTTTCTAATGGTGGAATACTGGCTGTCGGATATGGATCAGATTGTTTACAAAAACAAAGTGGAAGGTACGGCCTTTTTAGTGGACAGCAGCGGATATCTTCTTACCAATCGTCATGTTGCCTGCCCCTGGCTTGACGACACCTCCCTTTTCCAGGTATATGGTCAGTATGCCCTGTTAAAAAAACCGGTTGAATTTAATTACAGGATGTATTTATGGTTTGAAGGAGAAAAAGCCTTTAACCGCTTGCCGGCATTGGGCAACAGTGTGGAATTATCTGATGCGTATTATCTTTCATCTGCGTACAGCACCGGTGGTGACGGCAACCTGAGAATCATCGGTGTCCCACGGTCAACTGCCAAAACCGGCGAAATGATCAAATCTCCCTTTAAAAACGATTTTGCGGTTTTAAAAATAGATACCCTGCCCCCCAGCCTGAAGCCCTTACCCCTTGAAACAGCAATTTCATCAGATAATATCCAGCGTCTGTCTCCTGTTGTAATTTTAGGATTTCCCCTGGGAAACAGAACCCAGGATGACCATATCAATACCAGTATTACAAGGGGGTATGTCAGAAGGACCTCCAAAGAAATCATACAGGTGGATTCCTCGATTTATAAAGGAAACAGCGGGGGGCCTGCCATCAATGACAAAGGCCATGTCATCGGGATTGCATCCGGGGTGATAACAGATCAGACAAGCGGATATTTCAAGATCACCACACCGTTGTCGGATTTTGGCCTCATCCTGCCCATTTCAAGGCCGGCAAAATTTATTGAATCCATTAAAACAGGCCAGCCCAAATGGGATGGGCTTCTTGATTTTTCTCTGGGATCAAAGCTTGAACAGATTACCGGCCTTGCAGTTGAAAATAAATTCAAGGAAGCCGCAGACCTAAGTGAAACCATGCTTAAAACAAGCAAAGACCCTGTCCTTTTATATGCAGCAGGAATGCTGAACTTTTGTACCCGCAATCTTGATAAGAGCAGATATTTTTTTAATAAACTGTCCCTGATCGAACAGGAAAACATAACGTCCCGGCTGATGCTCTATATTATCGAGTGGATAAACTTTCGCGAAAAAACCAATGCCCTCACAAAAAGCCTCTTTACCATGACCTGGGACCAGGAAGATGAATTTTTAGGATATCTTGCAACCGTATTAAAAGATAAAAAAAGAATGACGGCTGACTTTATTGATTATGAGAATCGATCCGAAAAAAGCTGGCGGCTGTTTATTGAAGGACTCATTTCAGAAAAAAACAATGAACTGGGCCATGCTGCTAAAATATTCAAACAATCTATTTTAAGTGCCAATATCAATGACTGGGTATATTATCTTTCTTTTTCAAGACTGAATCATATCCAGACAGAACTTGCAGCCTATCTGGAAGATAAAGCGCCGCACAAAAAAGACATTGAAGCCTTTAGACAAAAAGCCAAAGAATACAGGAAAACAGCATCCGACCATAGGGACACCATGACGGCATTGATTAACCAGTTTGAGTCAGACAAATCAAGCCATGAAGAAAAAATACAACTCTATATCCAGCTTCTTGAGCTGGCACCTGAAAACAGGACAATTGTCGGCAGAGTTGCCTTTTACCATGCCACAAACGCTGAATGGCAAAAGGCACTTGACTTCATTGATCTGTATTTCAAGCAGCCCACCCGGGAATCTGCCTTAAGCCTCAGCCTGGGATTATTAAAAGGCGAAATCCTGAACATCATGGGAAAGCAAAATGAATCCCGGGATCACTTAACAAAATTTTTAAATAAAATTCATGCTCCCTGGTATCGCATTATCATCAAACACCTTGTTTTAAAACCCGATGACAAGGAACTGATTAAACTTGCCGGAAAAAATCCTGAAAAACTCACTACCCTTCACACAGCACTGGGGCTGTGGGCAGAAGGGGACAAAGACACAAAAAAAGCAGCTGATCATTACCGGGAAACCTTAAGCTCCTATCTGGATGACTGGAACGAATATGATCTGGCACTTGGCAGGATCATACACCTCAGGCAGGCCCAGAACTGATGAATTGCTTCTTCACTCAGAATATCCTGGCCTTTCGTTTAAACGTCATTATTCTGTTCTGAGCCATTTGGGTTGCAAATTGTTCATGGCCTTTTTCTTTGATTTCATCAATACAGGCGGCCCGGTCACTGTTAAATACAAATCCAAATAATTTTGCCATAAAATTATTGTATTTTTTACATGCCATGACATCGTCAAATTCATTGCAATCCGCACAAGAGGCAATGTTTTTTTCAAGACAGCAGGTTCGGACCTTGCACCAGGATGCCTTCTTGTTTTCAAGACAGCCTCTGCAGTTTCCTTTTTGAAATTTTCCACATGATCCGCAGTATAATCCACACTTGGCAACCAGATTAATATCGGTTTTAATGGTATTCATTTTTTTCTCCCTGTAAAAAATAAGTAACTATGATGACCTTGTCACCCCGGCCTTTTTTTACCATACCAGGTTGCTTTGCCACCATTATGTCAGGTTGAAAAAATAGTTTTTCAGTTTAAAGCTATTTTAGATAAACCGATGCCATTTTATTTATCTTGTTCAAAATTTGCCTGCGCACAGATTCGGGAGACAAGACCTCAACGGCATTGCCATAGCTTAAAATCATTCCGATAAGCCATTCACCTTCCGGGAATATTTGTTTTACAATAATTGACTCCCCATCTTCAAAAAGGACTTGTGATGCGTCATGATGATCTGCAACCAGATGCCTGACGCTTGCAGAAAATTTAAGGACAACCTCGATCATTTTGCCCGAAGACTTCCATTTCTCATTCATTTCCCGATAATCTACGGGTTTTCTTTCAAACCGGTCACTTAAGCCTGTAATCTGTTTTATCCGGGTCAGTTTGAACAGTCTTGCCGCTTTTTTGTTACGGCAAAAGCCAAAAAGATACCATGAAAACCCTTTTTGAATAATGGTCATGGGTTCGACATCCCTTACAGATGATTTTCCATGGCTGTCCACATAACTGATTTCGACCAAACGACTGCTTTTTACGGCATCATAAAGCTGCTGGATTTTTTTGGCCGACTTATCCTGATTTCCCCAGCCAAGGGTATCAAAAACAATCACCTCCGCCCCTTTTGCGGAAAAGCTTTTTTCATTTTCCGGTAAAAGGCTTTGAACCTTCTCGAATATCAGCTCGATATCACGATCATCAAGGGCTGCGTTGATCCCTTTAAGCGCCGACAGGATGGATCTTAAATCAGAAAGACTCAAATATTGCCTGTTGAGTTTATAATTTTCAGGAATTTCATATCCGCCATGGGTTCCCTGGTTTGAAATCACTGGAATGCCGGCCATGTTAATGGACTCAATATCCCTGTAGACGGTTCGAAGGCTCACTTCAAACCGATCCGCCAGTTCTTTTGCCGTAATCTTTCGCCTGTTCAGAAGGATCACCACGATGGAAAGCATTCGGTCAATGCGCATGGAGACTGTTTATCCGTTTTCTTTTTTTAATTTAATCCAGGCATCCAGTCGTTGTTTTACGGTTTTCTCATATCCCCGGTCCGTTGGAAAATAAAACCGCTGGTCATCAAGATCCTCCGGCAGATAGGACTGGGGGATGTAGGCATTTTTATCATCATGGGCATAGGTGTAGCCTTTACCATAATTCAAGTCTTTCATCAGCTGGGTCGGGGCATTCCTGATATGAAGCGGAACCGGTGAGTATCCGGTTTTTTGCAGTGTCTTTTTTACCTGTTTATGGGCCATATAAACCGCATTGCTCTTGGGAGCGGTTGCAAGATAGATGGCTGCCTGAAAAAGCACATCCTCCCCTTCAGGATGGCCTAACATCCGGAATGCCTCCCCGGCATTCAGCGCCATGGTCAAAGCACCCGGGTCTGCCATTCCGATATCCTCAGTAGCAAACCGGATCATTCTTCTGAGCATGTAATACGGATCATCACCTGCTGTGAGCATCCGTTCAAGCCAGTAAATTGCCGCATCCGGATCACTGCCCCGCATGCTTTTAATGAATGCGGAGATCAGATTATAATGTTCTTCGCCCGCCTTGTCGTACAGGAGTGATTTCTTTTCTATGGCAATCTCAACATCCTGGATATCAATCCGGGGTTTCCGTGCAAAATGCAGCACGGCTGTCTCAAGGTTGGTCAGCGCAACCCTTGCATCGCCGTCAGATACGGTGGCTATATGTTCCAATGCCGCATCAGACACTTTTTCCTTTTCAAGACCCATACCGTTTTTTGAATCTGTTAAAGCCCGTTTTAAAAGGATTAATATACTTTTCTTATCCAGATTTTTAAGGGTAAACACCCTGCATCTGGACACCAGTGCAGGGATGACCTCAAAGGATGGATTTTGGGTGGTAGCGCCCACAAGGGTGATCAACCCGTTTTCCACATGAAGGAGAAAGGCATCCTGCTGGGCCTTGTTAAACCTGTGAATTTCATCCACAAACAGGATGGTTCGTTTTTTATGAAGCGCCCGCCTTTTCCTGGCCTGTTCAATAATCTGCCGGATGTCCTTAACCCCGGACAGAACAGCTGAAATTTTTACAAATTCAGATTTTGTTTCATTGGCAATAATGCCGGCCAGGGTTGTTTTACCGCATCCGGGCGGTCCCCAGAGAAGCATGGAAAAAACCCTGTCATCTTCAATGGCCTTTTGAAGAAGGCTTCCTCTGGCAGTCAGGTGTTCCTGGCCCACAAGGGCATCAAGTGTTCCCGGGCGCATCCTGTCAGCCAGGGGACGGCTTGACGAGTTGTCTTGATCATTACACGATTCAAAAAGATCCATTTTATTTAAGCCGTATCCGTATCCCTTTGTCGTTTTCTTTTGCTCTGTTCTATTCTCTGTTTTTGTTTTTTAGTAATTTGTCTTTTCTTTTTCTGGAATATTCTTTCTTCTTCTCTTGATCCCCCTGAAAATTTAATTCTCCCTGTCTTTTCCCTGAAAAAAAGCTTAATCGGTGTTTTTTCAAGCGGGATCATCTGCCGCAACTGATTGATCAGGTATCGCTTGTAGGAAAAATGAACCGCATTCGGAAAATTGACAAAACAGACAAAACTCGGTGGTTTTGTCGCCACCTGGGCTGCATAGAAAAATTTTAATCTTTTGCCTTTATGCAAAGAGGGTTCTTCCCTGTAAACCGCATCCTCAATAATCCGGTTCAGCACACCGGTATTAATTCTGTGGCAATATTCCGTATGAATTTTAACCACTTCATCCAAAATCTTATGACACCGCTGCCCGGTAAGGGCGGAAACCGTCATGGCCGGGGCATAGGACAAAAATTTTGCCTTTTGCCGCAGCTCCTCCATATATTTTTTAACACTTTTTCGTTCCTCATCCAGAAGATCCCACTTGTTTATCAGAAACAGGGCGCCGCATCCCCTGTCTTCGGCATATCCGGCTATGGTGATATCCTGGTCTGTAATGCCCTCATCCGCATCAATCAGGATCAAAGCAACATCACAATCATCAAGGCTCTTCAGTGATTTTAAGATGGAAAATTTTTCAAGCTTATTGGTGACCTTGCCCTTGCGGCGGATACCGGCCGTATCCACCAGAACAAATTGTCTGCCGTCATGCTCAAGGGATAGTTCTATGGCATCCCGCGTAGTCCCAGCCTTTTCGTTGACCACAAGACGCGGTTCGCCAAACAGCCGGTTGGCAAGGGAAGATTTGCCCACATTGGGCCTGCCCACAATGGCAATCCTGATCCGGGACTCATCGTCTTCTTCCACTGGCTCATATTTGGGCAAGACTTTAACCAGGTCATCTAAAAAATCCCCCACACCAATGCCGTGTTCCGCAGAAATGGTGATAAAATGATCAATCCCCAATGAATAAAACTCGGAAAGGTCCTCTTCTTGTTTGTAGTTTTCTATTTTATTGATCAGATAAAACACGGGTTTGGACATCCGGCGTAAAAAATCAGCCAGATCCCGGTCATAGGGGGACAATCCTTCCCGGCCATCCATGATAAAGATAAGGACATCGGCCTGGTCAGCTGCAGCTGTCAGCTGCTCCTTGATCTGGGCGGCAAACATATCATCATCCGAGCTTAAAAACCCGCCCGTATCAATCACTGTAAATTCTACATCATTCCACTTTGCATCTGCTAAGTGTCTATCCCTTGTCACACCCGGAAAATCATCAACAAGCGCCTGTCTTGATCGAGTTATCCTGTTAAACAATGTGGATTTGCCCACATTGGGGCGGCCAAGCAGGGCCACAACGGGTTTCATGTTTCAACCTCCAAAAATTAAACAAAAATATTCTTTGTCTTATACAATATATTGAATTATTTATAAATAGTAATGATGCGGCTGATGAAAATTGCCCTTATTTGGTCCAGGAGAAAAACAAGGCGCCGATACTCAAAAAAACAAGGCTCATGACAAGGAGAATGGTAATTTCATGTGATACATCCGAAAGCGTGGCACCATCATTGATAATTTTCCTGGCTGCCGATAAAAAATGAGTCAGCGGTAACGCTTTTGCCGCAGTTTTAACCCAGCTGGATGCCCCTTCAATGGAAAACCATACTTCAGACAGAAACATCATGGGCCAGCAGATAAAATTGATAACCCCATTGGTGAGTTCTTCATTGGTTCCCCTGCATGCCAGGATCAGCCCGAGACAGACCAGACACAGCGTCCCTGCCAGAAAAACCACAAAGGCATCAAAATAAGATCCCTGCATCTGAAAAGAAAAAATAAAATCACACCCAAGCCATACCAGAAACGAGGTGGACAGCAAAATTAAAACCCGTGATATCAGTTGGGCGGTTAAATATTCAAACGCTGTAACAGGCGTTGCCTTAAGCCGTTTTAACACACCGCTCCGCCGGTATCTGACAATGACATACCCCACCCCGAAAAGGGAAGAAAACATGATGTTCATCCCGAGAATTCCCGGAAAAAGCCAGTCAATATACCGAATCTGCTGACCCTTGATCTGTTGCTTGATGACCCGGGATGCAAACATCTCTTCAGAAATGATGGATTCCTTGACCATCTTTTCCAATACATATCCCTTGGGAGATGAATCACTGATCCAGTACCTGAGTTTTTCACCGCCATTTTCCAGCAGGATGTCTATCTTGTGATGCAAAAGCTTATCCATGGCCTCATCATGGGTTTCAAAGGGAACAATTTTAATCTGGTCATAGGCTTTGAGCTTCTCGGGTATTTTAAGCTCCCTGACAATCATCCGGTCAGGGGTTACCGGGAAAATACCCAGTTTGAACTCAGACCTTGCGTCAGAGCTGAACATCACCCCGAATCCTGCCACAATTAAAAAAGGAAAAAGAATATTCCAGCCAAACCCTGCCCGATCCCTTATAAACTCAAAGTTTCTGGCCACAAACAATGCCCACATTCTCTTAAAACTCATGATCCTATTCTCTTAGGCGCTTACCGGTTAGTTTTAAAAACACGGATTCCATATTTTTCGGACTGTCCATATCTTTACAGTGCTTATCAATCAGGTTTTCGGGAGATCCCTGTTCAATGATGCGGCCCTGATCCATAATGGCAATGGTATCGCACAAGCTTTGCGCCTCCTCCATATAATGGGTGGTCAGAATAATGGTTTTCCCTTTTTTATTCATGTTCTTGATAATTTCCCAGATATGTTTTCTTGCCTGGGGATCAAGACCTGTGGAGGGTTCGTCCAGAAAGACAAGATCCGGATCATTTAAAAGGGCCAGGCCCAGCAGCAGCCGCTGCCGCTGACCGCCAGAAATTTTATCATTCAAGCTCTTCTTAATATTCTCAAGCAGTGTCAATGCAATAATATCTTCAACTGATAAATGTTTATCATAAAAAGCGGCAAATGTTTTTAAGGTTTCTTCCACGGTTAAAAACGCCAGAAGCTCTGTGTGCTGGAACTGTATCCCGACTTCCTGGTTAAAGGCTTTGTCCCTGGCTCTCCCTTTATAGAGGATCTGTCCTGAATCCTGGGGAATAATATTCTCCATCATCTCCACCGTCGTGGTTTTGCCTGCCCCGTTGGGGCCCAAAAGGCCAAAACAACTGCCATGGGCAATGTTAAGGGAAATCCCGTCCACAGCAGTATTGCCGTTATATTTTTTCTTTAAATTTCTGACTTCAATAATATTTGATTTGCCTGGCATTGATGTTTAAACCCAATCCTTATTTTTCTGAAATACACGCCAGAAACCCTTGTTTTGTATAACGGTCCGCGGATATATGTAAAAAAGTCATTTTTCGTCCTGCAAAATACAGGGTTAAAAAATTTAAATCAATTCAAATAATGACCTGATCTTAAATTTTAATTTTTGTTCTGATAAAAAACAGTCTCAATCCTGCCAATGAAATAAAAAACGGAATTTAGAACCTTAGTTTTTCAAGATCGTTGACAGTCAATTGGTTGAAGGTTATAAATATGTTTTAAGGTTTAGCTGGCACCTTTTTTTAATAATATATTTATGCAGACCACAGCACATAAATGGTTTGATCATGACAGGACAAAACAACTTGGATCGATTAATGAACGGATGGTTTTCCGAGACCTCTGATATGTGGCCCGGTATTGCCCTTTCCATTGAAATTGAAAAAACCTTGTTTTCAAAAAAAAGCGGCTTTCAGCAGATTGATGTTTATGAAACAAAAAACCATGGCAGGATGCTGGTTTTAGACGGTATCATCCAGCTGACGTATTTTGATGAATTCACCTACCAGGAAATGCTGGTTCACACGCCGTTGTTTGCCCACCCATGCCCTGAAAAAGTGCTGGTTATCGGAGGGGGGGACGGCGGTGTTTTAAGGGAAATTGCAAAGCATGACAACATCAGGGTCATTGATATCTGTGAAATAGATGAAGACGTCATATCTGCTTCAAAAAAATTCCTTCCAAAAATGAGCTGCGGATTCAAAGATCCAAGAGTAACGATTCATATAGCAGATGGAACCCAATTCGTTCAGCAACAAGAAAAGGAATACGACGTGATCATTGTTGACTCTTCTGATCCGATTGGACCCGGAGAAATTCTGTTTGAACAAAATTTTTATGAACACAGCCAAAAAGCATTGAAAAAAAACGGCATAATTGCCATTCAGGGGGAATCTTTTTTTCTTCATCCGGACATGGTTCAAAAAATGGTGAATATCATTAAACAATTGTTCAAGAACCATGCCTATTCCAATTTTCTGGTGCCAACCTTTACCGGAGGTCATATCGGCATATGTCTGGGCTCAAATGGATTGGAATTAAAAAAGCCTTCAAGGCAAATTCCCAAAAATGTTCAGGACCAGTTAAAATATTATACAGCCAAAGTCCATGAAGCTTCTTTTGTGTTGCCGTATTTCGCAGAAAAATTAATTAAAGATGCATGAGTTTAAAAAAACACGGTTGCCGGCAGCCGAATCACCACTGTTTTTTTTAGTTTCAAGGCTGCTGCTGGGTAATACAGTGAATATTGCCGCCCCCCAGAAGGATTTCCCTTGCCGGCATACGGATAACCTTTCTTTTCGGGAAAAGGGATTGAATCTTTGCAACCGCCTCTGCATCTTGCGGATCATTAAAGACCGGCATGACAATACCGTTATTTGCAATATAAAAATTCACGTATGAGCCTGCCAGGCGGCTTCCCTTCTCCCGGGGGGCAGCCTGGGTGCTTTTTTTAACCCCCTTGCTTTCTTGGCAACTGATGGTCAACGGTCCGGGTTGATGAATTTTGTGGATAAGAAGGGTTCGTCCCATGGCATCTTTGGCCCAAGAAAGCCTTTCAAGGGCATCGTGGGAAATGTCGTACTGGGGATCAGATCGGTCGTCGGTCCAGTGAAGCAAAACTTCTCCCGGTTTAATAAAACAGCAGATATTATCGACATGACCGTCGGTTTCATCCATATAAACCCCCTGGTCAAGCCAGATGATGGTGTCAACACAAAGATAGTCTTTTAACAGTGTTTCAATCTGATCTTTTGATAAATCAGGATTCCTGTTGGGGTTTAAAAGGCATTGTTCTGTTGTGATAAGCGTCCCCTCACCATCGGTATGAATGGCACCGCCCTCCAGGATAAAAGGAGCCTTGTAGCCGTCTATCTTCTGGTTTTCCATAACAGCCGACGCCACCTTTTCATCTTTGTCCCAGGGGAAATACAGACCGCCGTCAAGGCCGCCCCAGGCATTAAAGCCCCAGTCAATTCCCCGGACATTTCCCTTGTTGTCCTTTACAAAGGTGGGTCCGACATCCCTCATCCAGGCATCATCAGACTCCATTTCAACAATAGTGATGTTTGAGGGCAGCAGCCGCATGGCCTTATCAAACTGTTTTTTTGAAACACCAATGGATACAGGTTCAAATTCAGATATGGCCTGTGCAACACTGGCAAACGCCTTTTGGGCAGGTGTGGCGTCAAGGCGCCAATTGTCATTTCGTTCCGGCCAGAGCATCCAGCATCGGGTGTGTCTTTCAAATTCACCCGGCATCCTGAAACCGTCCTGACACGGCGTTGTAGTATAAATCCGGGTCATGTGATCACTTTTATTTAAATTTTGCATATTGAGGTGACAGGCAAACCGTTAGGATTGATGGTATGATGCTTGCCTGTCACCTTAATTTTTCTGATAAAAAAAACTAGTGGGATTTAACCCGTGTCCATGCCTGGTCTATCATATTGTTGTCTTTTCCAAGATCTTTCACAAAATGAAGGGTCTTGATAATTTCCGGTGTCGGCCAGATGCCTGAATTTTTCAGATCTTCCGGTGTCAAAAACGGAACAGCGGCATCATTGGGGGTTGCATACTGGTTGTAATTGGAAAGAGATGCCCCCACTTCAGGTTCAAGCACCCAGTTGATCCATTTGTGTGCTGCATCTATGTTTGGTGCCTTTGCCGGGATGCACATGGAATCTATCCAGATCTCACTGCCCTCCCTGGGAACAATAAATCCATATTTTTCAGGTTCCTTGGAAACCGTCTGGATGGCATCACCGTTATAGACAATGGCAGCATCTGCAACACCAGAAATGACATCGTTTTTCCCGCCAACGCCGCCCTTGAACCCAAGACAGTTTTTACGTTTTTTAGTCTCAATCAAAAGATCAGAAGCGGCTTTGAGCTCTTTGGGAACAGCGGAATTAAAATCATATCCCAGATAGACAAGTGCAATGCCGAGCATCTCTCTGACGGAATCAATCAGGTAAAAGGAACCCGGGTTTTTAGCAGGATCAAAAAGAATCGCCCAGGAGGTCACATCACTGTCTTTTAATTTGGCTTTATTGTACATCAGACCCACTGTTCCCCACTGCCAGCCCACAGAATATTTGTTGCCCGGATCAAAAGAGGCCTGGGTAAATTTATGCCCCAGATTTTTCATATTGGGTATTTTTGATGGATCAAGGGGGGTTAAAAGTTTTAAGTTGATAAGGCTGGGCATGATGTAATCGGAAGGAATGATAATATCATATTGTCCCAGACCACCGGCTTGAAGCTTTGCCATCATTTCTTCATTGGATTCGTACATGTCCAGCTGGACCTTGATACCTGTTGCTGCTTCAAAATCTTTGGGCATGTTTTCTTCATCCATGTATTCAGACCATGTGAAAATTTTCAACTCACCCCCGCCACTCCATGCTGATCCTGACAAAAGGACCAGAAATGATAAGACCATTAACATTAATTTTTTCATCTTTGTTTCTCCTTGATTTTAGTTAACAATAACTATCTGATACCCCTTTTTTATTTTATATTTACTTTTCTTGTAAACCTTTCCATCAAGATGACCATGATAATGGTCACCAGCAGGATAAGGGTTGAAAGTGCATGTATCTGCGGGGTTACAACTCTTCTGACCGCAGCATAGATATACAAAGGAAGTGTCACGGAATCAGGGCCTGCAGTAAAAAAACTGATGACAAAATCATCAAGGGAAAGGGTAAACGCCAGCATGGCACCGGCAACAATACCGGGCATGAGCAACGGCAATGTAATCTTTAACAACAGATAGGTGGTATCTGCATAGAGATCTCTTGCCGCCTCTTCCACATCCTTGCCGATACTGATCAGACGGCTTCGAACCACAAGCGCCACAAATGCCGTCTGAAACGTAATGTGGGCAATAATCATGTTTACGAGGCCCGGTTCAAAGGCAGAGGATAAAGCACGAAGAAAACCAAATGCAACCACCATGGCAGCCGCAAAAATAATATCCGGTATAATGACCGGCAGGTGCAGGATCAGATCAAGTGTTGTATTCATTTTCCCGGGCCATGGAAACCGGTCCATGCCGATGGCAAGAATTGTCCCTAAAATAGTGGACACAAGGGTTGATACAATTGCCAGAACCAGTGTGTTCCATGCGGCATGGAGAATGAATTCATTTTGAAACAGTTTCAGATACCAGTCCAGGGTAAACCCTTTCCACACCAACCCGTATTTGGTATCATTGACTGAAAAAAATGCAACCGCCATAAGGGGAAGATATAAAAACCCCATGGTGGCGATGGCCGAAATACTGACAAATAGATTTATCTTTCTCATATTAAATCAATATCCTTATTTCTTCTCTTATACAGATAAAGACTGAACATCGTCAATACCATAAGTCCCATACTGATGGCCGCACCAAAAGCCCAGTCACGGCTTGCTCCGAACTGCTGCTGAATCAGGTTTCCCACGAGCATGTATTTTGCCCCGCCAAGAAGATCGGGAACAACAAACATGCCCATAGCCGGTACCAGCGTCAGAATGATCCCCACGGACAGACCCGGCAGTGTCTGGGGCAAAATGGCATGCATGAAAATTCGAAAGTTGGACGCGTATAAATCCTGGGCTGCCTCCACAAGCGTCCAGTCCAGGCGTTCAACACTGGAAAAAAGCGGCAGGGCAACAAAGGGAAGAAACATGGAAATCATCCCGAGATATACGGCAAACGCACTGGGATACAGGGGCATCCCCGGTGTTATCAACTTGAAAAAAGCCGCAAGCTTTGCCAGGGGCATGTCAGGGGCTAAAATTAAAAACCATGCATATGTGCGGATGACCATATTGGTCCAGAAAGGGATAATGACAATGGTAAGCCACAAGTACCGGGTTCTTTCAGGTTTTCTTGCAATAAAAAAGCAAAGGGGGTATGAAAGAAAAACAGATAACGCTGTGGTGACAATGGCCACCCATATCGACCGCCACAGGATATAAATATAATCCGGTGTCCATCCGAAAATACCGAATCCAATGAGCCGTTTATAATTATCCAGGCTGAATTCCCATACCAGCTCACCATATGAACCCCTGCTGGCAAAACTGACCAGAATCAGGATAAGGCCCGGTAAAACCAGAAAAAGAATCAGCCACAGCATTCCAGGGGTCAGGAAAAAAAGACCCCGCTTAATCAGTTTTTTTTGGGTAATCAGTTCCCCGTACCAGATCATTAACTTACTCATTGAGCACCGCCATTTCTTTGGGCGCCATATCCAGCCAGAGTTCGTCTCCGATCTTAATATTTTTATAGGTACTGGTTCGAAGTCTGATGGGCCCCGGGTTCAGCCAGATATCCAGGTTGGTCCCGCGATAGATCATTTCAGTTACCGTTGCCCTGATCCCATTTTTATCCGGTTTTGTATCGGAAATCCTGATCCATTCAGGCCTTATGGCAATCAGGCCTTTTTCCCATGCCGGCGGTTTTTCCAATTCAAATGTTCCAAGATCGGTGTGAAACAGCCCGTCGCGGTAGGTTCCTTCAATCAGATTTGCCGTTCCTAAAAATTCTGCAACAAATTTGTTTTTAGGAAATTCATACACTTCCATGGGAGTACCGAACTGGACAATTTTCCCTTCCTTCATTACAGCAATCCTGTCGGACACCACCAGGGCTTCATCCTGGTCATGGGTGACCAGGATGAAGGTCTGGCCGAGCTTTTGCTGTAACCGCCTGAGTTCCACCTGGACCTGGGCCCGAAGTTTTGCATCCAGAGCAGACATGGGTTCATCCAGAAGAAGAATTTTGGGTTCATTGACAAGGGCCCGGGCAAGAGCCACCCGCTGATTCTGTCCCCCGGAAAGCTGGTGGGGGAATCGCTTGGTCATCTGGCCAAGTTCCAGCATTTCAAGTGTTTTTTTCACCCGCTTGTCCACTTCAGCTCCCGGAACCTTTCGGGAACGAAGTCCAAAGGCCACATTTTCAAAAATATTCAGATGGGGAAACAGGGCGTAACTTTGAAAAACAGTATTGATCTGGCGCTTGATTGCAGGGAGACCCGTGATATCTTCTCCTTCGAGAATGATCTGCCCGGAATCCTGCAGTTCAAGCCCGGCAATCATGCGGAGCAAGGTTGTTTTACCGCATCCGGATGGACCCAGCAATGTAAAAAATTCCCCGGAATGAATTTCCTGGGATACATCTTCCACTGCTTTAATTTTGCCATAGGTTTTATTGATTCCCTTAAGGTTTAGACCCTTCATATCTGATATCGTGTTCCTTTTTGTTCAATTGTTGTTAACACTTAAACAGACCCTCTGAATATTTTTATATTGCATCCCTTTCAAAAGCCTTGTTTAAAAGCTTTTTCATCTTCTGCTTTTTTATATTCAGATTCCAGTTCCATCATCTTGGAAGGAAAGCCATAGGAAGGCAGTCTTTGCATAAACGGCTCCGGCGGAAAATTTTCAGGACCTAAAACCCCTTTCCCATCCCAAATACCCTTTGACATCAATTCCATCATGATGACCGGACCGACTGCGGTCTGGGCGACAACTGCCTGGCTGCCGTATTTTTTCATACAGTCTTCATTATCAACCAGCTGATAGATATACACACTTCTTTCTTTTCCATCCTTGAGTCCTTTTACCCACAATCCGGCAGACAGTTGACCCACCATTTTATCACCGATTGCTGCAGGGTTGGGGGAGCAGACTGCCACCACGTCCCGAGGCGATACTTCAACACCTTTGATGGATACTTTTTCAGTACTGGTCAGACCCAGTGCTTCCAGAATTTTAAGCACCCGCCTCATATCCCTTGTCACACCAAACTTGAACGTAACCCGTTTGAGCCCTTTATCTTTAAAATATCTGGGAAACATCAGCACTTCCTCGTGCTCGATGTTAATAACTTCCTGGTCACCCACAGGTTCAGGGAACCTGAATATTTCAGGCTCTGAAAAAGATTCGGTTACATACCATCCTCGATCTTTTTCCCAGATAATGGGCGGGTTAAGACACTCTTCAATGGTTGTCCAGATGGAGAATCCAAAGGCAATATCAATGCCTTCTACTTCCATATTGTCGGCATCCCTGACATTGAGTTCATGTATTTCATCAAACAGATAATCGCAGGCATACCGGGCAAAGACATTAACCATACCTGGCTCTACACCTGATCCGCAAAGGGCCAGGTTGTTTTTTTCCACCCATAGATCATGCTGATCATATTGAACGTCGCCCAGTTTGACGCCTACTTTTCCATAAGGGTCCTGCTTGTCCCTGTGGGAAATGCTCATGGCCATATCCATATATCTGACGCCGATTTCAAGGGCTGCTTCAAAAATAGGCATATTAAATATGGGATCGCATGCATTCATTATAAAATCCACTTTGTATTGTTTGGCAAGAGCAATGATCTGGGCTTTGTCACTGGCATCAATTATTTCTGCCGTGAGCCGTTTGTCATTTATTGTTGAAACAACCTTTTTTGCCCGGGTGAAGTCATAATCACAGACAACCATGCATGTCAACCATTCGGCATTGGGATCGTTTTTCGTTGCAATTGATACAATGGCTTCACCTACGCCACCTGCTCCCACCAGTAAAACTCTCATAAAACCTCCATTGTTATAGTCAATATATATAACTGCCGGTACCTGTTTTTTTGTGATTGCCGGATAATTGCAGCCACAAATTTAAGGGATGGCAGTTCCCCAATCAAATTTATGCTTTCCGTATTGCATGATCAATGATGTTTCAATCTTGTTGATCCCATCAATCTTATTGATTTTTTCAAAAATCAAGGTTTGAAGGTCTTCAAATGAGGGCGCAATAAAATCGGCATCCACATCTGTGCCGCCGGTTGTAAGTACGACATACCAGAGTTCCTTGATGGCCACAAGCTCCTGCATGATCGAATCTTTTTTCTTAAGATCAATGCTGATCTTAAAGTTGCCTGCCACCTGGAATCCTAAATCAAAAGGGCTGCTCACCGCCACAATTTGGACGATTTTATTGTCGATAAGACGCTTGAGTCTTGTCCGAACCGTAGATTCAGCTATGCCCAGTTTTTTGGCAATAGCGGTATTTGAGATTCTCCCGTCATTCTGGAGCAATACGATCATCTGGGAATCAACCGCATCGATTTTTATTTTGTTTTTCTTCATTTTCTTTGTAATCATCTTATTCTTTCATTTTTTATATAAAATTAAATGAAATTCGCATTATTTAAAATCACTATTTACACTTTCAGATTAATTTGTCAAATATTTTATTGACAAATAATTTCGAGTATTCTATTTTTTTATCCAGGATTGATATTTTTGACCCAACCATAAAAAAAGGGAGAACAAAATGAAGGATTACAAAGATTCGGTTTTAAAGGAATCTTCTCAAGTACTGGATTATATTTTAAAGGACAAGTTGACGGACGAAGATAAAGATCGAATCACGACAGATTCAATCGACAATTTTAACAATCATGTCAATCCCGGATGGTTGAAATACAGAAAATCAGTCTCTACAGATGCCACTTTTGTTGAATGGGAAGATTCCCAGGAGACTTTTTCAGATACTTATGGTAATGAATTTATTGACTGTCTTGGCGGATTCGGGGTTTATACAGCCGGTCACAGAAATCCTGAAATCGTGGAAGTTGTGCAGGCACAGTTGAACCGATATGCCCTTCACAGCCAGGAACTGGTTGACCCGTTAAGGGGATACCTGGCCAAGCTTGTGGCCATGTGCACCCCGGGAGACCTTCAATATGCGTTTTTCTGCAATGGCGGAGCTGAGGCCGTTGAAATGGCATTAAAACTGGCAAGACTAGCCTCGGGAAAGCAATATTATATCTCAACGGTCAACGGATTTCACGGCAAGTCAATGGGGGCGGTATCTGCCACAGGGAAAGGAATGTACAGAAAACCCTATCTGCCCATGATCCAGGGGGTTCAGCATGTGGAATTCGGTAATGCAGGCGCTGCTGAAACCGCCATTAAAAATCTGATTGCCGTGGGAGAAACCGTGGCAGGAATGATCGTGGAACCGATCCAGGGGGAAGCAGGCATTATTTTACCGCCGGACGGATATTTAAAGGAACTTCGAGCCATTTGCGATAAATATAAGGTGATCCTTATTTTTGATGAAATTCAGACCGGCATGGGACGGACCGGTTCCATGTGGGCCTGCGAAGCGTATGATGTGGTTCCGGATATCCTGACGTTTGGAAAGGCCTTTGGCGGTGGAATAATGCCCATTACCGGCATCATTGCAAGACCGCACCTGTGGACGGAAGAGCTAAAGGAAAATCCGTGGATTCTGGGGTCTCCGACTTTTGGCGGCAATCCCCTTGCCTGTGCCGCTGCCATTGCAGCGATCAATTATACCATTAAAACCGATCTGCCGGGCCAGATAAAGGAAAAGGGCAACTATTTCATGGATCGATTATTAAAACTCAAAGAAAAACATTCCATCCTTGTGGATGTCAGGGGAAAAGGGTTTCTGATCGGACTTGAATACAAGACACGCAAAATTGGCTGGGCAGTTTCCAAAGGTCTTTTTAAACGGCACATCATGACCGGCGGCACACTGAACAATGCCAGGGTAAACCGCATCGAACCACCGGGAATTATCTCCTATGAAACCATTGATATTATCCTTAAGCGATTGGATGAAACCCTGGTTGAAGTAACGGAACAGTTTAAAGAATAATCCGAATAGGATCCGGGCTCTTTGCCGGCCCGAAAGACAAACCATGCTAATATAAGGAGTGGGGTATGAAAATCATAAGGGTCGATATGGCTGCCAAAAAAATTACCACTGAAGAGATCGTTCCAGCCTTTACCGGAATGGGCGGACGGGGGCTGACCTCGTTTTTCATCAACAAGGAAGTCCCTGCCGGCTGTGATCCCCTGGGGCCTGAAAACAAATTAATTTTTGCACCCGGATATTTAAGCGGGTCTTCCCTTGTAAACTCATCCAGGTTTTCCATTGGTGCAAAAAGCCCTTTAACCGGTGGGATCAAAGAAAGCAATGTGGGGGGAACCGTTGCATCAGATCTGGCCCGCATCGGCATTTCAGCCATTATTGTTGAAGGAGCGCCTGAAAAAAAACACTCCTATCTCCTGAAAATTGACAAAGAGGGCAAGGCTGTGCTTCTGAGTGCCGACGGATTATGGGGCAAACGGACCTATGACCTTGTTAAATGCCTTAAGGATACCCATGGGGAAAATCACAGTATCACCTGCATCGGTCCTGCCGGTGAATTTCAATTATCGGCTGCATCCATACAATCTACAGACATGGACGGACGGCCCTGCCGGGCAGCAGGAAGGGGCGGACTTGGCGCCGTCATGGGATCCAAGGGATTAAAAGCGCTTATCGTTGAAAAAACCAAAGGAAAAACAGCGCTAATCCAAGATCCGGAATCCTTTAAAGCCGGCGCCAAAATTTTTGCCAAGGCGGTCATGGAAAATGAATTTTCAGCAGAAATACTGCCAAGCTTAGGCTCTGCAGTCCTGGTGGAACCCATCAATGCCGCCGGTGCCTTCCCCACAAGAAATGCCAGGCAAGGCCAATTTGAAGGTGCTGATAAAATCAGCGGCGAAACCATGGCCCAGATTATCAAAAGCCGTGGCGGAAAACCCAATCATAAAGGGTGCTCCCAGTGCATTATCAACTGCTCCAACGAGTATGTGGATAAAGAGGGAAAATATATGACTTCCTCTCTGGAGTATGAGACCATCTGGTCCATGGGCGGCATGATCGGGAATGATGATCTGGATGCCATTGCAAGACTTGATTTTCTCTGTGATGATATCGGCCTGGATACCATGAGTACAGGCGTGGCCATTGCTGTTGCCATGGATGCAGGATACAAAGAATTCGGCGATGCAAAAGCTGCCATAGAAATGGTTGAAGAAGTGGCCAAAGGCACTGAGTTCGGAAAAATCATCGGTCACGGGCCGGCCCGGGTGGGGCAGCATTTTAATCACTCCAGGGTCCCTGTGGTCAAAGGTCAGAGTATTGCCGCCTATGATCCAAGGGCTATCCAGGGGATGGCCGTCACCTATTCCACAAGTCCCATGGGCGGGGATCACACTGCCGGATGGGTGGTAGACTCAAATCTTGAAGCCTTTGGCGGCACTCTGGATCAATTCTCTGCTGATGGTCAGGTGGAAAATTCAAGAAACGTACAACTTCACATGGCGGCCGTGGATACCGTTGGCATCTGCGATTTTGCCCAGACCGGATTCGGTGCACCTGACGGGCTTGAAAATGTCTGCAAAATGATACAGGCCAAATCCGGGAACCCGTTTTCAACTGAAGACTGGAATGCCACAGGGAAAAAAATCATTCAGACCGAGCTTGAATTCAATAGAAATGCCGGGTTTACAAAAGAACAGGATCGTCTGCCAAAAATGTTTTATACTGAACCTTTGCCCCCTCATAACAAGGTGGTGGTTATCTCTGACGAGGAGATGGATACAACCTTTAATTTTTAAAGGAACGCGCCAGAGTTGAAATTAAATGTCAAATTATACGGGACCTTGAGCCGCTCTATGGATACCTATGATCATACGAACGGTCTTGAGGTTACCCTTCCGGACAGGACAAGTCTTCATGATCTACTGGTTCATCTGAATCTTGAGCCCCAGGGAATCGGGATGATGTTTATGAACGGCAGACCGGCCGCAAAGGAGACACAGCTGAAAGACGGCGCAAAAATCAGAATTTTTCAACCCATTTTCGGGGGATAGCATGTATAAAAAAAAGCGTTTAAATTTGGGAGCCTTTTGAAAATAGGAATACAATGGAACATATTAAAGTTGCTGCCATACAGATGGCATGCACACACGATAAATCCTGCAATATCGAAACAGCCCAAAAGCTTGTAAGAGAAGCTGCCTCCATGGGCGCCAAGATCATTCTGCTTCAGGAACTTTTTGAAACCCTTTACTTCTGCCAGGAGGAAAAAGCCGAGCATTTCAGGCTGGCAATGGAATTGGGGAAAAACCAGGCTGTCAGCTGTTTTTCAAAACTTGCCAAAGAACTCAACGTGGTCCTGCCCATCAGTTTTTTTGAAAAAACAAACCAGGCCCGGTTTAATTCTGTTGCCATTATTGATGCAGATGGCTCGATTCTCGGTGTCTACCGGAAAACTCATATTCCGGACGGTCCTGGATATGAAGAAAAATTTTATTTTAATCCCGGTGATACGGGTTTCAAAGTATGGAAAACCCGTTATGCCACCATTGGTGTGGGCATCTGCTGGGACCAGTGGTTTCCTGAGGCTGCCCGGTGCATGGCCCTTATGGGAGCGCAAATCCTTTTTTACCCTACTGCCATCGGGTCAGAGCCTGTCGATCCGTTGTATGACAGCAAAGATCACTGGCAGGCGTGCATGTGCGGCCATTCTGCCGCCAACCTCATGCCGGTTGTGGCATCAAACAGAATTGGTACGGAAATTTTCGGCCCATCACAGATTACCTTCTACGGGTCATCCTTTATCACAGACAACAAAGGTAAAATCATGGTCCAGGCAGACCGGAAAACCCAGGATATTATCGTTTTTGACATTGATCTTGCCGGGTTTGAAAAGCAGCGGGAAACCTGGGGACTGTTCCGGGACAGGCGACCGGAAAAATACAGCCCCCTGATGACCCTGGATGGAAAAACAATGCCGCAAGAATGGGCACAATTTAAAAAATCATGAAAGGAAACTTAAAGTGGAAACTCTTTTAACCGGTGACGCGCTGCAGGCGCTGCGGGAAACCGTCATTGCAAAGGGAAATGTCAGCGGAACCAATTGCTATGTTTCAAAAGCCAGGGGATCTGTCATTACCAGTATGGATGGAAAAGAATACCTGGATTTCGGCGGCGGGATTGCTGTCATGAATGTGGGGCACTCTCACCCTAAAGTTGTTTTGGCCATCAAAAACCAGGCAGAAAAATTTACCCATACCTGTTTTATGGTCACCCCCTATGATTCAGCCGTTCGCCTTGCAGATCACTTGTGCAAAAAAGTTCCCGGCAATTTTCCAAAAGCCGCCATGTTTGCCAACAGCGGTGCGGAAGCTGTGGAAAATGCCGTAAAAATCGCCCGGTATTACACCAAAAAAACAGCCATTATTGCTTTTGAAAATGCTTTTCACGGGCGGACCCTTATGGGCATGAGCCTGACAAGCAAGGTAAAACCGTATAAATTCGGATTCGGCCCCTTTGCCCCTGAAATCTATCGGATGCCGTTTGCCTATTGCTACCGTTGTCCTTTCAACTTAGAGTACCCTTCGTGCAATACTGCCTGTGCCGATTCCCTGGAAAATTTTTTCATCAACCATGTGTCACCGGAACAGACGGCTGCCATTATTGTTGAACCGGTTCAGGGAGAAGGTGGCTTTATTGTCCCGCCAAAGGAATTTTTCTCAAAGATTAAAAAGGCCTGTGAAAAAAACAATATCCTTTTTATTGCCGATGAAATCCAGACTGGAATGGGTCGTACCGGAACCTTTTTTGCCATGGAACATTTCAATATTGAGGCGGATATGACCACTGTTGCCAAAAGCCTTGCCGCCGGCCTGCCGCTGAGTGCCGTGGTCGGCCGGAAAGAGATCATGGATTCAGTCCATGCATCAGGCATCGGCGGCACATACAGCGGCAACCCCATTGCCTGCGAAGCCGCCCTTGCAGTCATGGATATTTTTGAAACCGAACATCTGCTGGAAAGAGCTTCAACATTAAGTCAGGCACTTAAATCCAGACTCACGGGCTTTATGGATACCTATGACGTCATCGGTGATGTCAGGGGAATCGGACCCATGATGGCCATGGAACTTGTGGAAGACAGAACCACTAAAACACCGGCTGCCGAAAAGACCAAGACCCTGGTAAAATTCTGTTTTGACAAGGGGTTGATCCTGCTTTCCTGCGGTGCTTTCGGCAATGTGGTCCGCTTTCTCATGCCGTTGGTCATTACCCCTGAAGAGCTGGATCGAGGACTTAATATTGTTGAACAGGGATTACAAGCCCTTAAGGCATGAAACCCCTTGTGATTTTCTGCCACAAATAAAAAAAAGGAAACCCCCCATGTACGGATTTTACAACCAGATACTGACCATTGATCTAACACATGAAACCGTAAAAATCGATCCCCTTGAGGACGAGGTTCTCAAATCCTGCCTGGGGGGTAAGGGACTGGCCACATTTTTGTTAAACAAAAATAATCCAACCGGAGTGGACCCGCTTTCCCCGGAAAACCATCTGATCTTTGCCACGGGTCAGTTCTGCCAGAGCCCCATCTGGGGGTCCAGCAGGTATGGGGTGTATACCAAGTCTCCTTTGACAGGAGGGTATGCTGAATCCTATTCCGGCGGCAAGGTTCCCGAAGCCATTGATTCCTGCGGATTTGATGCCATTTTGATCACAGGCCGGGCAAAACACCCTGTTGTCATTGGCATTCATCCCGAGGGCGCCACCATCTTCCCGGCTGACCACTTGTGGGGAAAAGAAACCTATGACACTGAAGAACAAGTGATAACTGAATTTGCCCTTGAAAGCAAAGCATATCATAAACCCGGCGTGGTTGTAATCGGGCCGGCTGGAGAAAAACAGGTGGCCTTTGCCCTGATTGCCAATGATAAATGGCGTTGTGCCGGACGTGCCGGCGCAGGCGCTGTCATGGGATCAAAGCATCTGAAGGCGGTTGTTTTTCAGGGGGACCGCAAGCGGGAAATGTTTCAGGGCGAGTCACTTAAAGCCTATTGCAGAACCTTTTCAAAGGACCATGCCGCTCACCCGGCAGTCAAAGCCTATAAATCCATGGGAACGACCATGATGGTCTCGCTGATGAATTCAGTGGGTGCCTTTCCGTCCAGATACTGGTCACAGGGCACCTGTGACCACTGGGAAAGCATCAACGGGGAAACCTTTCACAAAGAGCATGACGTTACGCCCCATGCCTGTGCAAAATGCTTTATGGCCTGCGGCAGAATGGCCACTATCAGCAAAGGACCGCACAAGGGACTTAAGATTGAAGGGCCGGAGTATGAGACCATCTATGCTTTTGGCGGCATCTGCATGGTCACCGACATCGCTGAAATTGCCTTCTTGAATGATCTTTGCGACCGGCTGGGACTGGATACCATCACCACGGGCAATTTGTGCGGATTTGCCATGGAAGCTGAACTTCGCGGTATTATTCATGAAGGAATCCAATACAAAAATACAGACAGCATTGCAGACCTGATCAAAAAAATTGCCCAAAGAAGCGGAATCGGTGACCTTCTGGCCCGGGGAATTATTCCAACGGCCAAGGCCTGGGGCCTTGAAGATCTGGCCATACACGTCAAGGGCATGGAACCGGCGGGGTATGATCCGCGGGTGCTGAAGGGCATGGGCCTTACCTTTGGTACATCACCCAGGGGGGCCTGCCATTTGCGGACCACGTTTTACAAACCCGAGCTTGCCGGGATCATCCCGCCGGATACCATTATTGGCAAGGCCGACCTGCTAGTTGATTATGAGGATAGGCTGAATATTTTTGATACCGGCGTTCTCTGCCGGTTTTACAGAGATTTTTACCCCTGGGAAGAACTTGAAAAGCTCATGTTCTGGGTAACCGGCTTAAAACTCAATCAAAAAAGTCTTAGAAAAACCGCTGCCGCCATAACGGATACGACCCGAAGTTTTAATCTGCGCGAAGGTCTTACTCCGGAACAGGACCGCCTGCCCAAAAGGCTGCACACCGAAGCACTCCCGTCAGGCAAAGCCATCACCACCGATGAAATGGAACTGATGCTCAAAGACTACTATGCCGCAAGAGGATGGGACAAGAAGGGGTTTCCTTGTGTCAGTGCATAGAGTATTGCCAGGCTGACCATCATCCACCCTTTTAAAGCATTTTTTTTTGGCGCATCCAATTGTGAAGACTTACTGTATGGCCATACATGTAATCATTTCTTGACAGTCTGATTCTTTGATTATAGGAAATTAACAGTATACCTGTTTTGTTTTTGCCAACCCGTATCCGGAGAAATATCATGGCTGTTATTCTTGATGGAATTTCAAATGAAGATAAAATTGCGTTGGAAAAACTTGTAAAAAAACAGTCAAAGCCGGGAATGGTAGTTATTGAACTGGGCAGTTATACTGGAAAATCAAGCATCTCCATGCTTCCTGTTATTGCTCAAAATAACGGCAGATTATATTGCGTTGACTGGTTTAAAGGCATGCCTTGTTCAACAGAAGATATCCAATGGTCCTACAAGGAACATAACATTTTAGACATCTTTTTAAACCGCATCAAAGATGAAGGGTATGAAAAAAATACCATCACGCTTATCGGACGGACCGATGAAGTATGCGACGTAATTGGGGATAATGTTGCAGATCTTATATTTATCGATGCTGATCACAGATATGAAAATGTTCGGAAAGATATTCTCAAATGGTATCCCAAGCTTAAAAACAATGGCGTGTTATGCGGGCATGATTATTTAAAACATTTAAAGGACTGCAATTACCTTAGAGCATTGGAATTATGTGAAGAAAATGTTGACATGATGTTTGGAGAGCCCCATCATTACGGCGTGATAAGATCCATCAGTGAATTTTTCCCCGATGTAAAATTTGAATCCAGCATATGGCATATAGAAAAAACGGATTCTCACCCCTTATTAGAGCTGTCATTGAAATTGGCATCAACCGCTGCAGAGCACAATAAAACTTTTTCTCAAAGCAGGGGTGTTTCTATTGTAAATCAATCCTCTGATCCTTTACAGCAAAAACGCCATGAAGAATTAAATGAGCATATCCATCAATTGCTTGAAAATGAAAAGTATTCTGAAATGGTTGTTACATCAATTGGTTCAATCCTATGGAATGTGCAATTAACCACCATGGCTTTGGAATTATTGCAGACTGCATTATCAAAAACAAACGGGTCTGATAATAGTATGACTCTAACCTTATATGCTGTTTTGTTATTTAAAGCCGGAAATGTCAGCTTATCGATTGAATGCTTTGAAAAGCTGAACCGATTAAGACCCGATGACCCTGTCATCCTTAATAAGCTTGGAGAATTGTATTACAGTATTGGCAAAAAAGAACAGGCGGAAATAATTTTTAAAAAAACATTTTCCCTGGCATTGAATTACTATTTTCCAGAGCTGTTAAATAATCTGGGGGTACTCTATTGGGAAGCCGGTAAAAAGGAACTTGCTTTAAAAGCGATCATAGATGGAATGAATATGACAAAAGGGACCCATGTCAATATTGTTCTTAATTATTCAGACATGCTTCAAAGTCAAAAAAAAGCTGATATTGCATTGAGTCTTTTGGAACGGCATTATGCACTTTCC
Organism: Pseudomonadota bacterium; assembly: GCA_018821715.1. GTDB lineage: Bacteria > Desulfobacterota > Desulfobacteria > Desulfobacterales > Desulfobacteraceae > Desulfobacula. The sequence goes on along the minus strand of JAHJLN010000113.1, from coordinate 3,551 downwards.
AAGGACAGCCGAATAATGGCTGGTATCAAACAGCTGAAAGATAAAGGCCATGGCATGGTGAAATAGTGGAGATCCTCTCTCATAAAGGTCTTTCTGCTTGTTGAATTTCAGGGGGCCAAGACGAATAGCATAAAAAACAATGCAAAACCGGATACACTGGCTGGGTTTAATAATCTGTTGCAGGAGATAATGATACGTCCCAAAACGAAAAAATCGAAATACCCTTGGAATCTTGTTTAAAACTCAAAGGTATTTCGATTTCTTTTACCGGGGTAAAAGTGGCGTCCCCAAGGGGATTCGAACCCCTGTCGCCGCCGTGAAAGGGCGGTGTCCTGGACCGGGCTAGACGATGGGGACGCAATATGTTTCTTTTTTTGGTGGTGGGCCGTGCTGGGCTCGAACCAGCGACTCTCTGCTTAAAAGGCAGATACTCTGCCAACTGAGTTAACGGCCCAAGGCCAATCAAAAAAACACAAGTTATCTATATGATTTTGAAAATCTTGTCAACTGTTTTTTAAACCTCATATCATTTTTTTAATCAGGCACTTTCCTTAAGATCTTTTAATTCCAGTTCTTCTTTTGAATTTTCAAATGACACAAAATGCCCGTGCCGTGCTGAAGGCGTTAAGAATGACTTTAGTTTCCGTTCCAGCATCCTTGGGTGAAGCTCATCAAAAACAGCAAGAACGCCATCTGTAATAATCTTTTGAAGGAACAGCTCTTTGATCGTTCTCTCCCTGATAGTAGCAGAAAAAGGCAGAAAAATAAAATTGGACAGGATAATCCCATACAGTGTCGACGTAAGGGCAATAGGGACGGTTGCCATGATTACATGGGAATCACCGGCTCCTGCCAGCATTCCTATCAAGCCCACAACACTTCCCACCAGGCCGAAGGATGGAGCAACATCTGCCATGGTCTGCAGCACTCTGCGGGTTTCATCTCTTCTCATTCTGAAAAAATACATTTCAGCACTTAAAGAATCTTTAATCTGTTCTTTGGAACATCCGTCCACCAATAACCCAATGGCCTGTTTTAAAAATGCTATTGAGGTTTCATCCTCATCTTTCTGCAGGGCCAGCACCCCTTTCACCCGTCTTTTCACTGACAAATCAACCAGGATTTTTACAATTTCATCAGGATCTCTTGTCTGTTTGCCATATGCGGTCTTTAAGACCTTAAAAAGAATTTCAATCCGTTTCATGTTATAACTTAAAAAAGTTGCCCCCAGGGTTCCGCCGATGACAATCAGAAATCCGGAAAGATTGAGATACAACCCTGTATTCCCGTGAATAAAAAAGCCGGATAAAAACAAGATCACACAAATCAGCAATCCAATGATATTTTTTCTTGTCTGCTTTAAAAATTTAATAAGTTCCGGTGTCAGCATATTGCCTCCTTATCTGGGTAAGTCTGTTTTAATTGTTTGATGGTGCATATGGGGGTTGTTGCTTCGTCAAAATGATCTCCACACGCCTGTTTAAGGCTCGATTATAAGCGGTATCATTTGATCTGACCGGTTGATGATATGAGTAGGCACTGATAAACACTCTTTTTTCATCCACCTTTGTGACTTCTGTCAGATATCTTGCAACCATGGCTGCTCTTTTTGAAGACAGCTCCCAGTTGGTGGGATATTGTTCGCTTCGTGTCGGTGCATCATCTGTATGGCCCACAACGTTAATGGCAAAATCATTCTCGTTGAGCACCCGTGCGATCTGATTGAGCTGATACCGGGCACCGACCTTAAGGTCCACCTTCCCCGGATCAAACAACAGATCCCCTGCCAGAACGATTCGAACCGCTCCATTCTTCATCAATTCAACAGAATCCGGCTGAGTCACCATGACCTCGGAAATGGCCTGTCTTGTCTGATCATATACCTGGGATGGATTCTGATCCAAACCAATATTCACAATGCTTTGCGACCCACTCTCCGACAGATAGTTTTTGCCCGGGCCCTTGCCGAATAAAAGATCCCTGTTGCCGGTCTGATAAAGATACATCACAACAAAAAAAATAAACATGGTCATCATCAAATCCGACCATGAGACCGACCACTTGTCATTTCTTTTTTCAGGAGGGTATGACAGGATTTCATCATAAAATTCATTTCTATCATCCCGGATAGAATAAGCATAATCCGAGGTTTTTTTTATATCTTCCAATTCCATGCAATTTTTCCTTTGAAATAAAAAAGCCGATTATAATGAAATCATTTACCTTTCATCAATCGGCCTTTTTCAAAATTACCTTTAGTTTGGGTATATCAAAAAAAAGAGGCTGATCCTATTTTTTTTGTTTTATCTGTGTTGCAAGGTGTTTTTTAACCTTCTTAAACACAGATTTCCAATCTCCCGGAGCAGGCTGGCGGAACAATTTCATTGTCGGGTACCAGGGGGAGTCTTCTTGGTCTATCATCCAGCGCCAGTCCGGAGAAAAGGGAAGAAGTGTCCAGACCTGTTTCCCCAATGCTCCGGCAAGATGAACAATAGCCGTATCAACGGAAATCACAAGGTCAAGATTTTCTATGATTGCTGCTGTATCTGCAAAATCTGAAATCTGTTCCCCCAGGTCCTGATCAATTATTTTTCTGGGATTAATATCTGTCCATTTCTCATATTTTTCTATCTGAAGGCTGAACAGCGCGATCCCTTTAACCTGTTTAAGAACTGAAAACAAGCTTAAATATGTAGACCGGGTTCCATCATTGGTATGTCCCGGATGTCCGGCCCAGACAATGCCGATTTTAAAACTGCTGTTCTTTTTAATTCTTTTCTTCCAGATTTGAGCCAGATTCTGATCTGCTGTTAAATAGGGGATATCTGCCGGTACAGTCTTAAGAGTTGTATTAAAAATCCTGGGTAACGACATCAACGGAATATGAAAATCAAACCGATCCGAGGGTCTTGTATCCACATTCCTTATGCCCACCCACAACCTGTCAAATCCTTTAACAGATTCAACAAGCCGTATCATTGGCGTCAATACTTCAAAAATCACATGCCCGCCCATTTGTTTTACCAAGGGCAGGTATCGGATAAATTGAAGCGTATCCCCCATTCCCTGCTCTTCATAGACAAAAATAGTTTTGCCTTTAAAAAAGTTTCCATCCCATGCCATGCCGGCATCAATTTTTCTTTTGGGCGTGTTGGGTCTTTGCCACCGCCATTCATATTCTGTCCATCCTTTTTCAAACTGGCCTTTCAGCAGGAAAAGCATGGACCTGTTCCATCTTGCCGGCACAAATTCAGGGGACAGACGAATCGCCTCTTCACAGGATTCAAGGGCTTTTTCATAGTTTCCAAGATATTTATAGGTTTCACCGATATTATTATAGGCCTCATAATACCGGGGATCTATTTCAACGGCTTTTTTCAATTTTTCAACCGCCTCGTCAAGCCTGCCCAGTCTTGTCAACGCTACGCCCAGATTATTATATGCTTTTTTGCTATCTGCATAATTAAAAACAATGGCTCTTTCATACCATTCCATTGACGCTTCATACTTGCCTTCTTCATGGACAACATTGCCCATATTCAGATAACAGG
>JAHJLN010000112.1 GCA_018821715.1 Pseudomonadota bacterium | reverse complement strand
AGTGTTTAAAAATGCCGGGTATGTATTTAAAATACTGCCAAAACCGGACAGGCAGTCCGTAGATCTTGGACTTCAATATGCCAACAATGATATCTGTTATCCAGGAACGATCGTGATCGGAGATATCATAAAAGCCTTGAAAACCAATCATTATCGTGCAGATGAAATTGCCATCGGGATTACCCAGACAGGGGGGCAATGCCGCGCATCCAATTATCTTCCTTTGATTCGAAAAGCGATGATCAAAGCAGGATATGAGGATATTCCCATTATTTCCGTGACCGCTTCTACAGGGTTAAGCCATCAGCCCGGGTTTCATATCAACTGGCTGATGAAAACCAGACTTTTGTTTATGACGACCCTGTTTGCAGATTGTATCGCAAAAATGTATTATGCAACAGCCCCCAGGGAGAAAACAAAAGGTCAAGCCTTAAAATTAAGACAGCAGTACATGGAAAAAGTCGGTGTCTGCATTGCAACCAATAATTATGCAGGGATTTTCAGATTGCTTGGAAAAGCCATTGATGAATTTAATGACATCCCGGTTCATAAAAAAGAACTGCCTAGGATGGGGATTGTGGGCGAGATCTATGCAAAATATAATTATTTTTCAAATCAAAACCTGGTTCACTGGCTGATCAGCCAGGGCATTGAACCTGTTCTGCCGCCCATTGTCAACTACTTTATCCAGGATCTTGTCAATTATAAAGAAAATATCAAAGCCGGTATCCGGCACAGAAAGCTGACCGATTTTTTAGGCATTCCCCTTGAACGGCTGACAACATCATATCGTGAAAAGATAAACGCTCTTTTTTCAAAATTCAGGTATAGCCTGCCCTTTGAAGATATAAAACAGGTTGCGCACAACGCTTCCGCTATATTGACCATGACCAATCAATTCGGGGAAGGATGGCTTATTCCCGGGGAAATCGCCGGGTTTGCAGAACAGGGAATCCATAACGTCATCAGCCTGCAGCCCTTTGGCTGTATCGCAAACCATATTGTTTCAAAGGGAGTGGAAACAAAAATCAAATCCCTGTATCCTGACATGAATCTTTATTTTCTTGATTTTGATGCCGGCATGAGTGAAGCAAATGTGCGGAACAGGCTGCATTTTATGATTGAACACCTGTGATATTTTTGATTCAGAGGGTGATTATTGAACGAATTCAAAGCCTTTATAAAGAGAATATGTCCCTGTCACCTTGATAAATTTATTTTCCGTATCATCTGATTCAATCATAAAATCCGGCTCAATTATTTTCTTATCACCGGAAATGCCGCAAAATATTTTAATGGTGGCAGCCCGCCTCAAGAATCCTTCTATGGAAAGCTTCATGGATGACATTTTCCGGTCTATTTCATTCATAGTTTCATTGAGTCCAGATTCCTTGTATTCACAGGCTTTAATGCTTTGTGGAAGTTTTTCAAGGGTTTCAAACAGTTTCCTGACATCTGCAACGACTTTTGTGTTGTTAGATTTTTCAAGCAAATCCATTCCTTTGTAAATGGTTTCAAAGTCCATGGTATTGGTGGCAATAATGATCGGTTTGATCAGTTTTACAAGATCATGGTCTGCAATGGTCAGTTTTATCATTCGTTTCAGGTCCAATTGCAGTTTTCCCATTAATAATTTCTCAGTGTTTGAAAATTGCAGTTTTTCTGCTTTTAGATTTTCCCTGGATTTTATCAAATTCTCTTTTTCCACAAAAAGGGTATTGCCAAAATGAATGATGTTTTCACCTGAAAAATATAAACCGGTAAGTATCAGGTTTTCAGCTTCTATCTTATTATTGGTGATCAGTCCCTTGCTTTTTTCAAAAACCACCCGGGGTGAAGAGAGTTGGGAATCAATCAGTTCTCTGTTGATTGTAACGGTCCCGCTTTCAGATATAATTTTTGAACGGGTGGCTGAATCAATATGGATATCTTTTAATGCCATCACCGTGCTGCCGGACTGGGCGTTTGTAATGACAGCCTCATTATTGGTAATGATTTCTCCGCCGTCAACAACCGTAGCTTCAACTTTTCCATGAACCCGTATTTTAAATCCATTGCAGATCACACCGACTTTCATGCGAATCGGGCAGGTGTACTGGCTGCCAACGTTTCCAACTGAGTAGTCCAGTTTTTTTACTTCAACTTCTTCAGTGATATCAATGCTGTTAACAACACGCTGCTCATCTCTGCCAAGGGCGACTACGCCTGTTTTCAACGCCTGTAAAAAATATCCCCTGGATTTTCCGGTTTCATCAGGATCATCTGTTTTTTTTATTCCAGGACCCGTATGGATGACAAAAGGTTTTGCCTCATCAACCGGGATGACCTTGCCATCAAATGAGATCCCTTGTTTTCCCTGTTTTTCATGGGTGATATAAAACAGGTTGTCATCGGCATTGACGATGGGGTATTTATTGATTTCCTTGAAATTTATCACACCGTCTTTTAATAGTTTCCCCGGGCTTTCTTCATGGTTGAAAAAGGATTTGGCAATTTCGCCGTGAATGCTTTTTATTTCAGGAATGCCGTTGACAATAATTATCAGTTCGTTTTTTGATGCAATGGCTTCAAATTTTCGGGAGATGATATTCAAATCATCATAAAGTGTTTCATCGGCATCTGTGAGGTTTTTTTCAAATATTTCCGGTTTATCGGAAGGAATATCTTTTTGCAACAGGTCTCTTAGTCCGAGAAGATAATCCCTGGGTTTGACATTAAACCGGGGCATCAGCTGCAGAAGCGCTTTGTGGATAACCGCATCCGGAAAATTGGCGCGGTTGATTTTAATCTGCAGTTTTGACGGATCTGTCTGCTTGGCAATGGATTTGAACAGATTGGTCTCAAGGATATCTGCTTTTTCCTGCACCCTTTGGGGAGAAAGATTTTCTTTTTTGTCTTGCTGTTGAATGATATTCAATTTTAAAAGACCTTGTTAGAGTTCTTTTTAACCATCATACTGTTTTTTTTCATGAAAAAAAACCGTTTTCATTGTTTTTTTTGACTTTACACTTTGATCGGTAACGTATAGTACAGGATGCAGGATGAAAACCAAGTCTTCAGGAGAAGAGAAATGACCAACGAAAATGATGATAATGAAGTTGACAACACGGATGAAATGAGCTTTGCTCAGCTTTTTGAATCATATGATTCAAAAATAGGCCATGAGTTGAATCAGGGGGATATGGTTGAGGGCCAGATCATTTCCATCGGCAGTACAAGCGTATATATTGATACGGGAACAAAAAGTGATGGTGTGGTGAGTAAGGCCGAACTTGTGGATGAAAATGGAGACTTGCCGTTCAAAGCCGGCGATAAGATAAAACTGTATGTGGTTTCATTAACTGAGAGTGAAATTATCCTGTCAAAAGCGCTTTCCGGGGCAGGAAAAGCAACCCTGCTCAATGAGGCATCCCGGAACAGGACCCCTGTTGAAGGCAAGGTCACGGGTGTTATAAAAGGGGGCTTTAGCGTGGACATCATGGGGAAAATAGCTTTTTGCCCTGTAAGCCAGATCGATGTTAAATATGTTGAAAACCAGGAAGACTATGTGGGGCAGACCCTTCATTTTTTAATCACCCGGTATGAGGAAGGCGGAAGAAATATTGTTGTGTCAAGACGGGATCTGCTCAATGAGGAGATTCAGGAAAAACAAAAAGCGTTTTTTGAAAAAGTAAAAGAAGGGGATACGGTTCACGGGACGGTTACCAGGTTGATGTCCTATGGCGCATTTATTGAACTAATGCCGGGCCTTGAGGGGATGGCACATATTTCAGAACTGTCGTGGTCCCGGATTGAAAAGCCGGAAGAAATTCTTCAACCGGGGGATGTTGTAGCTGTAAAGCTTTTGAAAATAGAACCCTCAAAAGGATCGGACGCCTTAAAAATTTCTTTGTCAATGAAACAGACATCATCCAATCCATGGGACAGCGTGGAAAGTGTTTTTAATACCGGGGATCAATTATCCGGAAAAGTGGTGAGGCTGACCTCTTTCGGCGCTTTTGTGGAAATCGCACCGGGTGTGGATGGCCTGGTTCATATCAGCGAGATGAGTCATACAAAAAGAGTGTTAAGGCCCGATGATGTGGTCCAGGTGGGAGACAGGGTCCAGGTAGTGATCAAATCCATTGATATGGACAGCAAGAGGATTTCCTTGAGCATCAAGGATGCCTTGGGCGATCCATGGACCGGGGCTTCTGCCAAATATGAAATCAATTCAATTGTAGAAGGACATCTGGAAAAAAGAGAAAAATTCGGGCTTTTCATAACGCTTGAACCCGGGGTGACTGGTTTGATGCCGGCCTCCAATATCAGCAGTGCCCCAAATGCATCGGACTTTGAAAAACTAAAACCAGGGAATTCGGTTCAGGTAATGATCCAGGAGGTTGATGAGGAAAAAAGAAGGATCACGTTGACATCACCGGATCAAAAAGAGGGGGACAATTGGAAACAATTTGCAGACAGCAAAAAATCAAAAGCAGCCGGAACCATGGAAAGCCTTTTTTTAGAAGCCATGAAAAATAAAAAATAACGGTTCGCAGGATAGATTTAAACTATGTGCAAAGGCTTTTGACTTGATCCGGAATCGTCAAAGGCCTTGAATTATTTTTTCAGGAATATGTTTTGATGAAATTGCCGATTTGCTGAATGGCCTGTCTTCCCTGGGAAAGATATCTGGCAAAATAGTGCCATACATGAAACATTTCATCCCATATTTCCAGTTGAACCGAGACACCTGCTGCCTTTAATTTTTTGGCCAGAAGTTTTGAATCATCAGCCAGGACTTCGTTTTCTCCTGTTTGAATCAGAAAAGGAGAACTTCCTGAAAAATTATTGTTGATAGGAGATATCATGGGGTTTGACAGGTCTTTGTCTGTATATAGACGGGCTGTTTTTTTTAAAATATGTTGATGGAGCATGGGGTCTTTCCCCTGGTTTTCAATAAAAGAGTTGTTTTTGCATTCAAGGTCAATCCATGGTGAAATCAATACAGAGCAGACAGGCAGAGGGTGGCCGTCATTTAAAAGCCCGGCCAGCAGGGCAAGCGTAAGACCTGCCCCGGCAGAATCTCCGGCAAGGCTTATGTTGTAAGTATGGCAATACGTATCTATCAGCCATTGATATACGGTCTTTACATCCATAAGCCCTTTTGGAAAGGGGTGTTCAGGAGCCAGCCGGTAATTGTAAATCAGAACTTTTGCCTCTGCGGCAACAGCAATTCGTGATGCAAGGTCTTTATGGGAATTGATAGATCCGGCAATATACCCTCCGCCATGGGTATACAATATGATTCGGTTTTCATTATGCTGTAACGGTATCAGCCATTGAGCGTCAATAGCAGCAATAGAAAAAGATTTTGTCACTAGGGTCGTGCTCGGTTTAAAGGCAGCCGCGCTTTTTTCAAGAAGCTTTCTGTATTGCTCAATGCCGGTGGATTCAAAGGTGGGACTTGATTTTAAATGTTCTAAAATAGCCGATAGTATGTGTGATGTTGTTTTGCTCATTGAATAGAATGATATTGTTTATACATTTTAAAAAAGGTATCACAGTTTGGGTTGAAACCAAATAATTTTTTATGGAAAACAGGTAAAAATGGAAAAAAAGCTGTTTATTACTGATTTTGATGGAACCTTGCTCAAAGATGATAAAACCGTTTCCCATGAAGATATCAGAACCCTTGCTGCCCTTCGGCAAAAAAAAATAACTACCGCTGTCGCGACCGGCCGGTCCGAATATTCATT
>JAHJLN010000111.1 GCA_018821715.1 Pseudomonadota bacterium | reverse complement strand
TTTTACTTTGATAATGTGTCTTTAAATAAAACAAAATTAATTTACAGGGATTATTTATGAATTGGGATTGGGAAAAATTAAGGGAAAATCAGCAGAAGTTTGAGCACAAAAGAGAAGGTGGCAGACCCGGTATGCCAAGGCCTCCTCAGTTAGACGAACTTTTGAAAAAGTTTAAAAATTTTAAATCTTCAGGCATTTTTCTTGTTGTGATTGTTCTTGTGGTATTGTTTTTTGGATCTTCTATCTTTTTTCAAATAGAACAGGATGAAGTTGGTGTTATTCAGCGGTTTGGAAAATATTCCCGGATTGCACAACCGGGATTGAACTACAAGTTCCCGTCCGGCATTGAAAAAGTCACCAAGGTAAAGGTGAAAAGAGTCTATAAGGAAGAATTTGGATTCCAGACGGTAACAGGATCAAACAATTACAGGCTGGCAAGCGAAAGTGCTTCTCAGGAGACCCCCCTGATGTTGACTGGGGATTTGAATGTAGCAGTGGTTCCCTGGATTGTTCAATACAGGATTGCCAACCCCCAGGATTATCTGTTTAAGGTCAAGGATGTTATTGCAATTTTAAGGGATATGTCCGAGGCCACCATGCGGACCGTTGTGGGTGACAGAAGTATCAATGAGGTCATCAGCAAGCGCGAAGAGATTGCCGATGCGGCTAAGGAAGTCCTTCAAAAAGAAATGGATACAGCTGAGTCCGGTATTAATATTGTTACCATTGAAATGAAGAAAACCAATGTTCCGGAACCGGTTCAGTCTTCTTTTAATGAAGTGAACCAGGCAATCCAGGAAAAAGAACAAACCATTTATAAGGCAAGGGAAGAATACAACAAGGCGGTTCCTCTTGCCCGTGGTGAAGCCAAAAGAGTGATAAAGGATGCCGAAGGGTATGCCATTGACCGAATCAATCGTTCCCAGGGTGATGCTGCCAAATTTTCCGCAGTCTATAAGGCATATGCAAAAGCCAAAGATGTCACAAAAAAGCGGTTGTATCTGGAATCCATGCTGGAAATTTTCCCCAATCTCGGGACAAAGTATATCATTGACGCTGAACAGAAAAATCTATTGCCCTTTTTAAACATGGGCGGGGTAACCCCTTCTGCTGATCCTCAAAACAGTTTTCTTAAAAAAAGTGAGTAAAAAATGAATAATATAATGAAAACTCTATTTTTAACAATCATTGCTGCCGGCATTGTCTTGGTATATGGTTCTGCCTATATGGTTGATGAAACAGAGCAGGTTTTGATTACCCAGTTCGGCAGGGTGGTAGGCCAACCTGTGACAGAACCCGGCTTAAAATTCAAATTGCCGTTTTTTCAAATTGCCAATTTTTTTCCAAAGAATTTATTAACCTGGGATGGTGATCCAGGCCAGGTCCCCACAAAAGACAAGACCTATATCGGGGTGGATACGTTTGCCAGATGGAAGATTGTTGACCCTGTAAAATACTTTCAGACCGTTAATAATGAACTGGCGGCCCTTGAACGCCTGGATGATATTATTGATCCTGCTGTTCGAAACCTTGTCACTTCCTATCCATTGGTTGAGAGTGTAAGAAACACCGATCGACCCATGGATACATTTGAATCTGTGGTCGATGAAAACAGAAAGCGGGTTCAATATAAAATTAATCTTGGCAGAGATGAGATTACAAAGCGAATTGTAATCCAGGCCAGCGAGAAACTGACACAGTTCGGGATTGAACTTGTGGATGTAAAAATAAAACGAATCAATTATATTGAGAATGTACGGCAAGCTGTCTATAACAGAATGATTGCTGAAAGAAATCAAATTGCCGAAAAATACCGGGCAGAAGGTCAAGGGGAAGCCAGTAATATCAGGGGCGAAAAAGAGAAAGAACTTCAGGTTATTAAATCTCAAGCCTATAAGGATGCCCAGAAGATTAAGGGTGATGCGGATGCAACCGCTACACAGATTTATGCGGACGCATATGGCGTGGACCCGGACTTTTATGCGTTTTTGAAGACAATGGAAGTTTATAAAGAAACATTGAAAAAGGACAGCACACTGATTCTTTCAACAGATTCTGATTTTATGAAATACCTTAAAGGTATTGAAAAGTAAGACAAAAAAGGAAAGGCGAGTATTGAGTTGAAGGGCTTACAACTCAATACTCGCCGTATCTTAGCAGCTATTTCTTCTTTCTTTGGTGTCTGGTCTTGGCAAGGAGTTTCCTGTGTTTATGTTTCCTCATTTTTTTCTTTCTCTTTTTAATCACACTACTCAAAAGATCACCTCCTTTATGTAAACTCATATTATTTTTTTTATTCAAATTAGCTAAATAGTTACTATAGCATAATGATTTATTAAATGTCCAATTTTTATTTTGATTAAAAAGGTGCTGGATGAAAAAAATACGACACTTTGATATAGAAGAACTTCTAAAGGTGGATGAAGCCGTAAAGGTATCAGAAGAACTGGTCAATAACTATTTTAAACTGTCTTCCGGCCAGTGGCTGAAAAACAGGTATGACATCAAAACAGCCAAAGACCTGGCACTTCATGAATATGTTGACGGTCCCTTTGCCCAGGTCATTAAATATGAAGGGCGCAAAAAAGATGTGTCATTGGGGTCTTCTTGTTTCAGTCTGTATACCGTATGCCTTCAGGACAGTGCCATCCTTTCAACAATAGGAAAAACAAACGGCCTGTTATTGGAATCCTTTCTTTTATATATATTAACCCATGAACTGGTGCATGTTGTCAGGTTTTTAAAATTCAAACAACGGTATGAAAACAAGAGTGAAGTCGATGTGACTTTGGATGAAGAACGAAAAGTTCACTATCTCACCCATGCCATTTTAAAGCAGGTGTCAATGCCTGGGTTAAAACAAGTATTTGAATTTTATAAAGATTGGCTTCACGTTCCGGGAGATGAGATATAGACAAAAAATTTGGATAAACCTTCTTGACAAGGATAAAAGACTTGTTATTTTATCTTTGATTTTTCGAGACGACAAAAGCAAAATGAAGAAGTACAAAACGGAGAAGCAAAATGCCAGTTTATGAGTATCAATGTACAAAATGTGGACAAATAGAAGAAGCACTTCAAAAAATTTCTGAACCACCTCGCGAGACTTGCTCTCATTGCAAGGGTAATTTAAAAAAGCTGATTTCACACAGCGCATTTCATCTCAAGGGATCCGGCTGGTATGTTACCGATTATGGTGGAGCTAAAACCGGAACTGAAACAAAATCAGATACCAAAATTGATACAAAAACCGATACAAAATCCAACGAAGCAAAAACAACTCCCAAAAAGGCGGCAGACCCAAAAGAGTCATAAACGCCTTTGTATTGCTGGAAGTTGAATAAAATAAATCAACGACATTAACACAACAAATAACATGTAAAGGAGAAATTGATCATGAGTTTAAGACCATTGAGTGACAGAATCCTGGTTCAGCGTGTTGAAGAGGATGCAAAAACCAAAGGCGGTATTATTATTCCTGATACGGCAAAAGAAAAACCAGCAGAAGGCAAGATTGTTGCCACGGGTAAGGGTCGTATGGGTGATGATGGAAAACTTCTTCCAATGGACGTAAAAGTTGGAGATCGTATTCTTTTCAGCAAATATGGCGGAACAGAAGTGAAAATTGATGGTGCTGATTATCTGATCTTGCGTCAGGATGATGTTCTTGGGGTAGTTGAATAACTTAACGATATAAATGGAGATTATTGAAGATGGCAAAAGAAATTAAATATGATGCTAAGGCCCGTGAAGCAATGCTTAGGGGAGTTCAGGCCCTTGCCGATGCGGTTGTGGTTACCCTAGGCCCCAAAGGCAGAAACGTTGTTATTGAAAAATCCTGGGGCTCCCCCACTGTTACGAAAGACGGCGTGACTGTTGCAAAAGAAATTGAACTTGAAGATAAGTTTGAAAATATGGGCGCTCAGATGGTAAAAGAAGTGGCAAGCAAGACTTCTGATATGGCCGGTGACGGCACAACCACTGCAACCGTTCTTGCCAGAGCAATTTATGAAAACGGTCAGAAACTGGTTGTTGCAGGCAACAACCCCATGGGGATTAAAAGAGGTATCGACAAAGCGGTTGCCAAAGTTGTTGAATGCCTTGAAAAAATGGCAAAACCGACCAAAGATCAAAATGATATTGCCCAGGTTGGAACCATTTCTGCCAACAATGATGAAACCATAGGTAACATCATTGCAGAAGCCATGGGTAACGTTGGTAAAGAAGGTGTTATCACTGTAGAAGAAGCCAAATCAATGGATACTACTCTTGACGTTGTAGAGGGTATGCAGTTTGATCGCGGTTACCTGTCTCCCTATTTTGTTACAAATTCAGAAAAAATGGTTGTTTCCCTTGACAATCCCTTTGTCTTAATTTGCGAAAAAAAGATTTCTTCCATGAAAGACCTTCTGCCGGTTCTTGAAGAGATTGCAAAATCAGGCAAACCCCTTGTTATCGTTGCCGAAGATGTTGAAGGCGAAGCCCTTGCAACACTGGTTGTCAACAAACTTCGCGGTACCTTGAATGTCGCAGCTGTCAAAGCTCCGGGCTTTGGTGACAGAAGAAAAGCCATGCTGGAAGATATTGCCGTTTTAACCGGTGGACAGGTTGTTTCAGAAGATATCGGAATCAAACTTGAAAACGTGACGTTGCAGGATCTGGGTCAGGCAAAAACCATTACCATTGATAAAGACAACACCACAATCATTGACGGCGCAGGTTCCAGAGAAGCACTTGAAGGCCGCGTAAAGATGATTCGTGCACAGGTTGAAGAAACAACTTCAGACTATGACAAGGAAAAACTTCAGGAAAGACTTGCCAAGCTTGTTGGCGGTGTTGCGGTTATCAATGTGGGTGCAGCCACTGAAACTGAGATGAAAGAAAAGAAAGCCCGCGTAGAAGATGCCCTTAACGCAACCCGCGCAGCGGTTGAAGAAGGTATCGTTCCTGGCGGCGGTGTTGCTCTTGTCAGATGCATTGAAGCTCTAAAAGAACTTAAACTTGAAGGTGAAGAAAAACTGGGCGTTGCCGTTATTGCAAGAGCCATTGAAGAACCGCTTCGCAAAATTGCTGACAATGCCGGTGTTGAAGGCTCTGTTGTCATCAATAAAGTGAAAGAGGGCAAAGGCGCGTATGGTTACAATGCCAGAACAGATGTCTATGAAGACCTTATTGCAGCCGGTGTTATGGATCCCAAAAAAGTGGTTCGTTTTGCACTTCAGAATGCAGCCAGTGTTGCATCTATTATGCTGACCACAGAAGCCATGATTGCCGACAAACCGGATGAAAAAGCCGGTGGTGGAATGCCGGGTGGAATGCCGGGCGGCGGCATGGGCGGCATGGGCGGCATGGGCGGCATGATGTAATGTCTGCTTAAAAATTATTATTCATATAATTTAAATAAAGCCCTTACACGTTTTGTTGTGTAAGGGCTTTGTTTTTTTTGGACTATTTTGTCTGTGCAGGAAAAATCTCTTTGGTTTACTCAGGAGGGTCTTTAATAAGAACTTGACATGAAATGCCTGCTCATATACTTAGTTTTATTGAAATTTATTTATTATTTTACCAATATTGGGAAGATAAATTTGTAAGAGAGGTTATATGACCACTGAAACCATTGGATTGTTTTACATGCTGAGTGATGCAGGACCGGTTGTTAAGTTTATTTTGCTGTTGCTGCTGTTTTTTTCAATCACTTCATGGGCAATAATATTTATAAAATTCAGGTACATCCGAAAGGCATTTAAAGAGTCAGCTGATTTTACAGATATTTTCTGGCAGTGTCGAAATCTGGCAGATGCATTTTCAAAAGCCAAGGCATTGAGATCCAGCCCCATGGCAAGAATTTTTATCTCCGCCTATATGGAGATGGCAAGATCTGATGGTAAAGATAAGAAAAAAACACAGGTAAAAAGAACTCAAGGCTCCTATCTTCAAGTTATCGGAAGCATAAAACGATCATTAAACCGATCCATCAGTGTCGAACTCAGACGTCTTGTGCAATTGGTACCTTTTCTGGCAACAGCTGGTAATACAGCTCCTTTTATCGGCCTTTTCGGAACAGTGTGGGGCATCATGGATACCTTCCAGGGAATCGGCTTGAGCGGATCGGCAAGCCTTGCTGTGGTTGCCCCTGGTATTTCCGAGGCACTTGTTGCAACGGCAGCAGGGCTTGCAGTGGCCATCCCTTCTGTTATTGCCTATAATTATTTCACTGATAGAATAAGGATCCTGGATTCTGAGTTGCAGAGTTTTTCTTCAGATCTTTTAAATATTATAGAACGTGATATTCAAAATCAAATGGAGGAATAATGAAATTAGGCTCAGGTAGTGATCAGTTCATGTCCGAGATTAATGTCACCCCTTTTGTGGATGTCATGCTGGTGCTGTT
>JAHJLN010000110.1 GCA_018821715.1 Pseudomonadota bacterium | reverse complement strand
TGTTGTTTTTTACTTGTTTCAAATTTCTGGGTCGCCTCCATGAGTGCAATTTCTTTATTAAGGTCTTCAACAGTAATTACCCTTAAAACATCCCCAGACCACTTATATGTCAATCCATAGGTGTTTAAGATACCTGTAAACGCCTGACTCCATGGTATGTTATTGATATTTATTTTCGCATCGCCGGTAACGGTCTCATTGATCATGATATTCATATCCGCAGCCCGGGCAAGCGTTCTTAACAAAACAGCAACGGAAACATCATGCATTTTCATGGTAACCGCCATGTCCGGCAGGTTCTTTATAGGCGCTTCACTCTTTTTATCTTTTAACTCCACAGCAGCCTGATTGATATTTTCAACCTTTTCTTTCTCACTGGTTTCAAGATCAAGATCATACTGCTTTGAATCCGGCGTCTGCCCCTGGGATTCTTCTGCAAGAATTCTCCATTTTTCAAACCTGTCGGGTTTTACCTCTTTTTTATCCAAGGATTTACATCCTGAGATCAAAAAAACCAAAACCAACGCCATCAGACAATTCATTATACTGTTTTTGACCATTTTAATTCCCATAGCAAATTCCATTTATTTTTCTTCTAATTGAAGAATGATCTCTTTATTTGCCTCAGTTAAAAGAACCACCCTTGACGGTGTGATACTAAAAACTTTATATCCCACATCCTTAAGCATTTCACCGAGTGCATATTCCATTCCATTCACCACTGCCAGCACTTTTTTGCCTGCCTGGATAAATCCTGTATAAGCAAGTTCCGGAATTCCTTGCGCTGAAAAATCCTCCTCAAGTTTAATTTCATTCGGATCATACACCAGAAACGGGTCATTATCCCATTTTATTTCAGCCTTTGAAATCAGATAAGCTGTATCCTGGAAATCCTTTTTTGCAATGATTGAAGATAAATTGAGCCCGGCTGACTCGGCGAATGCGTTTATTCTTTCAACGGCAACACCCGTTTTTTTGTCTTCTCCATTCATTTTTTTGCCGGAAAATACAAAATAATCAAGAAGGCCGTAAATGCCGATGATGACCGCAAGTGAAATGATAATGATTTCTCGTTTATTCATAATTTATTTCTTATCAATTGTTATGGAAATTTTTGTAGAAAATCTTTTTATATTGCTTTGATCTGTTTTGATCTGTATTTTTTCAAAACTGTGAAAAAAAGGAAGGTCTGCCAGAGAAATAAGACAATTCCTGAAATCAAACAGGTCTCCGGTAAACTGTACATCCATTGAAATTGAATTAGACTGATTTTTTAACGAACTGATATCAAGACTGTTCTGGGAAAGTTCCATATTGTTTTTTTGGGCAATATCACTGAAGATATTTGAAAGGGTGGAAATTTTATCCCGGTCAAGCGCCTTTTTTTCCTGGAAAGGCAATTTTGGGTTAAATTCAATTTTTGCAAGCGCTTCTGCCTGTGCATAGAGAGGAAATAGCTTTTTTTGTTCCTCAAGAAGAAGTGCCTTTGAAATTCGATCATTTTTAGCAGTTTGGATATGGTTGTATTGAGGAAAAAGTATGGCAAAAATAAATACCGCCACCAGGAGAAACGAAACAATAATAAGTGACAGCGTTTTGGTCGGGAGTTTTTTCAACTCTTTTTTTTCATCTGTTTCCGCCATTAGAGTATCTCCATATCTGCCGTAAATTTTAGAACGGTTGACTCTGCCTTTTTTTCAATTTCTTTATCCTCCAGCAGAATATCTCCAAAAAGAGGGGAATCACCAAGCCTTATGACATATCCGGTCAGTGTGGATTCAAGATCTGTAAATTCAGTTTTAACAATCCCTTTTATGGTTACAGACCTTTTCTTTTTTCTCTCATTTTTGTTTGCCTTGGCACTATCCTCTTTTTGTGGGTCATCTTTTATGAAACTAGAATCAAGAGACGTAATAAATATTTTTTCAGGGGTTAAAGAACAGATTTCATTAATGATGGCCAGGCAAAGAAAATCATGAGCATATCTATTGATCATGTCGGATTTTTTTTTGGCTTCAGCAATTGTTTTGCTCAATAACGCCTGAGTCACAATGGGATTGTATTGGGCAAGCTGATTTTCAATCACTGTTTTTTGAGTAATTTCATTTTTTTCCATGGACTTAAGCCCCCCCCATACGGCAATACAGACAATCAGGCAGGCCAGGGCGGCAGCAGCAATCAGCAAATTCATTTTTTTATATTTTGCGTTGATGTTTTTCTGGAGATAGGTATAAAGAAAATTGGGGGTGTGTGCCTCTTCAGATAATGCTATGCCCAGAGCCGGAATAATTGTGTTTCTTTCTTGTGCACCCACCGGCATTTTAATCAAAAGCGGCACGGATTGATCATCAAAGGGTGAAAATTTTTCAATTTTACTGGGAATCTGTTCTGCCGCATATTCCATAAACGCCTGACAGTTATCCGTTTCCCCGAAAAAAAGGAATCTTGAAACAGGTTCGCTGGCAGCATAATTATGGGAGCAATAATCACCGGTTCTGATAAGTTTACCCAAAAGGCGGTTGGCAGACTGCTCAATGGATTGGAATTCAGGACTGTTCCTGCCTATTTCAGATGAAAGAATCCGGGTGATTTCACTTTCTTTTACCGGCTTGTCAAGGGTTCCTGTCAATTCTTCCACAAGACTGTAGGCGCCTGTTTTGATAGTTCTTGTCAATAAAACACCTTTATCGGACAAACAGGATATTTCAGAATAATCCCTTGCAATGTTGACGATAATAATGGGAGATGAGTCAACCTGAATCAACGCTGTCCAGATAAAATTTTGTAACGCAAAAGGCATTGCGGTTATACCGGTAAGGGGAAAACCAGCGGTTGAGAACAGCTGGTTCAAAAAGCTGATTTGTTTTTTATCCCCTGCAAAGGCGACAATATTTTTCTTTTTAATGCCGTTAACCTGGGTGTCGCCAATAAACTCAAAATCAAAAATTTCTTTTTGGGCATCAATCTCAAATTCCTTTTTCAATCCCCATAAAGCAGCATTGGGTATTTTGGAATCATGGAGATCGGGAATAATAATATTGCGAAGTTTAAGGTGTTTTGAGTCAATTGCAGTCCAGATGGCAACTTTCTTATGCTTACCTAAAAATTCTGTGAGCATGGATTTTAAAAAGAAAGGAAACTGATTGCTGTTAATATCCAGATGCTCCGGAATCCGGGCATGTGTCCATTTTATAAGCTCTTTTTGTTCACCCTGTTTTCTTTCGCCGGTTAGGACAAGGGAGACAGAATCCTCACCAATAAAAACGCCTGCAGTAAGCGAATGGTTAATATTGGTTTTTAATGAGATGGCCTGCTGAGGCGGTTTTTCGGACTTTGAAGGCTTTGGGGCAGGTTGCGGGGTTTCGCCCCGGATGGTATTCAGCAGTCTTTCGGTTGAGTTTAAAATGTTGGAATCGTTCAAAACGACCTCTCAAGCACAGTTATAGAAACAATTTAAAGACGATTAGGATAGCGCTATAACAATTGGGAATGCTTGTCAACAAAAAAAACCAGTGCTAATCAATATCTATCCGGTATTGAGACCATTTACATCTTTCTTTATAAGGAAATTTGATCAGTTCTG
Organism: Pseudomonadota bacterium; assembly: GCA_018821715.1. Taxonomy (GTDB): domain Bacteria; phylum Desulfobacterota; class Desulfobacteria; order Desulfobacterales; family Desulfobacteraceae; genus Desulfobacula. The sequence continues at coordinate 489 of JAHJLN010000110.1, read as the reverse complement.
TAGCAAGAATGGAAAAGTCCTTATTTCGGATTGTATAATATACCACCTGTTCTTTATCCATAATGCTGATAAGTCCAACAGCAGTATAAAGGGTCAGGTGTTTATCAACAACAAAACACTCAACAGCACCACTGACAATTTTTATATCTGACTCACTTTGAATGTCAAAAAGATCTATCATGGTAATTTTAAAGGGTTTCCCATTAAAATGATTAACCGCATCCGTTCGTGTCAATTCGCAGGTTATGAAATTTTTAAAACTCATTTCAATCCGGGTAAACTCAAAATCATCTGCAGCCAAAGGAGTGGACATGAAAAACCCAAAGATAAGCAAGGCCAATACTATTTTCATTAAACGTCTATGCATTCTTATTCATCAGCAATTCAATGGTTTTTGGCAACTCTCTTAAGATAACCGGTCTAAGATGAACTGATCTGAAACCTGAAAATTTTGATTTGACGTCATCTTTTATGGTTTGGTTTTTATAC
>JAHJLN010000109.1 GCA_018821715.1 Pseudomonadota bacterium | reverse complement strand
GCCTTAATCATCAGATAGACAGGCAATTTGTTTATTGTAGTAAAAATTAGCAGCTGGATAAGATTCTATAAAAAAAACTTTTTTAGGCCAAAATGGTTATTATTGGAACTGCCAGAATGGCCATTCATGGCAAAAAAAGGTTGTAATGCCATCAGTTGTGAGAAAATAGTATTTCAAAAATAAATGGACATTAAACAGACAGTATGTGGATATGTTTTGGAAAAATCAAAAAAATGTAAATTCAGACCTGTTTTTGAGCATAGCTCACCGCTAATTCAACAACTCAATGTTAAAAAAATCAGCTCCAATAATCAAAAGCGGGAACTTGAGATTCTGAATCAACGTAAACCAATTCAGGAATATAAGATTGTTGTTGCACCGGAGGATCGTGATTGCGGATATCCCAAAGGTCCAGGTGGCATAGTATTTTTTCGATGATGTCCAGTCTTCAATAAAGCTTATGATTTTCATGGTTCCCTGGCACTCGGGGCAGAGCAAGGGATCAACCTCGTAAAAAATCAGAACTGTATTGTATATTTTTGCGCAAATTTAAAATTGTTCTGTGTTTTTGTTGGTCATTTCTTTTTTTTTGCTACACAATAGATACCGCCTTTGGACATCCCCGGAATAAAACACTTGTTGCACGAAATACACTCGGCACTATCGGTTTCATTGTTCTGCCATTTTTTTGGCAGATCCGGTTCCCGGATCAGGGGGCGGGAAAGAGAAATAAAATCCATCCCCTGTTCAGCAACGGCTTTTTGAGCAATCAACAGCGATCGAAAGCCACCCACGCAGATAACCGGGCAGGACACGTTTTTTTTAACGGCAAGGGCAAGATCCAGATTATAGGCTTCTTTTTCAAGTGAATTGATTTTTTCCCGGGCAGGTCCTTTCTTGCCGGATGCTGCTGACCCGGAAGAGACCTCTATGGCATTGATTCCAAAATCAGACAAAAGCGCTGCAGTCTGAACCGCCTCGTCTATTGTTAAGCCGTTTTCAACATGGTCATCCCCATTGAATTTGATAAAAACAGGGAAGTCATTGCTCACCTGCGCCCTTGTTTTTTCATAGATATCAAATAAAAACCGGCTTCGGTTTTCAAGGCTTCCGCCGTATTCATCTGTCCTCTGGTTGGTTAAGGGGCTTAAAAACTGGCTGACAAGGTATCCATGGGCACCATGAATCTGAACCGCATCAAATCCCCAATCTTTTGCCCTTCGGGCTGCCCGGGCAAAGGCATCGGTAATGTCTTCTATTTCCAATATGGAAAGGGCCAAAGGTGTCTGACGAAAAGAACCCGCCTGGATACCGGATGGTGCCACGGGTTGACGGCCGATGGCTTTTGGATCAGCCATGCCGCCGGCATGAACCAGTTGAATGGCAATTTTACCGTTTAAATCATGAACAGCTTGGGTCAGCTGCTTGAAATCAGGGGCAAAATCATCGGTGTAAATTCCCATTTTACCGGGCAGCTGCTTTCCATCCAGTCGAACATAGGTATACCCGGAAATAATCAGGCCAATGCCGCCTTTGACAAGTTGGCGGTAATACTCAATCAGTTTCTGGGTCGGCCTGCCGTCTGGTTCACACATCCCTTCCCAGGTTGCAGACCTGATCATCCTGTTTTTCAAGCTAAGTTTACCGATTGAGCCCTGTTCAAATAGTGATACCATGTGTTTCTCCTCAGAGTGAACTGTAATTGTATAACAAAATTGGTCTGTCAGATGCTTTGCAGCTGTTATGCAATAGTCATACTCAATAATCGGGTATCAAGTCAATATCTTGCCTTTGAAAATTTGAAATATCGTAACCCAATAAATTATTGCAATAAAAATTGTGTTGTGAAAAAGTATATGACAGGTGAAAATTGAAAGGATAGGGTGTCAGCTTAAAAGGAGATGTGCATGGAAAAGAAACTGCATTACGGATGGATTGTCATTTTCATGGGCCTTGTCACAACGGTTGCAGCGCATGGTTTCGGACGTATGGCATATACCATTTTGCTGCCGGCCATGAAGGATGGTCTTCAGTTTGATTATACCCAGCTGGGGCTTTTAGGGACCGGTAATTTTATCGGTTACCTGTCCATGGCCATTATCGGCGGGTTTCTGGCAGCAAGGTTCGGCACCAGAGCAGTGATCACCACGGCCCTGTCCATCATGGGAGTTACCATGATACTGACAGGGCTTGCCAAGTCATTTGGCTTTGCCTTTTCCATGCGGCTGTTGACCGGCCTTGGAAACGGGGCTGCTTTTGTTCCGGCCATGGCCCTGGGATCGGCCTGGTTTGCCGTTAAAAAACGCGGGTTTGCCACCGGGATTGTTTCCGGCGGCATTGGTCTGGGGACATTCCTGTCCGGACTCATCGTCCCCTTTATCCTGAAGTCATACGGCATAAATGCCTGGCGATATTCATGGTATGTTCTGGGAATTTTAGTACTGGCGGCAGCCCTTGTCGTCTTTTTATTTGTCCGCAACCAGCCGAGTGATAAAGGCCTGCTTTTGGTGGGACAAAAAGAAAAACAAGAAGGTCAAAATCCATCAGCAGGTCATAAGGTCTCCTCTTTAGACTGGGGTAAAGTCTATAAGATGAAGGCACTCTGGTACCTGGGAGTGGTGTATTTTTTTTATGGCCTGTCCTATATTATCTATATGGTTTTTTTTGCAGCTTACCTGGTCAAGGAGATGGGCTACACCCAGGCATGGGCAGGCGGTTTATGGGCGGCTGTCGGTGGATTAAGCATTTTCTGCGGTGTGATCTGGGGCGCTGTATCAGATAGAATCGGGCGGGGGAAGGGGGCGGCACTGGCCTATCTTGTTCTCGCTGTTTCCTATATTGTCTATGCCCTGGTCAAGAATGAGGCAGGGTTTTATGTGTCAGCCATTCTTTTCGGGTTAACTGCATGGAGCATCCCGACCATTATGGCTGCGGCTGCAGGAGATTTTATCGGTCCACGGCTTGCGCCTGCAGGCCTCGGGTTTATCACCCTTTTTTTTGGGATCGGTCAATCCATAGGGCCTGCGCTTGGCGGATATCTGGCTGATATGAGTCACTCTTTTACGCTGCCCTTTCTTATCGCAGGCGGCATTTCTCTTTTGGGGATGCTGTTTTCATTATTTTTAAAAAAACCGGTTGAATCGTTTTAAATCATCGGGTGTTGAAAATACAGAGGTGACAATGAACAATACTGCCCGTCAGCAGAAGATCAATGATCATATACAAAAAGATGCGTTTGCCAATTATCTTGGGGCAAAAGTTGAGATTGCAGCCCCAGGGCACAGCCGTGTTTTTCTAACCATTACAAATGATATGACCAATTTCCACGGTACCACCCATGGCGGTATTATTTTTTCCATTTCTGATATGGCATTTGCAGCCGCGTGCAATTCCCACGGAAAGGTGGCCGTTGCCCTGAATGTGAGCATCTGTTTTTTAAAACCCAGCTATCCCGGGGATCGCCTGGTTGCCGAGGCGAAAGAAGACCATAGCGGCCGTCGGACTTCATTGTATGATATTCGAATAACCAACCGGGATACCGGCGAATTGATAGCGAAAAGCCAGGACCAGGCATACCGGATGAATGAATGGTTTGTCCCGGAATAACGGCTTTATTCAGCGAATCCCTCACTGTTTTGGACAGCATCGACAGAATTTTTTAATCACGGTATGAAAAAAGGTGTTGCAATAATGGGAAAAATTGTTTAATTTTTTAAAAAATAACGGTGTTATCTAATGAAATCGAAAAGTGATGAAACAAGAGGGCTTCTGCTGGCTGCCGCTATGAAAGAGTTTCTTGAAAAGGGATTCCGATCTGCATCCCTGCGAAGCATCGCCAAAAATTCAAATGGAACAACGGGTATTATTTATACATATTTCAAGAACAAGAATGAAATTTTTGAAATATTGGTCAGCCCGGTTGTCTTTCAGTTTGAAAAACGGCTTGCCACAGAAGAAATATCAATAAAAGAGGCCCTTGAAGGAAAAGAAATGAGCCCAAAGGAATGGTTTACTAAAAATTTAAGGTTCTTACTCCGCCTGTTGGAAAAATATCCTGATGAAATGAAATTATTGTTTTTAAAATCAGAAGGATCATCGTTTGAGACCTATAAAGACTTTGTGATTGAAAACGGCACCCGCAGGAGTACTGCCATTTTCAGAACATTAAACCGAAGTAAAGCCTTTAAAGGACAGGAATTGTCTGAATTCTTTATTCTAAACCTGGTTAAATTTGTTCTTAATATTGTTGTGGAAGCAATGAAACAGAATAAGGGTTCAAAAGACATTGTGATTTATGAAGAAGAAATCACCTCATTTTTGTTCAGTGGCTGGAAGGCATTGGTCGAGTTCTAAAATTTTTTATATGTATGCATAACAGTGTTATCTAAAAAACATTGGGAAAATATAAAAGAAAAGGAGGTTAGCCAATATGAAGATCATCATTACCGGTGCCACGGGGTTTATTGGAAGAAATCTGGCCGAAAGGCTTCATGAAGACGGCATGAAGGTGGTTGCAACAGGGCGGTCCTTAACGACTGGAAGTGAATTGCAAAAAAAAGGCATGACCTTTATTCAGGCAGATATCAAAGATCTGGATCAACTGAACACAGCCTTTTCACCGGCGGATTGCGTTGTCCACTGTGCCGGGAAGAGCGGTGACTGGGGAAAATTCAATGAATTTTACGAGACAAATGTTATTGGTACGAACAACGTGATCAAGGCATGCAAAAAAAACCACATTGAGAAAATCATTTTTATTTCTTCTCCAAGTATCTATTTCACGGGAAAAGACAGGTATAATATTCTTGAGAGCGATCCAATTCCTGAAAGACAATTTTATTATGGAAAAACCAAATTAATGGCGGAAAAAAGCCTTCTGGACCGGGCCGAAAAGGGACCTGCAGCTATTATATTAAGACCCAGGGCGGTATACGGCCGGTATGACAACACCATTGTTCCCCGTATTTTGCAATTGTCAAAAAAAAAGAACATTCCTTTGATAAACAATGGGAATGCCATGGTTGATATCACCTATGTGGGCAACTTGACAGGTGCGGTCAAAAATTGCCTTTTTGCACCGGATAAGGCATGGAATGAAGTTTATAATATTTCCAACAATGACCCTGTCAGTGTTAGAGAATGGTTTGGTCTTATTCTGAAAATTTTCAATCGGCCCTTTTATCCGAAAAATATTCCTGAACCGGTTGCCATTGCTATGGCAGGAATGATGGAGGTCTTTAGCAGGCTTCCGTTTGGGAATAAAAAGCCTTCAATGACACGGTTTTCAGTAGGATACATGGCCAGATCCATGACCATGTGCATTGAAAAAGCCGCACAAGGATTAAATTATTCTCCCCGGATCAGCAACCGGCAGGGCTTTGAAAAGTATAAACTATGGCTGGAAACAACCCGGGGGCATAAGTCATCATATTCTTGATTAAAAGGATCAATTATCTGATATCCCCCTTGGTTCATCCCGGTATTGGAATAACGGCTTTATTCTGCAAAACCTTCACTGCTTCTTATGGCATCTGCATTGAGCCGGCCCTGGATATACAATGAAAGGGCGGCAACGGCCTTGTCACAGACAGTAAAGACCGGGACATTGTTTTTGATGAGGGCATCCCGGAGCGGATCATAGAGGCGGCCGCCGTCAACAACGGTGATCACAGGCGTGTCACAGGTGTTGGCAATCTCAATGATCTGGTTTTTAATACTGTCTTCATGGTGCATGTCAAAGCCTGGAATCCTTGTGTTCTCAAGGGTTTTCATGGCCGGAGACAACGGGTCAAGACTGACGATAACCGCATCAACGCCTTTATCTTCTGTCAGAATCTGAGTGATCTGTGCATGGGTATCATCATCTGCCGCAGGATTGATATCCAGGGGATTGGAAAGGGTGACAAAGGCATCCAGTCTTTTATCCTTTAAAATTTTGGCCACCTTTTCAAGGGTGCTTTTTTCAAACCGGGCGAGTTCCATATGGAAATCATCTGACTGGATGGCATCTGCCATGCCCACGGCTTCAAAACCGGCTCCGCTGACGGCAGCCAGGCGGTTGCCCTTGATGGGTTTATGATTCAGGGTTTCAGAAAGGACCACCAGTTCCTGGAATTCAGAAAAGGTCCTGGCAACAATGGCCCCGGCCTGCTGGACACAGCTTTCACAGACCATGTAGTCACCGGCAAGGGAAGCCGTATGGCTGGACGTGGCAGCCTTTCCCTCAGGGGTCCGGCCGGCCTTATAGAACACCACTTCCTTGCCAAAAAGAACCGCCTGCCTCACCGCTTTGCAGAATTCAAGACCGTCAAGATCATTGAATCCTTCAGCATATACGGCAATGACATCCACGGCATCAGAGGACTTAAAATAGTGCACCATATCCCCCAGGGTCAGATCGGTCTGATTTCCCATGGAGATCATGTAGGCAGGCCTCATTTGAGGATACTGGTGACTGCGGTGAAGCATGAAAGCCCCGCTCTGGCTGATGAGAGCTGCCCTGTGACAGGTCGCCGATCTGTCTTTGGGCAGTTTTTCTTCAGGAATAAACCAGGTGTCATACCCCCCAGGCTTTGAAATAACCCCCATGCAGTTGGCCCCAAGGAATACAGGACCGCCGTCATCCAGGGTGTCGTGGGCCTGGTCAATTTTTGCCATGAGGTTTTGTGCGCGTACCTGGCTGTTATGGGTCTCTCCCATGCCACCGGGGATGAGCATGATGGCCTGGGCTGCATCAAGCTCAATGAGATTCTCCACAAGGTCAGGGACCTGAGCTGCACCCACAGCCACAATAAAAAGGTCCAGTTTTTTGATTTCTCCATGGTTTAATGCCTCAAGATTCGGCAGGCATCGTATCCCATCGATTTCTTTTACGTCCTCTTTAAAAATAATCGTATTTTTTTTGCTGAATCCTTCTGCCAGGATATTGTCCAGGATGATCCGGCCAAAATTTTTCCGGGTTGAAGAGACACCTATAATGCCAATGGATGAAGGATGCAGCAGGTTGTCAATTTTTTCTATGGGCCGTTTGGCAGCAACTTTTTTCGGTGTGCAAAATCGACAAAGACCGTCTAAAGGCACCATGAGGTAATCGCTAAAGGCAAAGGGATTGATTTCAAGTTCTTCAATGACAAAGGGGGCAGAAGGATTGGCCTGGGAATAAAAAGTTCCCATGCGGATAAAGGATTCAAAACATTCGATGAGCTGTTCATCGGTGACAATGCGGCGCTGTCCCCGGGTCAGGCCGGCAAGTTTTCTATAGGAAATGGTCTGCTTGAAAAGCTGGAAAAAGGTCTGGCCGTCAGTCATTTCAACAGATGCCGCTACAATGGCCTGACCTTTTCTAAAGCGTTTGGCATAAAGTTCTGTGTCGGTTCCGCCCAGGCCTGCGCTGATAATGGTGCCAAATTCTCTGGTATGACGGAGCCCCACAATGAGTTCGTTGCCAAAGGTATCGGAATCCGGCGGCATGAACTGAACCTGCAAAATACCTTTTATATCCCTGCTGATAGCGGCAATCAGCGCATCACCTAAAAGGCCTTTATAAGGGGGCGGGGCTGAATCAGGATGGCGTTGGATCCAGGCCGCGTAATTTTCCGGAACTTCGTAGAACATACGTCGGAGAGCGGAGCGGATTTGATGAGTTTCTTTTTTGACAATCCGCACGCCGCCGACCTCTGTTTTGTGAATGATAAAGGGGGAGACTATTTTGAGTACGGTTTTTTCGCCGGGAAGGGCAGTTAATGCTTCATCTGACGGGCGGGAGCCTCGAAGAATAAAATTGCACTGGGGGGGTGTTTCCGCCCCGGACTGAGAAAGAAGGGTATACACCTCATATTCATATAAGAAGTCACGGCCGTCCCGGGCTGCTGATGCAAGCATCTGGGTGATGCTGTTAAAATCAATTGGAAGATCCATTCTTTTTTTTCCTGTCTTAAAAAAATTATATGAGAGTGATCCCGGCAGTGAATGCCGCATAGTTGCTGTTCCAGATGGCAGGGGTGATGCTCACGTTTTTCAGTGCCTGAAGCCAGACCGCCGTTGGGATTGAGCTGAAGGGTTCAAGGGCGCTTAAGGCACCGAGCATGACCACATTGGCGGTTTTACCGGAAGGGTCTCCAAGCGCTATGGCGATTTTCAGACCCTCCACCAGAATGACCTTAATCCCGTCAAGCCTGTGCCGGATATCATCATCTGTCGGATATACGCCGTCTGCCAGGCCCTGGGGGATAATTTTTGTATCTGCCATGAGCATCACGCCGCCGGGTTTAAGCATTGGGATAAATCCGGGCCTGAGCACCTCACTTTTTTCCATGACAATCAGGCAGTCTGCAGAACCCGGAATAAGCTGGGGGCTGAAGACCTGTCCGCATCCAAAGGTGCTGATGACAGGGCCACCCATCTGGGCCATGCCGTGGGTTTCTCCCTTGATAATATTCGTGTCGCCGTATCCGGCCAGAAATGCCATCTGTGCAAGGGCTTTGCCGAAAAACAGGTTTCCCTGGCCCCCCACTCCCCGGATGGCCAAAGAAAGTCGTTTTGGAAGGTCTGATGTTTTAAGATTTGGAAGTTCTATGGTTTGCGGGGCTTGTTCTAAAAAGATACCCTGTTTTTGTGAAACTAAGAGATCCTCTTTTTGTGCAATTCCTATGGCCTTTGCAGGACACATCTGGAGACAGGCCGGGGTCTTGGAAACACAGCCGGAACACAGATTATTCCATACAGGCTGATTGTTTTCATCCATGTCCAGGCCGGAACAGATGTTACAGGTGGCGCAGGCTTTGCAGAGGTCCTTATCCAGGATTAGCTTCTGCCCGAAATCGATTTTTGGCACCCGGCGGATACAGGTCCCCTTGATGACCAGGATGGTAAAGGCCCCGTGTTGTGCATCTTTAAGGGCTTTTTTCAAGGCCTTTCGGATGGCGTTGCGGTCATAGGCATCCACCTGCACTACAGGTGCGCCTTCGCCTTTCAGGGAAGACACCAGGTCAAATTTATTGGGATCCCCCTGAAAATTTACCGGTGATGCGGGTGAGTTCTGTCCCCCGGTCATGGCAGTCCATTCATTGTCAAGAACCACCTTGACACCCGGGGAATTCCTGTAAATAGCATTTCTTGTGGCATCCATGCCGCTGTGGCATTCGGTGGAATCTCCGATCACACTGATGCATTTTCCGGCTGATCCGGGTTTGGAAGCAACATACCCGGTTCGTTTGCTTTCGCTTGCCCCCATGGCAACACCGGTGTCAAGGGCCAAAAGGAAGTAGAGCAGAGAGTTACATCCGATATCGCCAAACACGGCTTCTAAAACCCCCCGTTGTTTCAGTTTGCTGAGCACTTCTGCAAACAGGGCATAGGGGCATCCCGCACAGATCAATGGCGGGCGGGGCACAGGCGTACACGCTGTTTCCAGAATATCAAGGGATTGTCCCAAGAATCCGGCAATGGCGGCAGGATTCCATTCAGTGATGTTGCTGCGGGCATCTTTGCCTTTTACAGTTAAACCGGCCTCCAGGCAGGCGCTGTGGATAAACCGAAAGCCGTCTTCTATCACATACACATCACCGGCAATGCTGTTACAAAAATTTTTGATCAACTCCATGGGAAGGGGATGGGTAAACCCCAGGGACAGGATATCCACATTTTTTTCAAACAAGGCTTTGTATTCTTCCATATAGAGTGCGTTCACCCCATGGGTAATGACGCCTTTTTTGCCGGCGCCTTTGATCCATTTGTTCAAGGAAGAGTTCTCCACCATCTCAATGAGTCCCGGCATCCGTTTCGACTGGATCCTGTCATAGCTTGGCCGGGCAAGATTTGGAAGACAGTTGTAGTCTCGAAGGTCTCCCATCTCAACCGGTTCTCTGCTCTGTTTTTCCATAAGGGATATCAATCCTTCGCTGTGGCACAGGGTGCCATTGGCAAGGATTACCAGTGAAGTGTTAAACTCCCGTGAAACCTGGACTGCAATAGCGGCTGCTTCCTGCATTTCCTGGTGGTTCCTGGGTTCAAAAATTGGAATAAAACAGCTTTTGAGAAGGTATCTTGGATCAATCACATGCTGGGTTGAATTCGGTGTAAAATCACTGGCCAGATAATAGATCAATGCCCCTCGTTTCCGGGTAAACTGGGATACACTTGTCACAACATCAGCGGCCTGGAAAAGGCCGGGGATTTTCAAGGTCACCACACAGTCCCGGCCGGCAAGGGAATGACCGTGACCCACGCCTGCACTGACCGCTTCATTCACAGACCAGTTGGCATCAATCAGGTCTTTGACATTGGAGAGCCCCTTGTCCAGAACTTCCGTGCTCGGGGTTCCCGGATAGCCGTCTACACTGTGAATGCCTGCACGAACACAGCCAAGGGCAAAGGCAATATTTCCCTGAAGCACGACTGTTTTACCGGCATCATCCAGACACATCTGTTTAAACGCATTCATTATGATATTCCTTGATTACCTTCGGCAGGGAGAAAAGACACCCCGGATAGTGCCGCATCTTTATGTTTATGGTCACTTGTTTAAAAGTCATACTTTTAATAATAAAAAAGTTATATATTGTCAATATGGAAATTATATTCAATAAATTTTTCTATTTTCTTTCATTTAAACAATTTTTTTAGTAATAGTATAGTGTAAATTGGATGAAATTATGTAAAAGTCATACTTAAGTTTATGGCGGCGAACATACTGAAAATAAAAAGATTTTTAATGTATCATGCATTGTGATCAACTCTTTTTTATGGTATTAGCAAAAGAAAAGCCTGACAATGTTGATAAAAACAACCCTGATTTTTTAGGCAAGAATGGACAGCATGGATCAAACAAAACACCCTCAAAAATCGTTAAAGATATCACCCCCAAGGTTTCAGGAGATCATTACCCGTATTAAAAGAGATATCCTTCTGCAGCACTATCGCCCGGGGGACGCACTTCCCAGAGAAGAAACCCTTGCCAAGGCGTTTGGGGTGGGAAGGGCACTTATTCGGGAAGCTTTGGGAATGCTCAAAGCCCAAGGATATCTTGAAGCCCGACGGGGCAGCAGCGGCGGAACCTTTGTCTGTGACCTGCTGCATTCCCAGGGCGTGACCACTTTGCTGGCAGATCTCATCGCCATGCGCTCCATGACCATTAAGCATTTGTGTGACGTCAGGGTCCTGATTGAACCTGAAGCTGCAAGGATGGCTGCCCTTGAAGCGTCTGCATCCCAGTTGCAGCAGCTGGGAGATTTAATGTATAACGGGCAAACCGCTAAAACCGTCCGGGAACGGATTAACTTTGATGTTGAGTTCCATACACAGATCTGTGAGCTCAGCGGCAATCCGTTTTTCTCGCTTCTGATGCGGAGCATGATGAGTTTTTTACAGCAGTTTTTACAAGTTCTCGACGACCATACCACCTATCTGCATGATAAGGACATCCATGGGATCCTTTACGATGCCATCTCATCAAGAGATCATCAACGCGCCTATGAAACCATGTTCGCCCATGTGGTGATCATGAAACAGCGGTTCTGCGATCTTGAAAAAGACTATTTAAACATTCAGGCCAGAAATCTGGGAAAATAAATTATTTTGTTAAGGCTTTATAATTAACAGTTGCAGGATCCAGGAAGACGGTCAATCAGTAAAATTCTTTAAATATGGGAATAAAAGTACCTATATTATCCATAAAACTACCCAGTCGATTTAAAAAAAAATTAAAGGTGTCATCATCTATCGTGTTAAAGGATATTTGTTTTACAGTGCCAACAGCATAGGCCTCTGTTGGAAGGGGCTTGGAAGAAAAAAGGATACAGGCCTGTTTCAAGCGCCTGGAATCCTAACTCGAATGCATCAGGAACTTTTTTTCTCTTACCTGATTTTCAAACTGATATGATGGGCTTTTATTGTGGCATTAACCGCATCCGTAAGTTTTAATAAGCTCACATTAGAGGTGAATGTTTTCCCGTTGCTGGATATTTCTATCCCTCGAACATTTTTTTTTGTTAACTTCAACAGGACACCCAGTCCAAAAGTTTTTGTCACTTCAAAGGGTTTTTCTTCATTTTTCATAATCAGTCCTTTCTTTTTATCAGATCCTGTCTGAAATTTTGGCATCGGCAGAATTGGACCTGTATTAGTATTATCGGCTCTGATTTGATAAAAATGCAATTTTTATACCAGAATTTTTTTTGTATTGAATGAGACAGTTAAATTAAAAAATATTTGACTGAAAATCAGTTGTCCGGTTGATCCAGTAGTTTTCTGATAAGATTAGACAGCTCTGCAAGCTGATAAGGTTTTCTGATATAATCTGCAGCACCCAGGGCCAGGCAATCCTTTATGGTGGTATCGGCCGAATATCCGCTTGCGATTACAACTTTGGGCTGGGGATGGGCGGCCATGAGTTTTTCAAGGCACTTATATCCCCCCATGCCGGGCATGCTGAGATCCAGAAGGATTAAATCAATTTTTAATGGGTTCTTTGAATATTTCTCCAGGGCATCCTCACCATCCACAGCCTCAATACAGGTATACCCCAGCAGCCCGAAGGCCTTGGATGCAAAATCCAGAATAGCGGCTTCATCATCCACTAAAAGGATTGTTTCATTTCCTTTTTTCATCTCGGGGAGAGCTGTTTCTTCTTTTTTTATAAAGTGCTGTTCAAAGGCTGGAAGATATAGTTTAAAAACAGTTCCCTCGCCCTCCCGGCTGTGGCAGATAATCTTTCCCTTGTGATGGGTGACAATGCCGTAAACTGAAGAAAGCCCCAGACCTGTTCCTTTCCCAATCTTTTTTGTGGTAAAAAACGGGTCAAAAATTTTTTCCATGGTGGCTTTGTCCATGCCATGTCCAGTGTCCCGGATACTTAGAAGAACGTAATTTCCGGGGGGGATCCCGATCGTACCATTACCGCCGCCGGGTTTAACCTTCAGGTTGTTTGTCTCTATGGTGATTTGGCCGCCGTCGGGCATGGCATCAGCGGCATTGCTGCCCAGGTTGAGGATGACCTGTTCGATCTGGAGAGGATCAGCGTGAACAGGCCAGATTTTATCAAAAAGCTTCATTTTAATGGTGATCATTTTCGGAATGGTTTTTTCCAGGAGGTTTTTTGCCTGGGCAACTTCTTTGTTGATTTCAAGGTGTTGCTTTTTTGTTGGAGCTTCACGGCTGAACACCAGAAGCTGACGAACAAGGTCGCCGGCTCTTTTGGCAGCATGGTGCAATGCCTGAAGATTTAAATAATCCGGGTCTTCCTTTTTCTTATTCATGGAGATGAGTTCTGCATACCCATTGATCGCCTGAAGCAGGTTGTTAAAATCATGGCTGATCCCGCCCACAAGCGTTCCGATCGCTTCCATTTTCTGAGCTTGCCTTAGCTGAGCTTCCATGTTTTTTGAATCGGTGACATCCACAAGATATCCACGGATTTTTTTTAAATTGCCATCTTGATCAAAAACACCCACTGCATTTTCAATGATATAAATAATAGAACCGTCTTTTTTGACCATCTGGGATTCAAAATGTTTCACCCCTTTATTTTTCATTATTCGGCCTATGAATTCATCCCTTTTTGAGACATTTTTGTATAAAAGGGTGACCGGCTTTCCAATGGCTTCCTGTTTTGAAGAAAACCCAAAAATCCGGACAAATTCCTGGTTGCATTCAAGCAGTTCTCCTGTGGGGGCTGTGATAAACGCACCGGATAAGATTTCTTCGAAATATTTGCGATACCGTTCTTCACTTTTTTTAAGCGCCAGTTCCATCTGCTTTCGCTCGGTGATATCAAGAGCCGTAAACGTGACGCCTTCTGACCAGTCCTCCTGGTTAATGGGTGTTGAGCTTAGAATAATATCGATAATGCTCCCGTTTTTGTGTTGCCAGCGGGTCTCAACCGTGCCGGTTCCTTTTTCTTTGACCTGCTTGTATTTTTCCCGGCCCACGAATTCAAAATCTTCATCTGTGGGATACAGCATCCGTGAGGATTGCCCGACCAGTTCGGCCTCGCTATACCCGATCATGTTGCATAATTTGTCATTGGCCCGGATGATGACCCTGTCACAAACCATGCCGATGCCTGTCGGGGCAGCCTTGAAAATGCTTTCCAGTGTTTTTTCACTTTTTAAAATAGCCTCTTCTACAGCTTTACGATCAGAACTATCTGTCAAGGTGACCATGGCTTTTCCATCCAGAATTTGGGTTTATATAATGGTAAGGTTCCTTTTTCATTGATCATGGTAATTCCCATGGGAAGCTGGTTAAATAGAGAATTAATAAGCAATTGTTTTGCCGAGATTTCATTGTTCACGATTTTATTCTCAATAATGATTTTAAAATACTTTATTTTGAAATAAGAAACACCTAATGTCAAGTTAAAGCTTGAATCGTCTCAGCTGGAAACACGGTTACATAGTGATTTGACAGAATGCGATTTGATTTAAGGAATAGCCCGTATAAACGGTCTGATGAATTAATGATTCAGGCTGTGGAAAATGGATTCTTGCTCATCAAGAATTTCATCAAGAATTTCAACGGTGGTCATTGGATTCATAATGACAGCCCTTAACACAACGCTGTTGTGATGATCCTTGAAAGAACACTTTAAACGGGTTCTGGATACAAAACTTTTTCCTGCTTCTCTTTGAATTCGTTGAAGTTTAATATTGATGTCGTCAAGCCTGGCGTCAAGTTTTTGCCGTTCTTCAGTGTCTGCTGTTTTAAGTTTTTTCCGGATATCTTCGGGAACAAGTCTATAGGTCAAGATATTTAATTGTGGGGGTGTAACCAGGTCAAACAGATTTCTTTGCTTGATTTTATCTGCAAACTGCCGGGCGGTTTCAATTCCATGTTCAATCATAAGGGCGTATCCTCTGGAGCCCATGATTTTAAGGGCACTGTCAAGGATCAGAGAGTTGGCTTCTCTTGAGCCTTCAAGCGTTTTAATCCCCAGGTCGACACTGCCGGGTCTGTTGACATACCTTGCATGATATACAATCTGGTCAAGGGCTTTGGGGTCTTTGAAATACACCATGCCGGAACTCATGGGCATGTAAAACTGTTTGTGACAGTCAATGGTGACAGAATCCGCCCGTTCAATACCTTTCAGGAGATGACAATAGGTTTCAGATAACAGCACGGGGCCGCCCCAGGCAGCATCCACATGGAAATGAATGCCATGGGTTTCACAGATATCTGCCAGCGCCGGCAATGGGTCGATGATCCCTGTTTCAGTGGCCCCTGCAATGCCGATAATGGCAATAATCCTGGTTTTTTTGTCTTTTTGAAGGTCTTTGATTTTTCTTTCAAGTTTTTCAAGGTCAATGCTTCGGTTGACGTCAACATCAATGGGGATAATATTCTGGTTCCCCAATCCTAGGATGCCGCCGGCTTTTCTTAAAGAGAAATGGCCTCTCTTTGAAACAAGGACCACTGCTTTCTCTAAATTATGGGCTTTCATTGCTTCAAAAAAACCGTTTTTTTCAATGCTTTCAAAATTTTCTTTTGGAGAAAAACTTTTGTTTCTGGCAATCCACAGGGCGGTAAGGTTTGCTGTTGTGCCACCGGTTGTAAAAACACCCAGAGAGGTTTCAGTGTTCTGGACGTGCTCAAGATAGAAATCATCATCAAAGTTGAATATCATCCTGTGCAGTTTGGCAAGGACCTGTTTTTCCAGCACAGACAAAACTTTTGAAGTTTCCAGTTTGATCACATTCTGGTTTAAGGCAGCCGTGATGGCTTTTAAGTGCACCATGAAAAAAGGAATCGCAGAGGTCATATGCCCGATAAAATAAGGGGAAGCTACATTGACCGCTCTGGGTGCGATTTCATCGATGATTGCCTTGATGACATCTGCCAGCTTTTTTTGGGGGTTTTTATTAATTTTGGTATCTGTATACTCCTGGGCAAGTTTGACCAGGCTGATTTCTTCTGTTACCCCGACATGTTTGTTTAAAAAATCATGAAGCCCAAACAGGATTTGTTCCATATATTTGACCAGGGTTTTTCTGCTGCTTTCATCTTCAGGTCTAATAAATACTCTGTGAAGGGTTTGCCAGTCTGCAACAAGGGAATCGATTTTTTTTATTTTGTCTGTCATCTTTTTTTCCTACATCATCTTTTATTCTTAAAAATTTTGTATAATGAATCGGTGGGTTATAATAGTCAATATTAAATTGCCATGAATCTTGAACCGCCTGTCGCAATGCAATCCTTTTTTAAAGCCAAAAGAAAATAAACCCTTTTCAAACAGGATGAATGTATGTAAATTCTTAAAACAAATGATAGAAAAGGAGAAAAAACAACCTATGGATCTTCATAAAAATGATATTCTGACAAAGATATCAAGGTACAATCTGATCAGAAACGGCAGAATGATTTATATAGATATCCATCAGAAAATACAGGGAAATCTGGCTGGAAATTTTATCGCCGTTCCAAACCTGGTGAATATTGTCGCAAAACCAGAGCACCAGGGGACGGGTGTTGATGAACAAAAAGCGTTGGAAGACTGTTTAAAGAAAATTAAAGGCCTGAACCTGGAAGATCTATTTCCTGTGGCAGATTCTGTAACATCTACAACAAGGGACAATTAAATGGTTATCCAGCCTTAAGAAAGTGTTTATCAGTTCTCTACCAGATCAGACTGCCGACAATGTTAATGAAACCTTGGGAAGATTGATTTGAGACGATTGTGTAGACAGGTCTGACATTGTCCAAAATGATTGAAACAGTCAGGACCAGCGTTAATAGAAATAAAAGGAATAAAGGCGGTAAGACCTTTAGCCCTTGACGTTTCTGCCTTATGATGGCTCCTCTGTACTGTTTGATGTCTGCCCCCAATAGCCCCGTTCAAAAATTATAATGATAAAATCCAAACTATATTTTATATCAGTCTGACCCGTGGCTTTTCATCCCCGTACTCTTAACTGAGTTGGTTTTTTTTTGTTCTAACTGATTTAATGCAAAATGTGTACCATTCTTTAATGAGAGCAAAACCATTAACAGACAGAATTTACAGTTTTTTTGTGTAGTTTCCTGCTCAGTAAAAAATGTAACAATAGAAGAAAAATTTTTCCTAATGGTTTCGCCTGGTTTTTTGTGTAACGGTTTGTTTTTTATATAATAATTAAACTTAAAGGCAGTGAGAAAAAAATTACAGGCAAAACAAAAGTTTGTTTAACAATTTATGTTTTTTTTAGATAAATTCGGATAGAAAAAAATTAGAGTTAACAGTTAACCCTATATGAAGATCAGGATATAATGTGCCAATTGCATTTCAAGTCGTATTCATCTATTAAGACCATAATTTATAGCACATTATCGGCCTAAATGAGACTATCAGGTCGGGCAATCATATCCCTATCCGTTACGACTAAATAACACTGCCTGCTATGAAAACACTACAGCAGGCAGTGTCAAGTTTCATTCTTCAGTTAATATTTTGCCTTTTTTCCCATTGCCATCCCCAGATCCAGGGCTTTTTTGTTCATGTCCATAAAATCTTCAGGAATGGTTGTTTCAAGAACCTTTAGAATAGATTCGGGTTTAATGAGTTCTGAAACACCGATCAGGGCGCCCAGCATGCAGATATTAAACACAATGGGTTTGCCTATTTCCTTTATCACCGTGTCAAACATGGGAAGATTGACATGCTTGGCATCCACTTTCTTTTCAACGGCAACATATTTTGAGTCCACCAGCAAAAGGCCGCCCGGACGTATGATGGACGCAAATTTATTGTAGCTTTCCTGGGTCAGGCTGACCAGGATATTGGGCTGTATCACTTTGGGAAAATAGATTTCAGCATCATCAATAATGACATCACTTCTGGTGGCACCACCCCTTGCCGCCGCACCATAGCTTTGGGACTGGATGGCATTTTTATTTTCAAAAATCGCTGCAGCCTGGGCAAGGATGATGGCGGCGGTGATGATGCCCTGTCCTCCTGACCCTGAAAAAACCAATCTTGACCGTTCCATTATGCTTTTCCTTTCATTGCTGTCTCGATAACCTTATCATATGCCTCACAGTATTCAGGAACCTCCGTATTCTCAACAAAAATTCCCCTCTGAATCAAATTGGGATTTGCTTCCAGTTTTTTGGATCCGATTTTCACTGTATTGGTTTTATAGCCTTCCATCATCTGGATGGCATCCCCCTCCTAGTTTTTCCTGCCGTAATAGGTCGGGCACTGGGTCAGAATTTCTACAACGGAAAAGCCTTTATGAGAGATGGCTTTTTTGATGAGGTCTTTGCATTCATTGGCATGGAAAACCGTTGATCGGGCAACAAAGGTTGCACCGGCACTCTTTGCCAGGTCGGCAATGTCAAAATTCCTGTCAATGGTTAAATAGGGGGCGGTTGTCGCTTTTTTGCCGCTGCCGGATAACGGAGAGAACTGCCCGCCGGTCATGCCGTAAATTCTGTTGTTCATGACAATGGCCGTAATGTCGATATTTCTTCTGGCAGCATGGATAAAATGGTTGCCGCCGATGGCAAGGGCATCACCATCTCCCATGGGAACAATGGCCTTTAAACTGGGCTTTGACAGCTTGACCCCTGTTGCAAAAGCAAGGGCTCGACCATGAATGGTATGAAGCGTATGAAAATCAACATATCCTGAAATCCTGGAGGAACACCCGATACCCGAGGTCATTACGATTTCATTTTTATTGAGGCCCAGTTCATGGACCGCCCGGACCAAGGATCCCAGAACAATGCCGTGGCCGCAGCCGGGACACCACATGTGAGGAAAAAATCTGGGTCGAATATAGTCTTTAAAATTAAATGCTTGAGTTGTCATGTTATACCCCTTTCCCCTGGATCATTCTTAAAAGGGTTTTAATATCGCTCGGAGAGATCAGCTCCCCGTCTACCCTGTTTGCAAGGAAAACACTATTTGGATTATCCACTGAATTTTTCACCTGGGTGACCACCTGGCCCATGTTCATTTCAACCACTATAACCGCCTTGGCACCTGCACATTTTTCTCTAACCATATCCGAAGGGAAGGGCCACAGGGTCTGCAGTTCCAATACACCGATTTTAACCCCCCTTGCCCGTCTGTTTCTTGCCATGTGAATGGCGGATCTGGCAGAAGATCCATAGGAGATCAGAATATATTCAGCATCATCCATCCAGTATTCTTTATACAGGCAGATGTCATTGACATTGTTCTCTATTTTGTCCACCAGGTGTCTTAAAAGCTCGCTGACAACCTTTGGATCGTTATTGGGAAACCCCCACATGTCATGGAACAGGCCTGTGACATTATATCGGTGTTCTGCACCAAAATCAGACATGGGCAGCCTGCCGTCTTCCCTTGGAAGATAAGGATGATAATCCACCCCTTTTTTAACAGAGGTTCTAAGACGTTCCACTACAGGGAGTTCTCCTGGTTCCGGAATCACAAGCTTTTCACGCATGTGGCCGATGACTTCATCAAACAGGAGGATGACCGGGGTTCTATAAGTTTCTGCCATGTTAAAGGCTTCAACCGTTACCTTGAAGACATCCTGGTGATTGGAAGCCGTAAGGGCGATAATAGCATGATCCCCGTGTGTCCCCCACCTTGCCTGGTTTACATCCCCCTGGCTGACATGGGTGGGGTTTCCCGTTGAAGGACCGCCGCGCTGGACATTGGCAATGACGCAGGGAATTTCGGCCATACAGGCATATCCCAAAGCTTCCTGCTTTAAGGAGAAGCCCGGGCCCGAGGTGGCGGTCATGACTTTTTTGCCGGTGAGTGAGGCACCGATAATCGCTCCCATAGATGCAATCTCATCTTCCATCTGGATGAACTTTCCCCCTTTTTGAGGCAGTCTGGATGCCAGATGTTCCATTATTTCAGTGGACGGGGTGATGGGGTATCCTGCGAAAAAATCGATACCGGCATAGATTGCACCTTCTACGCAGGCTTCGTTTCCCTGGACAAATTTGATATTATTCTTATTTTTCATTTTCCCCTTCCTGATCTTCTATGATTTGTATTGCTAAATCAGGGCATCGAAGTTCGCAGAGTTTACATGCAATGCAATCTTCGGGTCTTGCCGCTTCTGCCTTCCCTTGCGGATCAAATTCAAGAACGTTTTTGGGACAGAAATGAATGCAGATGCCACACCCTTTACACCATTCTTTGTCTATTAAATGTTGTACTGTTTTGCCTTTTCCCATAATATCCTCTTATAAAGATAATAACTATCTGTAAATTAAGGCCCTTCATTAAGTGATTTTAATTCGTATGTCAAGGATAACCGTCATTAAAATGGAGCGGTTTTATTGTTTTTTATTTCATAAAAAAATGCAAGAGAAAATAGAAGTTATGGAAAAGTAGAATGGTTGGGCCTTTTAGTGTTTTGTATGAGAAAATTTTTTTTGGCCGTTCCCTTAAAAAAAATAATAGGTTAAGGAAAATATGTCAAATTTTTACTGTTTGATGAGCAAGGAATGAACCGTTTGTTTTTTAAGGTGCTCCATGTTAATAATAATTTGTTTTTTTAATCGTTAAACTCGTTATTAGTGGGTCATCAAACCATATGATTTATTATTTAGGAT
>JAHJLN010000108.1 GCA_018821715.1 Pseudomonadota bacterium | reverse complement strand
TTTGAAATAATAGATAAGATATTAAAGCATCTAAACCTTTGGGATATCCGCAACCATGATCCGCCTGAGATAGAACCTGTTTATATTCCTGAATTAACATACGTTGAAAATTCCGATTATAATAATTCAGGCTCCCAGATTCCAGTATTTGATACCTTTTGGAACTGATATTTTTAAAATTGAGTTGAGGGATTACAGGTGTCCTATACTCAATTTCAGCCGTTTCCGATCAATTTTAACAAAAATCACATTTTTTTATTCATTACAACTGTCCGTCTATTTTTCCCCTGAACAGCTTTTTACCCAACCCAGGAAGGGCACAACATGTTGTGCCCTTCCTGGGTTGGGCGCATATTTCATATGCTTTTTTCTATTTCTTGACAAAGGGCAAAAAAGCATTTACTTATCCTTCTTATCCTTATCCTTCCAGCCAGGGAATAGAGAGGCAAATCCTGTTTCAGAACTTCATGTGGAATATTTTATAATCCCTTGAATATTAATGCTTTTTTGACTTTGGCGGCATTCATATAAGGACCTCTCGGGCAACTTTGGCAGACAAAGTCTGATGTCATCTTTTCCTTCATGTTTTTTCAGAATCGGTGTCTGTCAACATAGTTGTCCATTTTTAAACCGCATTATCTACCAATTTTTGTTTTTCAGACTTATCAGGGTTTAGCCAAACTTCTCTTTGAAACGTTGAGGAACTATTTTCAAAGAGAAGGGAAAGTGCTTTAAAATTTTACACGAAAACCGGAAAGTATGGCACTGATGTCTTCAAAATCAGTATTATCCCGGTCCAGTTTGTGCAATCGATACCCAAGATAATACTCTGTCCCCCAATCCGTTATATTTTGGACAAAATGAGCGCCAAAAGTGGATGCCTCATCGTTGTTCATGGCAATGTCGTCAAAAATACCGTAATCGACCGAAAATGCTGTTTTCCCGATGGAGAAAAAATCTGTTTGGTAACCGAGTTTGCTATAAAAAAACAGGCCGTCACCATCTGTATCGGTTTTATATTCTCTTTGCCCGCCTGAAAGGGTCAAGCTGATACCGCTGTCGTGAAGCGCTGAGAAAGACGAGCTGATCTGGTAGTCGGTCTTTGCTGAGGTTGAGGCAGGATTGGCATATGCGACTGCTGCACCGACTTTAAACTGATCCAGTTTGGTATCATATCGAAGGGCGACATCCCCCCCGCCGTCGGCGATATAAGAGGCCGCAGCTGAAAAACCGTTAAAAGCGGGGGTGTCATATCGAATTCTTTCATCGCGGCTAAGGCCGTCCATATTTGAGAATGCATTACCAATCTTGGCTGTGCTTAACGCTTTTGTGTTGTTATCATAGAACAGCTGTCCGTAGGCCATGTCGGCAACTCCAGAGTACCCCACAACGGATGTCCCGGAAAAATCGGTTTCGCTTGTTCCATCCGATGCGGTTGAACCGAAGCCAATTGATAACTTTCCATACGGTGTGGAACTCAAATAGAGATCCAGATGACGTTTGGTAAAATTATTACTACTGGCACCTCGTTGATTGTTCTGATTCACATCTGCGGTGGAGTTGGATTCGAACTGAACCTCTACCTTTGTACCGATCTCCAAGGCTTCCGAGGCTTTGGCGGAACCGTTAATACCGATACGTGTGGATGAATTATCATTATCCACTTGATAGATATTTGTATTGTCACCGTCATCTGAAATTAAGATTCCCCTGTTAACCTGTCCGTAAAGTGTCACACTGGTGTTTTTATTTCCTGATTTTATAAATCCTTTAGAAGATTCTGCACTTTGGGTCGCTTTTTGTGTTTCCGCGGATTTTGCTTGAATTTCATTTACCTGTTTTTGCAATGATTCAATCTGGGCCTGCTGTTCAAGGATGATTTTTTCCAACCTTTCCAGGATTGCTTTCTCATCCGCCCCTGCATCTTTTATTATTCCTGTCACTGGAAAACTGGTCATTAAAAAAACTGAAAATAAAATAAATAATTTAAATTTTGACATGACGCTCTCCTTTTTTTTATTGAAGACTATTCTTATTTCATTTCTTTTATTTTTTTCAACCTTTTACAGCTTGTAATTCGCCATGCATCAGGATTAATATTATAAATCAGTAGTGTCCGGTTAGGTTTTTGCTTGTGTTAATATTTTTGGATCTTTGACAATATTGTCTCTGTCTGAACTCGGGGGGCCATCACAGCTGGTGAAAAGATCATTCAAGATTGAAGTTCGCAAATGCCGAACTCTTTTAATCTAGACTGTCTCGTTAAATTGTTCCCGGCAATAGATTGCAAGCAGCAAATAAGTGATGAGGCCTGCAAGGATTTGAACCATAAGCCCATATTCACTGCGGGCAATCAGATGATATACTTTCAGGTATTCTTTCCACCATTTAAAAAAATTCTCAATGGTCCATCTGAGTTTATAAACGCTGGCTACCTGTTCTGCTGTCAAATCCTGTCTATCCGTGGCTACGTAGTATTTGACACCTGAGATTTCATACCCGACAACTCGAACAGGAGATTCGGTTTGATTCTGACCCGGGGTGCCAAGGAGAACCAGGGTATCATAAAACACATGACTGTCCAGAGTAATATCGTGCTGCTTGATAATGGTTCTGGTCGTCCTTGATTTGATGCGGCAAACGAAATGTTTTCCTTCTGCTTGGAGCAGATCAAAATCCTTATGCGATTGATAACCACGGTCCATTACACCGGTTTGCCCTTTGGACAGGATACGCGTAACAAAGGGGCGTTCTCCACCGTTGCCATCCGTAAGGAATATTTTGTTTGGAATGCCATGATTGATATCAAATCCACAATGAGCTTTGGCTTTTTTCGCACCTTTTCTGTAATCTGCCCAGTACATTGATAAAACCGCATCAACTAAACTGCCATCAATGGAAACCAGTTCTCCTAATTGCGCATGTTCTTTCGGAAGAACCCCGAGGGCCTTTTTATAAAGATTTTCAAAAAGAAACTGGAGTTGTTCAAGACCTCGGTGATTTATCGCTTCAGAAAAACTGCTACGGCTAATACCACCATCTGGAGCGATGTGCTCTTTGGCAAAAACATTTTCTTTGAGATCCTGAACCAGGTGGCGAGCAGATTTGTGTTCCTGAAGATGAAAATACACCAACGCATTTAACTGGTCCTCAAAGGTCATTTTCAATGGTCGATCCCCTCGTGATTTTAATTCTGGTGTCATGTGATACAACTCTACCAGAGGGAACATGAATTTGTCAAAATTAAGAGACTGTAATTGCTTTTTTAAGACTGAAATGTGCGCCATATTGGCCTCCTTGAATTAAAATTTTCAAGGCGCGCAAAAATTTTTGCGCACATTTGTCAATAGAAAAATGAAATATTATTAATAAATTTAATGGGTTTTTATATGCAAGAACCTAACCGGACATCACTGATTATAAATACTACATTTCATTAATATTCCAAAGGCAAGATTCCTAAAAAAGCATTTACTTATCCTTTTCCTTTAGACAAACAGATGCAAGTTGTTTTACAAAATGAGTTGATTCTCCCTTTTCATGGAATTGGTATTTGACTCGTTTAATACATCAACCAGCTCATTATTTGAGTCGATTGTTAAATTTATTCAACTCAAAATCAAGGGAATCTTGCAGTTGATTTTTGAACGAAGAGCTTTCCGGCGGAATGGTCCTCGCCGTCCCGACCAGCGCCGTGTTATGTCTTACCCAAATTAATTCGATATACAAGATGTGGCGTATCTTGAAATATTGTTTCTTTTTCAAGTCTTAGCCCATTTTTTTCTGCCACTCTTATTGATGGTAAATTCTCAGATCTTTTTTTCTTAATGAGACCATGTTGGAAACAGGCACCCACCCAAGAGACTCATAGAATGGTTCAGCCCCATGCCAAATATCAGCCATAACATGATGGCACCCTCGTTTGGTCAACTCACCTTGAACATGCATGACAAGCTGACGACCTATTCCCTTTCGCCTGGCATGTGTTGCAACAACAAGCTCACTTAGATAGCCACGGAAACCAACATCATGACCACATACAAAACCCAGAATACCACAATTATCCCATACGAACGCTAAGCCGTTAGATGATTTAAGAGCTCTATTTATAACATTATCGGCCCATGCATCCTGCCACATCCCAGGCTCTGTCCGAATAAGAGACGAAATGCCTGTGATATCTTGCATTGTTGCTTGCCGGATCATAGTCCCCTTTTTTCTAAAAATAACTGGTCACACCCTGTTCATTTTTTTGTTAAAACCTTGTGGTCCATGGATGAGCCACAAACTGATTCGCAGTCCATATTTCCTGATCTATAGGCCACAAAATGTTTATAACAGTTTTGTTCCGGTCCGGGAAGTGAATCTTTGAACTGTAATTTTGATATAAAAAAAAGTATTGACTTTAGTAGACGACCGGTCTAATATTGCTTCATTGATGTTTACCGATACCGGTATTTTATTTTAATATTTTTAACCAAGGAGAAAAAAATGTCTGCTCTTGAAACCATGAAACAAGTTGTCGAAACTCACAATCTGATGCATGTTGCCACCCTTGATTCAAATGGTCTTCCCTGTCTTAGAGGCGTTGATTATGCTGCAGGGGATGCCCCCAATATTTTATATTTTATTACCGGCAAGAATTCAAGAAAAGTGGCACAGCTTACCGGCAATGCAACTGTTGCCATTGCCATTGATCATGACTGCCCGACCTGGGAAGACCTTGAAAAAATCAAGTATATAAAAGGAACTGGGGTCGCGACAAGAATTGAGTCTGGTAAAGAAATGGAAATGGCCTTTGGACTCCTGGCAAAAAAATTTCCGTTTCTTGCAAACCTTCCCGGCGATCCTTCTGATTTTGTCGGGATAAAAATAGAGATAAAACATGCGCTTGTAACAGACAATACGATTTCTTTTTCCCACACTGAAGAATTAACATTTTAACGTATAAATTATCCTGTTTTCATATTATACTGTATGGACATTTTTTTGTTGGAGAATAGATGAAACAGGATACAAAACAGAAAATAATAGAAACCGGGGCCAAGGTGATACACCATAAGGGATATCACCACACCGGCATCCAGGAAATACTAACGGCTGCCAATGTGCCCAAAGGTTCTTTTTATTTTTACTTTGCCAGCAAGGAAGATTTCGGACTGCACGTCATTGATTATTATAACACCCTGTATATGAAGATGGTCAGCCCGATTATCACCGACTCCTCCATAAAGCCGCTGGAAAAAATCAATCAATTGCTGGACTGGTTTATCCATATGTTTGTTGATATGGAGTATCAGTGCGGATGCCCCATTGGAAACCTTTCCCAGGAAATGGGGGATTTAAGCCCTGTTTTCAGCGACAAACTGGTGGATTCGGTCAATTTAATTGTAACCATCTACCAGGATCTTCTGGAGCAGGCCCGGCAAGACGAAGACATTCCAGCAGACCTTGACCCCCGCGAAACTGCTGATTTCATTGTCTCTTCCTGGCATGGCGCATTGATCAAAATGAAAATTGTAAAAAATGCAACCCCCCTTGAGAATCATAAATCTTTTATCCTGAGACTGTTGGCCTGGAAATAGCAGTTTCAACGTGCTATAAAATACCGGGAATTTAACCAAATTTAGATGGGAAACATAAGATGAAAAAATTTAAGGCCAATGGACTGCCCCTGTTAATCGGAAGCCTTCCCATGGACAATCATGAAGAAGCAACAAAACTTGTTTTTGACCATACTCCTGATATTCCCCTCTGGGTGCAGCTGCCGCTTCACAGGGAAGAAGGAATGATTGAACTGTTTCTTTCCGGACTTCCCGGCTTTATTGATGGAACTGGAAAAAACCTGCTGGATACATCAAGGCCTGATTTTGATGAAGAATTTCTTGCCTTTTTTGAAGATTATTTATCTGTATCAGAATCCAGCACAGATATCAGCACCTCACGGTTTGCCCTGTCGGGAAAAAGGGGAAAAGGTTTTTTTGAATTTTTAAAACAGGTGGATGAAAAAAACACGCCGTTTGCTGCTCTCAAAGGCCAGGTGACAGGCCCCATCTCCTTTGGAACTGCTGTAAAGGATGAAAATAATAAAGATATTTTTTATCATGACCGGTTAAAAGATGCTGCCGTCAAAAAACTTGCCATGAATGCCAGATGGCAGGCAAAAGAATTTTCAAAAAGAGGGGCTGTTCCCATCATTTTTATTGATGAGCCGGCATTGGCAGGATTTGGAACCTCTGCGTACATCACCATCACAAAACAGGATGTCACGCAAAGCATTGAGGAGATTGTACAAGAAGTTCATGCTGAAAACGGCCTTGCCGGTGTTCATGTCTGTGCCAACACGGAATGGGATATGCTTTTAGGGTCAAAGATTGATATTATCAGCTTTGATGCCTTTTCTTTTTTTGATAAATTCATCCTTTATCCTGAAATGATTAAAACCTACCTTGGACTTGGGAAGTTACTTGCCTGGGGGATTGTACCGACAGGCAAAGCTGATCTGGTGGCCGCACAAACCACCCAGGGGCTTACGCAACTGCTCCATGATCAAATGGCGGAATTGTCGGCTAAAACCGGGATTGATAAAGAAACCATCCTGTCACAAGCCTTTATTACCCCCAGCTGCGGAACCGGCTCCCTTGATCTTGACTCTGCCAAAAAAGTATTAAAGCTGACCAAAGAGGTATCAGCAGCATTCCGGTTGACATGATGTCCTGGGGATATTATTGATTTTCCTTTAAGGCCTCTTCACAAAAATCTTTGGACCGTTTGTCCAGGTTTTTAAAATATACAGGATAACTTTTGATCATTCCGGCAAGGATCATGTCCCATGGCAGATCTGAAAACGTCCCGTGATCCTTGACATATTCCATATGCTTGTTTCCTGAGGTATCAAACGGATGGAATATGGAATCTTTTGTTCCGTCAAATTCCAGGGGTTTTACATTAAAATTCTGACACAGCGTAAGGTTAAACGCAGGTGTTGCCTTTACCCATGTGTTGTTTAAAAATAATTCTGTGTAGCCATGATATACAAAGATATCTGTTCCCATCAATTGAGCCAGCCGTTTGGTATTCAGATGATTTTTCACATCAGCAAATCCAAGTCGGGAGGGAATCTTTTGACTTCTGGTGCAGGCTGCCAGCAATACCGCCTTGGCCACGCAGTATCCATGTCCTTTTAAAAGCACCGCACTGGCCTTCATGGATTCTTTTTTCGGCTCAATACTGTAGGGGTCGTATCTGATGCTGTCCCTGACGGCATAGTAAAGTTGAACCGCCTTTTGAGTGTTATTTTCACTGGTGCTGCAGTTCTTTTGAGCAAACTCAACCACTGCCGGATGATCATAGTCAATATAATATGTTGATTTAAGATATTCTTCCATAATTTTGTCCTGATAATTTTTTAATTAAAAACAATTGTTTTTTGTATAACACCCTATCCAAAAAAAGAAATGTTTTTTTATTTTATATTGAAACAAAAATGTCCCGAATTGTGAGACACAACCCGGACCAATGGCAGGTAATTCTTTTGTCGTTTGTTTGTGAGAACAGGCGGTTGTGCCCCTGGCATGCTTTATGCTTTTGTATAACAGCATAACAGCAAGGTATTGAAATCCAAATACCAAATAAAAAGATAAGGTGCACCATGACAAAACCCTATGGAAGAAAAACAAAGAAAAAAGTAGGAGAGATTCTTCTTAAGACCCATCGGGAGACTGCCATGGAACTGTTAAGGCAAATCCCTGATGAACAGCTGGTAGGTCATCTTTTTTCCCATTTTTATCATTCAGACGAATTGGTCAAATTCCGGAGTATTGCCGCAATGGGCACCCTTGGATCAAGAATGGGGCACAAGAATATGGAAAAGGCCCGGGTTGTTCTAAGACGTATCATGTGGAACCTGAATGACGAATCCGGCGGCATTGGATGGGGATCACCAGAAGCCATGGGAGAGATTCTCTGCCAGAGCCCGGAACTTGCACTGGAATTCAAATCCATTCTTTTCTCCTATCTTGATCCCGAGGGAAATTTCCTTGAGCATGAAATGCTTCAAAGGGGTATTTTATGGGGGATTGGAACCTATCTTGAATCAAACCCCGGGGATCTGAATAAAAAGACAAAAGGAATCCTTTACGGGTATCTGCATTCTTTGGATCCAATAAAAAGAGGATATGCCGTAAGAGCCCTGATAAATTCGAAAAGTTTTAATTGCAGTCTTGTACCGGAGAATATTTCGACTGACCATTATGAGATCAGCCTTTTTGATGACTGGAATTTTATTACCACCCGCATTTCAGACCTGGCCCTGTCCTGTGAAAGCCGCAAGGTCTTTGCATAATAAGTTTTGCAGCATGTTTATTGAATTATAACCTTAAAAATGAAATCAGCCTTGATATGTGTAAACCAAACAAAAGTGACAAGACCGTGTTAAAAAAAGAATGCGACATAAATATTGCTCAAACCATTGACCTTGCACATGAAATGATCAGGCTTGCACACACGGGTTACGAACAGCGGGAAGATCCTGGCTGCGGTATTCTTTACGGAATTCTGCTGGATTCCGGTTACAGGCTTCTTGAACTGGCTCAAAAGGAAAAGCAGGCCCATGTGCAAAAAGGCTGGTGGGATAATTCAATAAAAAAAGAATCAATTGAATGAATATGGAGCTGTTGAAAATCATGAAAATCCCTGTTGTAGATTTAGAAAGTTGTATCCTCTGCGAAATATGCGTTGAACTGGCCCCCCATGCATTTTGGATCAATGATGCCGGTTTTGTTGAAGTCCTTGTGCTTGACGACTATTCAGATGAAGATATCCATGAAGCTGTAAAAAATTGCCCTAAAGACTGTATCTCCTGGGAATAAATTATTAGCCCTCATATGCTTTAAATAAAAGAATATTCCCTTATTTGCCCAAAAAAAGAGACCTGCTTTTTTATTAAAAAATTATGTGTCATTTGAAGATGCATTAAAAAAAAACATTGCGCCTGATACACAAATGTGTCATTTACCTGTTCAGTAGCCATAACATATAATAGTTTTTTGCCTTTTGGAAAATGACACAATGACTGACCTGACCCATACCATAATTGACCCTGACAATCTTAACCTTGTTCTTGATAACCTGAAGCTTGGCATCATTGCCCATACCCCGAATAGAATCATTACTGTTTTTAACAAGGAAGCTGAAAGAATTACCGGGTATCTAAAAGAAGAGGTTATTGGAAAAGACTGCCATATTGTTTTCCAGGCGCCTTTTTGCGGCGGCAAGTGTTCTTTTTGCGATACCCCGCCACAGTTTTCTTTTGGGACAAAAGAATATCCGTTGAATGTTATTACAAAAACAGGTGCTGCACGGCAGCTTGAAATGACGATTTCTGCCATCATTAACCATGACAATGTTTTCAAAGGAGTTCTGGCGTCCTTCAGGGATGTGACCGAAGCCTTCAACCTGTCCTTGAAAGCTGAAACCCTTTCCAATTTTGCAGGCATTATCGGCAAAGATAAAACCATGCAGGATATTTTCAGACAGATCAGGGATGTTGCCTTGTATAATTACCCGGTCCATATATCCGGCGATACCGGCACCGGGAAAGAACGGGTGGCCTATGCCATCCATGATATCAGCGGATATGGCAGCGGTTCTTTTGTGCCGGTAAACTGCGGTGCCCTGCCTGAAGGAATTGTGGAAAGTGAGTTGTTCGGCCATGTCAAAGGGGCTTTTACCGGCGCAGTGAAAGAGAGAAAAGGACGGTTTGAACTGGCCCACAAGGGCACGCTCTTTCTCGATGAAGTGGCGGACCTGCCCTTAAAAACCCAGGTAAAGTTGTTAAGATTCTTGCAGGAAGGTTCTTTTGAAAAAGTGGGTGGTGAAAAAAAAGTCTGTGTGGATGTCAGGATCATCAGTGCTGCCAATAAAAACCTTAAAGATGAAGTAAAGGCCGGCAGGTTCAGAGAAGATCTTTTCTACAGGCTTAATGTGATTCCCATCCATCTTCCTCTCTTAAGACAGCGTAAAAGCGATATCCCCCTTTTGGCAGAACACTTTTTAAAGGAAGCTGAAAAAGAAAGTAACAATACTGTCCCCCAGCTTGCCGACGAAAGCCTTGATCTTCTGCTTGAATATCACTGGCCGGGAAATGTCAGGGAATTAAAAAATGTGATCCAGTTCTCTGTGGTACGTTCCAGAGGAAAGCTGATCCTGCCGTCGGATCTTCCCATTGAACTCACCCAGGACCGAGGCATTCCTGTCCGTAATACCAACAGATATCCTGAGCCGGAAAGCATTTCTGCCAGAGGCAAACTGGACGTCGAATCAGTTAAGACGGCTATCAAAAAAGCAGGTGGCAATAAATCCAAAGCTGCCAGAGTGCTGGGAGTTGGAAGGGCAACTCTTTACCGGTTTATGGCCCAGAATGAAGACATCCGCAATTATGCAGACCAATTTTAACAACCACATTTCCCTTGACTTTAAAGGATTTTATTTTATACTGAATTGTATAAAATAATCATTATTTTTACACCCTTTTATCAAAATCAGCACGATAACCACAGGATTCCATATCCTGATGATTTAGCGGTATTTAAAAAAAGCAGGACTGCCAAATCGTTTTGCTTTTAAGGAGGGATTGAATTGGATAAAAGAACTTTGTTTTTCGTCATCCTGATACTATTAATTCCTATTACAGCGCACTGCCAGCAAAGCACCATCCACATTGCCACTGATCAGGCCTACTGGTATCCTTTCACCTATTCGCAAGGCAGCCAGGCTAAAGGGATTCATATCGATATGGTTCAAAAAGCCCTTTCAAACCTGAATTATGCTGTCAAATTTTATCCCAGACCATGGAAAAGATGTCTCCAGGAAACAAAAGACGGGAAATACAATGCCATTGTCTCTGCATCTTACAGGCCGGAAAGAGCCCAGTACCTTATATATCCCGATGATGCTGCAGCCGCTTTGAAATCCTTGTGGAGAATCACCCAGGTTGAATATATTGTTATTACACATTCTGATGATGCATACATCTTTGACGGTGATGTTAAAAGCCTGCCGCAGCCGGTGAGAGCCCCCCTTGGATATTCTATTGCAGATGATTTAAAATCTGCCGGCATTCCAGTGCTTGAAGCGCCCGGCATCATCGATTGCGCAAGACAGCTTGTGGAATCCGGGCGGGGCGCATTTGTCACTCCACCTCAAAATGCCGTCGAGCTCCAGCTTGACAAACGATTTATGGGGAAGCTGAAACTCCATCCCAAACCCATAAAATCAAAATCATATTTCATGGCATTTTCCATTGAAAATCAAAAACTTAAACAAGAAGAAATAGTGGCCATCTGGAATGAAATTGCCCGGCTTCGTGAAGATCAGGATTTCATGAAAGCGCTTTTTAATAAATATGACGGCGAGAAATAGCCATCCTGGCTTCCAAAATCCTATGAAAAAAGAAAACCCAAAAAGAAAAACAGGTTTTAAATTCTGGGGACGGTCCCTTGCAGGCGATATGATCATCAGTCAGGCCATGGTTGTTGCCCTGTCCACCATCATTTTGGTCAGTGTCGGATACCTGATGCTTTCCAAGAGAACGGATCGGTTGTATGAACTTAAATCTTTGGAATATATTTCTTTTCTGCAAAAAAGCCTGGCAGTACCCATTTGGAATTTTGATCAGGAGAGTATCGCCATCATAAGCAAATCATTTATCCAGAATGATCTGATTGCAGGACTTGATGTCATGGACAGCAGTGGAACCTCATTGTTTAAATACAAGGATGAAAAGGCCTTTGATATCATTGAACGCATCGCTCATATTGAATATGAAAATGAAGCCATTGGCAAAGTAAAAATCAGTATTACAACAAGCGCCTTAAAAAAACACAACCGGGACTTGATCATCACCATCATGATCACCATCTGTGTCGTGCTGGTTGTACTGGTTGTCGCCACGGGGCTCCTGATCAAGGCAATTCTCCAAAAACCTCTGAACCAGTTGATTGCCGGAATTGAACAGGCTGCAAAAGGAGATTATGATTATCAATTCAAACATGCCACACAAAAAGAAATCCGGATTATCACCTCAAAATTTCAAGATATGTCCAACCAGGTTAAACAGCGCGAGGAATCCTTAACCCGTATCAATAAATTACTGGGACAGGAAATCCATGACAGAAAAGAGGCAGAGGAAAGCGTTTGCAAACTCAATGAAGAGCTGGAACAAAGGGTTATTGAGCGGACCCGGCAGCTGGAACTTACAAACAAAGAACTGGAATCCACGATTAAACAGGTTCAAACCCTGGCACAGAAAGCAAAGGCTGCCAACACGGCAAAAAGTGAATTTCTTGCCAATATGAGTCATGAAATCAGGACACCCATGAACGGTATCATCGGTATGACCGACATTTTGTTCGACACTGCCCTTGATAAAGCGCAGCAGGACTGCGCCAGGAACATTAAAATCAGTGCTGACTCGCTCCTAGGAATCATCAATGAAATCCTTGATTTTTCAAAAATAGAAGCCGGCAAACTTGATTTTGAAATCATGGATTTTGACCTCCGGGTCACATTGGAAGAAATCGTTGAAATGCTGACATTTAAAACAGATGAAAAAGGCATCGAGATGGTCTGTTTTATTCATCCTGAGGTACCGTCATTATTGATGGGGGATCCGGGACGTCTTCGTCAGATCATTTTAAATCTTGTTACCAATGCCATTAAATTTACCGATAAGGGATCGGTTTCCATCCGCGTCAACCTGGAATCAGAAACCGACACAAAAGCAACCCTTGTTATTGAAGTGACGGATTCCGGTATCGGGATACCCAAAAACAGATTGAACCGCCTGTTTAAATCCTTCTCCCAGGTTGATGCTTCCACAACCCGTAAATACGGTGGGACCGGACTTGGACTGGTTATTTCAAAAAAACTAATAGAACTGATGGGAGGAACCATCAGTGTGAACAGTGAAGACGGCAAAGGCTCTACCTTCCGGCTTACTGTTGTTTTTGAAAAACAGGACCTGTCACTTCACAAGATCGATGCCATGACGTTTCCAAAGGATATTCAAGGGAAACGGATTCTTGCGGTTGACGACAATGCCATTAACCGCGAAATCATATCCACATACTTAAAATCGTGGAAATGTTATCCAACGGTCGTGTCAACCGGAAAAGAGGCATTAACGCAATTGACAGCTGCTGCTCAAACACAAAATCCCTATGATGTCGTCATCAGTGACATGATGATGCCCGGCATGGATGGGCTTCAGCTGGCATCCCTGATCAGGGAAAATATAACGCTTGCTTCAACGCGTATCATCATGCTTACCTCCTGCGGTACCCGTGGAGATGGTTCAAAAATGAAAGAAATCGGCATTGATGGATATTTTAACAAACCCATCAAACAATCTGATCTTTATAATGCCATTCTATCCGTATTGGGCACGGTCAAAGATCAAACAAAAAAACAGCAGAAAAAGAAGGTCATCACCCGTCATACGCTTAAAGAAGGCAAAAAGCAGACGGTTCGCATTCTGCTGGCTGAAGATAATCTGATCAACCAGAAAGTTGCCCTTCACCTGCTTAATAAATTCGGATACCAGGCAGATACGGTTGATAATGGAAAAAAAGCTGTCAAAGCTGTGGAACAGAGCTCCTATGACCTTATTCTCATGGATGTTCAAATGCCGGAAATGGACGGCTATGAAGCCACACAAAAAATAAGGGCCATGGGCGATGAAAAAAAAGACATTCCCATCATCGCCATGACAGCCAATGCAATGAAAGGCGACCGGGAAAAGTGTCTGGAATACGGCATGAACGATTATATCTCCAAGCCGGTAAAACCCCAGAACCTTCTTGACGTCATCACCACCTGGGTTAAATGAGCCCTTAAGATCTTATTGCGTGTATTGTTCTTTTATTTTTTGAGGCAACTTGTATTATAACATCAAACCGGTTTAAGCTATTGCCGGACACAAAGATAACTGCCGTTGCTCTAATAAAGGTTTCGGGTTAATTAAGTGCCTATTGAACCAGTCTTTGGAAGCTTTTCCCATTGTGGCCAGTGAAAGAATCTCTGAAAAATGGAAGGTTGGAAGTTGTTTTTCCAGGGTGCATCGAATTTCAAGGTTTAACTGGCACATGGCACATGCAGTTACAATACATTCTGCCCCGGATCGTATTGCACCTTCCATAATTCTATTTACCAGTTTTTCAGCAATTTTAGGCCTGCCTGCAGATAGGAAAGTACCACAACAATTGGATAGAAACGACCATTGTATGGATTGTCCGCCCAAAGATGACACTGTTTTTTCAATTAACCCGTAATGATTGTGTTTATCACTTATTCTTGACTGAGTTGCAAGCATACAGCCATAATATGGCGCTATTTTTAAGCCCTTCAATCTATTTGAATAATTTTTAAACAAACCTTTTTGATTCAGAATGTTAAGCAGCTCAAAAAAATGAACCAGCTCCAGGTCGTGGTTAAATTGTTTATCAAAGTGCTGTTCATACAGATTTTGTTTTTCTT
>JAHJLN010000107.1 GCA_018821715.1 Pseudomonadota bacterium | reverse complement strand
ATAAAATTATCATTACTCACGGTACAGACACCATGGTTGAAACCGCAAAAGTGCTTGACACTGTTAAAAGCAAAGTAATTGTTCTCACCGGTGCCATGGAGCCTGCAAAATTTAAGTCCAGTGATGCTATTTTTAATTTAGGGTCTGCCGTAGCCGCAGTTCAAATTTTGCCGCATGGTGTATATCTTGTCATTAGCGGCAGGGTTTTCACACCGGATAATGTAAGGAAAAACAGAAGCTTAAAACAGTTTGAGGAAAAAATGTAACCTTTTAAGAAATAAAATTCACACATTTATAACTAATTTTTCCTTTAACCCGTCAAAATTCAGAACAAAACTACAGATTTTGCCAATCAATTGACGAAATATTAAAAATATTAAAAAAATAAATTAAGAGATCTTGATTTTATCTACCTAATATAATAGGTTTTCATAAAACAGTTCACAATTAACCAACATATCTTTTGAATGGCATAATTTGTGCATTGTTTAATTCAAAAAATGACTTTTTGAAGAAATGTATATGGATAAAGGAAAATACGTTCATGGTGGGTAGAAAAAGAACCGTTGAGAGACGAAAAAACAAGCGATATAAAGCCGTCGAAGGGGCCTACGCTGCCATAAGTCCTAATTCTCACAAGTTAGGGCAAATCATTGATATCAGCATGGGCGGTCTTGCATTTAAATACATCGATACCAGCAATGATGATAAAGATAGTGATTTTTTGCCGGAAGAAACAATTTTTTTAAGCAGCATGGGATACTATGTTGGGGACCTGCCATTTAAAACTGTTTCAGACTATGAAGTGACCAATGCCCCTTCATTTAGCTCAATGAAAGTTAGGAAAAGGCATGTACAGTTTACAGACTTAAGCTTTAAACAACTATTTGATCTGGATTATTACCTTAGAAATAATGTTTCTGAACAAATGGAGAAACTTCCTCAACAATACAAATCTTAATCAATATAAACAAATATTTATTCTTTCTTTTTATGATTCTCTGATAAAATTTAAGGAGAGTCAGTCTTTATATCTATATTCTTTTCCGGCCTAATTATAATCAACGCACTTTTATCAATTTTTAAATACTTTTTTACAAGTAATTTCAAATCATCATTGGTGATGGTCGTGTAGCTGTCCATCATATTATTGGCCCAATTAAATTTTTGCGGGTAATTTGAAGCATTGGCCATTACAGAATTCAGCCAGTAACCATTTGTCTTTTGAAAGTCTTTAAGATGATTTAAAATCGGCTTTAAGACAAGATCGGTCTCTTTTTTGGAAATACCTTTTGAAGATAAGGAATAGATTATTTCTTTAAGTTTATTGTAAACAAATTCATGGCTTTCAGGCTTTACATTAACGACCACATGCAGAATCCCATAGCCATTAAACCTCATGGAAGGATCATTGTACACATAGGGAGAATATGTTTCACCCAGGTCTTCTCTCAACAGGACTCTGAGTCTTTCTGAAATTACACGGGATAAAACCGACAGCCTTCGGGTTTGCATAATATCCCAGAAATCATCCGTCAAAAATGCCAGGTGGACAACACCTGTATCAATTTGAGTTTCAATTTTCAGTTCCAGCTGCTCACCTTCTGGGAAATATACCTTACCGGGATGAATTGATTTGTCTGGAAAACTGTTTCTTTTTTTAAATGCACCAAAATATTT
This sequence comes from Pseudomonadota bacterium, assembly GCA_018821715.1. GTDB lineage: Bacteria > Desulfobacterota > Desulfobacteria > Desulfobacterales > Desulfobacteraceae > Desulfobacula. The sequence continues at coordinate 13,704 of JAHJLN010000107.1, read as the reverse complement.
TGAAGCAAGATTGATCATGGTTTCAAGGTCAAAATCACCAGCAATGGACATTTCAACGGGTGCCTTTTGAAAATAGGGGTTCAACCAGTTTTTAATATCATTTAACCCATACTGATTAATTGTCTCAGGCAGAGGCAATCCGAATCGGGTATCATTTTTTGCAAGAAAAGAATCCCCCTTTATCCGCATGATGCCTTCCGGGGTCCTCATAAGGCTGTCATACTGCTGTTTATAGCGGGTTTTTGCAAGATCCAGGGCCTCAACCCGGTATCCCGGATCATTTAAATAATGGTATATAAGTTGAAAAACAAGCTCAGCTTTTTTTGGGTCACCGGAACCGGCTAATGAGAAATAATTCTCATTAATTCCAAATCCAATGCTGACTTTTTTCCCTGCCAAGGCTTCTTCCAGCTGATCCGTATCAAGATTTCCAAGTCCGCTTTGTTTAAGAACATCATCACTAATGATGGACAAACCCGGCATTGAAACAGGCTCTGATTTTTTGCCTTGACCAAAACAAACCTTAAACAGGAATTCATTTTGTTTATAATCTGTATTTTTTAAATTTAATTTAACATTATTGTGAAACTCAATTGTGGTAATGCCAAGATCATTAACATTGTCTTGTCTTGTTCTTATCCCTGCAGTTGAAGATGGCAATTCAAGATAAGGAAACTGTTTTGATTCAAATCCTTCGTACTTGCCGACCTTCTTTGCCACGCTTTTTGCATATTCATCAAGAATGGTTGTTTCCGGCTTTTCCATATTGATTTCAGCATTACCTGTCACAAGTACAAGCCTGTGATCTTTAGCCCAGGCTTGTACAATTGCTCCATGGACATCCTGTAGCGAAATTGATTCAATATAGGGTTTTAAAAGATCTTTTCTCTGTTTGGGAGATAACAACAATCCCTTTCGATTGATGGCGCCTAAGATTTGTCTGGACAGCTCCGGGCTCTTTTGTGATTCAGCTTGATTAAGATGCCGTTCAAGTGACGAAATAAAATCAGCCTTAACTCTATCCAATTCCTTTTGTGTAAAGCCGTAAGAAATACCCTGTCGCAAGGTATTTTCAATCTGGCCAAGACTTTGTTTCCACTTATCCGGTTCACAGGTGGCATTGATGGCAGACAAGGCAACATGATGGTAAACTGAACCTGAAAAAACAGATGCTTCTGAAAAATCAGCAGTTTGCTTGCTTACCATTCTTGATAATCTATTTTGCAATATTGAATTTGCAATATGACTTAGGGTTCGTTTTTTTAGGGTCTCCACGGTCTCCGGTTCAAACGGTGTCCAGGAGATTGTTTCTATTGTGATATCTGTGCTGCCGGCTTCCGGCTCATAATAATAAAACGGTTTTATTCCCTGATGTTCTTCCCATTTTATCGATAAAGGATTTTTTAAAAACAATGTACGGGGTCTCAGCCTGGAAAATCTTTTGATTATCATGGGCTCAATCGTCTTGATATCAAAATCACCGACAACAATCAGCACCATATTGTCCGGTCGATACCATTGGTCATAATATGCTTTTAACAATTTTCGATCAGCAGTCTTTAAAATACTGTCAAGACCAATTGGAAATCTTTGATTGATAAGAGAATCCGGAAGTTCAAATTCCAGCGATTTCTTATAGGTTCTATAAGTAACTGAGTCTCTCTCTCTTTTTTCAGCTAAAATTATGCCGCGTTCGCGCTCAATTTCAGTTTCCAGAAGAAGCGCTCCCTTTGCATAATCCTGAATTATAACAAAGGCTTCATCCATCTGTTTTACATCCCCTTTGGGCAAAGACAGATCATAAACCGTATTAAAAAAAGTAGTGTGCGCATTGGCATCTGCACCAAAATCCATTCCAATGGAAGGAAAATAGTCGATTAGTTCTCCAGGTTTGAAATGCTCAGACCCGTTAAACATCATGTGCTCCAGGTAATGGGCAACACCCTGTTGTTCTGGTGTCTCATCCAGTGAACCTGCAAATACATTCAGATGAATATCAACTCTGTCCTCTGGAGTAGAATTCTCCATGAGGACATATTGGAATCCATTGGGAAGTTTTTTGTAAACAATACCAGGATCGATCTGAAGACCATTGTCGCGTTCAATAATGGGATGGCTGGGTACACATGAAAAAAAGAGCAAGCATCCTAAAATTGCAACTTTAAACACAATGGTTCGGTTAATCATACAGAACCTTAATTTAAAATTTTAGGATCATAACTGATTTTATAATGTTTTTTCAATTCAGCCATCCAGTCCTGAAAAGCTTGTGCCTGTTTTCTCCAGTTGATTTCATTTTTAACAGTTTTAAGATTTTCTAAAATTTCAGATTCGTCAGGAACCTTTTTTTCTTTAAACCCAATAATATAATATCCCAGAGGGGTTTCAATGATTTCAGAATTTGTTGTCTTTTTTTCATTTAATGAAAAAGCTGCATGGATAAATTCTGGAGAATTTCCCACACCTTCAATAGTACTGTTTCTTGTGAATAATTCTGTTGTCTTTAGTTTCAAATGATATTCCGTTGCCAGTTGATCCAACGTTTTTGCAGCCACGGCTTTGGCAACATACAATTGAGCCTCTTCTTTGGCCTTAGCTTTTTGAAGATTTGCTCTAAGTTCTTTTAAAACCCTGTCCTTAACAAGATCAAGCGTTTGAACAACCGGTTCAATTTTTTTAACAACCTTGATCAAATAATAGGAATCTCCAAATTGTTTTACATCACTGATATCATCCACTGAAAGGTCAAAAGCTGCTTTTGCAAATCCTGGGTTATCAGCAATATCAAGCCCTTCCCCCTTTATGTTGAATTCTTTGGTGTTAACGATTTGTTTGTTGGCAATGAGCGCTACCTGCTCAAAATCGTCTCCATCAATCACTGCATCAAACGCCTCACCTGCTTTATAGTACGCTAAATTCTGCAACTCCTGTTGCTCAAGTGCTTTTTTTATTGTTCCTGAGGCCTGGGCCAAAGTCTGCATGGAAGCATCAATTTTTTTCATAACGTTAATGATATGCCAGCCAAACATTGTTCTTACGGGTTTGCTGATTTCACCGGCATTCATAGAAAATGCCGCATCGCCAAAAGGTTTTACCATGCTCTGTTGTTCAAATACACCCAGATATCCGCCGCTGTCCTTAGACGGGCCTTCAGAATATTGTTTGGCAAGCTGCTCAAAATCCTGACCCTTGGCAGCCATCTCATAAATATCTTGTGCCCTTTTTTGTGTTTCCTTAATGGTTTTGTCATCGGCATCTTCATTTACTTTGATCAAAATATGCCTGGCTTCAACCTTTTGAGGGGCTTTGAACTCTTCTTGATGCTGTTCATAATACTCATTTATTTGATCATCACTGACAATTACATTATCTTTATAGTCTTCAGGAGAAAACCTTAGATATCGTGCCATGATTTCAGGGTCTGATTTATAGTTATTTTTATTCTCGCTATAAAACTGCTGGATCTGTTCTTCATCCGGATGAATATCCGAATAATCATTGGGATTAAACAGCAGATACTCAACTGCCATTTTTGTGTTCTGGAACATGTACCAATTGCGGACTTCAAGATCTGATACATTGACCGCACTTAACACCATGTCTTTTATTTTTTGCTGTCGTAACGAATTGATCTGGATCTGTTCAAACACTTCAGGTGTCAAAGAGTTCAAGCTTAAAACTTTTTTATACTGTTCTAAATTAAAGTTACCATCTTTTTGAAATGCTTTATTTGACAGAAGACTTTGTTGAAGCTCCTCATTGGAAACGACAATTTCAAGTTTGTCTGATTCAGCTAAAATAAGTTTTTGTTCAATTAATGAGTCAATGGCCTGTTGCTTTACATTGAGTGCTTTTAAGATATCATCATTTAAATTTTTTCCGAATCTTGCCCGCATTTGATCAACAATTAACCTATACGTCTGTTGATATTCCTTTATGGTAATCGGTTCATCATTAATGGTGGCAACTGAATTGTTCCTTTTAGATCCAAAAGATCCCACACCAAGAAACACAAATACAACAACAATAATCCCAAGAAATGTTTTAATAATCCAGTTTCCGGTATTTTCACGCAAGTAACGCAGCATCACTTTCTCCTTAACTCTCCAGTAAAATAAAAATGGTATAATCAAACAAACGTAGCATAGTATCTTTTCATAAAACCCTGTGTCAATGTTTTATTAATTCAAAATTTGACTTAAAATTAATTAATGAAAAATTTTTTGTTGACACAACCGGTGCAATCTATTATTTAAGTAGTGCTTTTACCGTGGGGCTGTAGCTCAGCTGGGAGAGCGTACGGCTGGCAGCCGTAAGGTCAGGGGTTCGATCCCCCTCAGCTCCACCACCATCTAATGGTTTATTTAAAGAATAAAACAAATCCAATATTAATCGGTTTTCAAAATAGACAGAAAAGCAGACTGGGGAATTTCAACAGATCCGACCATCTTCATTCGCTTTTTGCCTTTTTTCTGTTTTTCAAGAAGCTTTCGTTTCCTTGAAATATCCCCCCCATAACATTTGGCCGTCACATCTTTCCTGAATGCTGAAATGGTTTCCCGGGAAATAATTTTCCCCCCGATAGCTCCCTGGATGGGTATTTTAAACTGTTGCCGGGGGATTTCTTCCCTCAGTTTCTTACAGGCGGTTCTGGCTCTTGCTTCGGCTTTATCCCGGTGAATCAGCTGGGACAGGGCGTCTACCCTCTCGCCATTGATAAGAAAATCAAGCTTAACAAGGTCTGTCTCTTGATATCCGGCAATGACATAATCAAATGATCCATATCCCTGGGTAACACTTTTGAGCCGATCATAAAACTCATATACCACCTCGGCCAGCGGCAGTTCAAATTTCATTTCCATGCGGTTGCTGGTCAAATACTGGTAATTTTTACTGACACCTCGAAATTCGTGACAGACCTGCATGACATTGCCCATATACCTGTCCGGTACAATAATGGACGCATTGATAAACGGCTCCCGAACTTTTGAAATTTCAGCCGGATCAGGGTATTGAACCGGGTTGTCGATAATTTTTACCGTCCCGTCCGTGAAGGTGATCTCATACATGACAGATGGAGATGTCAGGATAAGAGAAACATCATATTCTCTTTCAAGCCGTTCCTGGACAACTTCAAGATGTAAAAGGCCCAGGAATCCACACCGGTATCCAAACCCAAGGGCAGCAGAACTGTCTTTTTCATAAATCAGGGAGGCGTCATTGAGTTTGAGTTTTTCCAACGCCTCGGTAAGTTCTGCATAATCATCCGAAGCAACAGGATACATGGATGAAAATACCACCGGCGTGGGTTCCCGGAATCCTCCTTTGGGTTTTGCACACGGGTTATCCGCCATGGTGACGGTATCCCCTGTTTTCACATCACTGATATTTTTAATACCGGCAATAAAGTATCCCACCTGCCCTGCAACCAGTTCGGCTTGAGGTCGCCGCACGATCTGGAACAACCCCACCTCTTCAACTTTATACTGGGAATCATTGGACATGAACAGAATCCTGTCCCCTTTTTTAATGCTGCCGTCAAAAATCCTGAAATGAACAACGGTTCCCCGGAATGCATCATAATGGGAATCAAATATCAGTGCTTTAAAAGCAGCATTCTCCTGGGAAACCGGCGGTGGAATTTTTCTGACCACCATCTCAAATATTTTATCAACCCCTATGCCGGTTTTTGCTGAAACCTGAAGGGCATCTTCAGAATCCAGTCCCAGATCTTCTTCAATCTGGTCTTTGGCCCAGTCAATTTGAGCCGACGGCAGGTCTATTTTGTTGATTATCGGTATGATGGAAAGGTTATGCTCCATGGCAAGGTATAAATTTGCCAATGTCTGGGCTTCAACGCCCTGGCTTGCATCCACCAGTATCAGTGCCCCCTCGCAGGCGGCAAGCGCCCTGGACACTTCATAGGAAAAGTCCACATGCCCGGGAGTGTCGATCAGGTTTAAAAGATATTGGGTACCGTCCGCTGCCGTATATGGTAGCGACACGGTCTGACTTTTTATTGTAATGCCCCTTTCCCTTTCAATATCCATGGAATCCAGTATCTGTTCTTTCATATCTCTTTCAGAAATAATACCGGAAAGCTGAATCAATCTGTCCGACAGTGTAGATTTCCCATGATCGATATGGGCAATAATGCTGAAATTTCTAATCTGCTCTATATTTAACTTCAATGTTGCTCCAAATTAATAATTGACAAAAACCAAGTATCCCGATAAATCTAGTTGTTATACTTTTATCAATTGAGTTTAAAAGTGTCAAGGAAAGCTCTTACAGCAGAACATAACCATGGAGAAAAGACTCATGGCATATTCCATCCTGATTGTTGATGATGATACGGCCATAAAAGAATCTGTAGAAGAGTATCTGAAAATTCTGAACTATGAGGTTAAAAGTGCTTTAAACGCAGATGAGGCGCTGAAAACACTTGATTCCTTTAAAGCAGATGTTGTCCTGACCGATATCATGATGCAGGGAATGGACGGGTTGGAACTCACCCGCAGGATTAAAGAATCATTTGATACAGATGTCATGGTCATGACCGGCTACAGTGCTGACTACTCCTATGAAGAAGCAGTTCAGGCAGGTGCCAGCGACTTTATTTTCAAACCCTTTCGATTTGAAGAACTTGATTTACGGATTAAACGGGTTTTAAGAGAGGCTGAATTTAAAAAAGAACGTTCAGCCCTGTTAAAAGAGCTTGAAAAACTGGCGATTACAGATGCATTGACAGGGCTTTATAACTCACGGCACTTTTTTTCACAGATAAAAACCGAACTCAAACGATACAACCGGTATTCGCGTTCCTTATCCCTGCTCATTCTGGACATTGATTTTTTTAAAGACTATAATGATACCTGGGGGCATCTTGAAGGTGACAAGGTACTGATGGAAATTGGAAAAACAATCAATGCCTGTATGAGATCCATGGATACGGCCTATCGATATGGCGGAGAAGAATTTGCCATCCTTTTGCCGGAAACCAGGCTTCAAAAAGCCTGTGTAGTGGGAGCAAGAATAAAAGACAACATCAGCTCCCAGGTGTTTGAACCTGAACCCGGCATTAAAAGATCAATCACTGTCAGTATCGGTGCCACTGAACTTGTGGAAGGAGAAGATATCAGATCCTTTATCAGCAGGACTGATAAAGCGCTCTATAAATCAAAAGAAACCGGTCGGAACAAATTAACCTATATTATTTGCAACCCTGACAAACCTTAAACCGTATTGATCCGCATGCTTAAGTCCACAGCCCTTGCCTGATGGGTGAGTGCCCCACAGGAAATCACATCAACACCCGTGGCTGCAATTGTATTCAGTGTTTCCAAAGACACATTCCCGGAGGCTTCCACAACTGCCCTGCTGTTGATTATTTTCACTGCGGCAGACATCTGGTCATAGGTCATATTATCCAGCATGATCACTTCAACGCCCGCATCAATTGCTTCTTTGACTTCATCAAGGGTGGACACTTCAACCTCAATTTTCATGAGGTGGGATGTTCTGTTTTTTACCGCCTTTACTGCTTTCTTAATAGAGCCTGCAACCGCAATATGGTTATCTTTGATCAAAATGCCGTCATACAGCGACATTCGATGGTTATAAGCACCGCCCGCGCGTACCGCTTCTTTTTCAAGGCTTCGCAGGCCTGGCGTTGTTTTCCGTGTATCAGTCAAGCGGACATTTTTAAATTCAAGTTTTTTCACATAAGAACGGGTCAGGGTTGCAATTCCTGAAAGTCGCTGTAAAAAATTTAAGGCCACCCGCTCCCCTTTTAAAAGGGCTAAAAGATCGCCTTGAACCTTTAAAATAATCTCCCCTTCCTCGATATGATCACCATCAGAAAACAAAGAATTGGATTCACAAGATGGGTCCAGCAGCTTAAACACTTTTTTTGCCACTTCAATCCCGGCAAGGACAAACGACTCTTTGGCAACGATAATACCTTTGCCTGAAAATGATTCAGACAAAATACTTTCTGTTGTGATATCACCAAGTCCGGAATCTTCAAACAGGGCCAGTTTAATAATATTATCTATGGTATTCATGATTCATCATTTCATTTTGAGTATTCTTTCAAGATTTTCCTTGAACTTGTTATTCTTTTCCTCAAGATCCGTATGCTGATCCTTTACTTTCTGGATCACTTCTTCAGGCGCCTTTTCAAGGAAGCTTTCATTGTGAAGTCTTTTTTGAACTGCCAGCAGCTCTTTTGTATTTTTTTCAAGGTCTTTTTCAATCCGCTTGATTTCCTTGTCAAAGTCAATCACCCCCTCAAGGGATACAAAGCAGGTGGTATTTCCGGTCACAGAAGATGCACAGGACGACGGGATGTTACCGGGTTCACAAAAAGAAAATCTTTCCAGGGTCGCAAGATTGACAATAATGGATTTATTTTCAGCAATAATAATTTTTTCTTTTTCATCCACTGTATGGGCCAGCACTTTAATTTTCATGGACGGCTGGACATTCATCTCGCTTCTGATATTCCGGATGCCGGAAATCAAACCAAAAACAAACTCCATGTTTTTTTCAACGGCTTCATCCCTGTTGATGGTATACTCATTTTCATTATACGGGTAACAGGCTGCCATGACCGATCCTCTGGTTGCAGGAAGAATACTGTAAATTTCTTCGGTAACAAAGGGCATAAACGGATGGAGCATAATCAGGATATCTTCCAGCACTTTTGAAAGAACGCTTCTTGCACTGTCTCTTCTTTGAACACCTTCTTTTTCATACAGCGCCGGCTTGGCCGTTTCTATAAACCAGTCGCAGAACTCATGCCATACAAACTGGTAGACTGCTGATGCCGCTTCATTAAACTTATAGGTTTCAATGCCTTGTTTTACAGCAAAAGAGGTCTGCGCGCATCTTGAAAGTATCCATTTTTCAGATAAAGAAAGTTTTTTTAAATCGATTTCAGTATCTTTTGAGGTAATGTGCATAAGGGCAAACCGCGATGCATTCCACAGTTTGTTGACAAAATGGCGGTATCCTTCCACCCTTGATTCAGACATCTTGACATCACGGCCCTGGGCAGCAAACGCAATCAACGTAAACCGAAACGCATCTGCGCCATATTCATCAATCACTTTTAACGGATCAATAACATTGCCTTTTGATTTGCTCATCTTTTTACCCTGCTCATCTCTTACCAGGGCATGGATATAGACGTCATCAAAGGGCACTTCATCCATAAAATGAAGTCCCATCATCATCATCCTGGCAACCCAGAAAAACAGAATATCAAAACCGGTTACCAGCACATTGGTGGGATAAAATGTTTTTAAAAGATCTGTATCCTGGGGCCACCCCATGGTTGAAAACGGCCACAGGGCACTTGAGAACCAGGTATCCAGAACATCTGTTTCCTGGAGAATTTCACTTGATCCGCAGCCAGTGCACTGGGTTGGATCTATTTCTTCAACCATCACCTCATTACAGGCAGAACATTTCCATACCGGAATTCTGTGACCCCACCAGATCTGCCTTGAGATACACCAGTCCCTGATATTATCCATCCATTCAAAATAGGTTTTTTCCCAGTTGTCGGGGATAATCCGGGTTCTTCCATTTCGGACAGCATCTGATGCTTTTTTGGCAAGGGGTTCAACCTTAACAAACCATTGTTTTGAAATAGACGGTTCAACAACGGTTCTGCATCGATAACAATTCCCTACTTTGTGCTTTATCGGCTCTTTTTTAACCAGAAAACCCTGCTCTGTCAGGGCTTCAACAGCCTTTTTCCTGCACTCAAACCGGTCCAGCCCCTCAAACTCACCCGCACCTTTGAGCATCAGCCCGTCATCGTCAATGACTTTTAACTTTTCAAGTCCATGTTTTTCTCCCAGATGAAAATCATTGGGATCATGGGCAGGGGTTACTTTTAACGCACCGGTTCCAAACTGAATGTCTACATACTCATCCCGGATAATCGGAATCATCCTGTCTGTCAGCGGCAGCATTACATGGGTCTGTTCAAGGTTTTTGAATCGTTCGTCATCAGGGTTTACTGCAACGGCCGTATCCCCGAACATGGTTTCAGGCCGTGTGGTGGCAACGGTGAGTCCTTTTTTTTTATTCGCAAAGGGGTATCGGATATAATATAGATAAGAATCTTGTTCTTCATACTCAACTTCAAGATCAGCAAGGGCTGTTTTGCATCGAGGACACCAGTTAATGATATACAGCGCCTGATAAATCAGTCCTTCTTTATAAAGCCTGACAAAAACCTTGCGAACAGCATCGGAAAGACCCTCATCCATGGTAAACCGTTCCCGGTCCCAATCACAGGACGCTCCCAGTCTTTTGAGCTGATTAATAATGGCCCCGCCTGATTTTTCACGCCATTTCCAGACCTGTTTGATAAATTCTTCCCTGCCCAGCTGGTCTCTTGTCTTTCCTTTGGCGGCAAGGGCTCTTTCAACCACATTCTGGGTGGCTATCCCGGCATGGTCTGTTCCCGGCATCCAGAGGACATTATATCCTAAAAGCCTCCTGTACCGGCACATAACATCCTGAATGACATTGTTTAACGCATGGCCCATGTGAAGCACACCAGTGACATTCGGTGGCGGAATAACAATTGAAAAAGCCTTTTTATCGCTCTTATCTTCTGCTTTAAAAAACCCGTTATCAAGCCAGTATGTATACCATTTTTTTTCAATACCTGATGGCTCATACCCTTTATCCAGAGAACCAGACTCCATAAATTAACTCCTAAAACCCATATTAATGAAAAAGGGGATCTTTTAATGAATCCCCAAAACCTTTTTTATATTTAAATTGCCTAACCTTATACGTTTCCGATCTGATCAAGATCTTTCTGCAGACTCTCCCTGATCTCGACAATTTCTTTTTCAATCACTTTTTCAATGACCTCAAACAAAAGAATTTCTATTCTTTCGCCAAATTTTTTTTCAATGACCCGTTCCAGTGCCGCCTCTATCTGTTCCTGACTTACATCCAACTCCCCGGCTGCGGCAACAGTTTCCTCAGTTTCCACCAGGTCGTCATCCGGGGTATCCTCTATACCAAGCTCAAGGCCCTCGTTAAAAGAGATATCCGCTTTCGGTTCAAGGGTTTCTTCAACTTCAAAACTTTCTTCCTGAACAATATCCAAGTCAAAATTGATGTTCCCGTCTTCAACACTATCCAGATCGAGGCCAATGTTCTCTTCTTCAACAATATCCGTCAATTCAATAACATCTTCAACAATCGCAGTATCAGACCCCTCATTAACAATATCCGTCAGTTCGATAATACTGTCATCTGTCTTATCTTCACCTAAAATATCATCATCCCAATCTGTCATATCGGTCATAAAGGCCTCACTTTATTAGATATTAAAAACAATCTGCCATCCAATATCCTCGGACATCAAAAAGTATCAAAGCCAGATCAAAGTGTCAACTATTTAAACTAGCCGGAACCGTTGGCAGATGCAGACAAAAAAAACTCGTTTACAATATCTCAGCTTTGTTTTAAACAATCCCATGATGCAAAAATTCATAATTCCCAAAATCCATGCCATACCGTCAAAAGCAACTATCCTTGGTCAGGATGCAAAACATATCTCCAAAGTTCTCAGGTTAACCCCGGGAGACCCCATTGAAATCACAGACGGTGACGGTAAGGATTATACAGCACACATTGCAGCCATATCCCCTGGTATTATTGAAATCGACATTATACATGAACGGGATGTTCTAACAGAATCACCCCTTCATATAACGCTTTGCTCCGGCTTATTAAAAGACAAAAAAATGGATCTTGTTATCAAGCATGTAACACAGCTTGGTATCCATAAATGGATTCCCTTTTTTTGCGAGCGATCCATTCCCTCCCCGGACGAAAAACGGATGGAAAAAAGAATCGACCGGTGGGAAACCATTGCAAAAGAATCCTTGAAACAGTGCCGGAGAAGCAAGCTTCCACAAATCCTTGCACCATTAAGTTTTGAAAAACTGTTAGATCATTCTGCAACCTATGATGTAAAAATCGCTTTCTGGGAAAATGCCACGCAAAAACTTGATACACTGAAAAAAGATCCTGCCGCTCTTAACATCATCCTTCTAATCGGCCCTGAAGGCGGATTCTCAACAGCAGAGATAAAAATGGCAAAAGAAAAAGACTTTTTATCTTACTCTCTTGGACCTCGAATTTTAAGAGCTGAAACAGCCGCGATTTCAAGCTGCACCCTGATTCAGCATCTCCTGGGTGATATTTAAAAACATGGGGGCTCAAACATTTCTCCTTGACATAAATAATCAAAAATAATATAAACGCTTCTGTTGTTTGGGCCCAGGTAGCTCAGTCGGTAGAGCAGGGGACTGAAAATCCCCGTGTCGGCAGTTCAATTCTGTCCCTGGGCACCACAACAATAGAGGCTTTCGGTGGATTCCGCCTGAAGCCTTTTGTCGTTTGGTCAACGGTCTGGTCAACATTTTGAGTTATAAGTAGATTTTAACCTTGCAGGTATAAGGTGGCTCCCATAGATTTTCTATACCACCAGATATATAAGGGCTACTTTCTTAGCAGATGATCCTACATACCGGTTCAAGTCCTGAAAAAATTGTTCCCCTTTTTAAATTAACTTACAATCATAATTCAAAAATTTGGTGTCATCCGACATCAAAAAAAGTTTATCACAAATGGCTTGGGCAATAATCATACGATCAAAAGGATCTTTATGAAGAAGAGGCAAATCACCAAGAGCCATTGCATGTGTTCCTGAAAAATCCAATATAATAAGTCGCATTTTTTGGGCCATCTCTATCGGGTCAAATTCGATTTTTATTTTACCGATGCTCGATTTGATCATAAGCTCTGCTATACTCATGGAACTGAGCAGGACTTCGTTTGAAGGAGATTCCAGTTTGTAACGTCTTTTTTTAGTAAGTTTTTCAGGACATGACAACAGCCATAAAAAGATATGAGTGTCGATTAAAATTTTCAAGATGACTCTCCATAGAACATTTCATTTATTTCTTCATCTTCATCCATAAAATTATCCGGTATTATGATTTGTCCTTTGAGAAGACCAAACTCACGTTTTTTTTTGGGCTTATGAATAACCAACTCTACGAGTGGCAGGTTGTTTTTGGCAATAATGACCTCCTCACCGTGATATGCCATTTCAATAAGCTTGGATAAATGCGTTTTTGCTTCGGATACATTGATAATCATAGCACACCTCTTTTATAATTTATTAACAAACCAATCATACTCATTTAAACCAGGTTGGTCAAGATATAGGTGTTGTTTCCCTCTCTGGATGAATACTTGAGTACAGAAGGTTTGCTTAAGGGTTTAATGTTATTCCACATATGCCTTAAAAAACCCAATAAAATCAGTTCGAGCGCAGCGAAATCCTTTTTTTGACCCATGCTTTCATGATACAGACGTTGTATTTTATGCAAACATGAGCCTGGATCAGATACTATTCCACAGAAAATGAGTTTGAACAAATCCACACCAATCTGAAAAACCTTATGTGTCCGCATTGTAACCGGACGGGTTTTTTAATCCTTCACGGGTATCTTTTCGGTTATGGAGAAACGGATCTGGTTAGACGGGGACATCGGATTTTCTGCAGCAACAGAAATAAGCGGTCGGGCTGCGGTACCCTGTTACATGGAGAAAGACCGCAATGTCCTTTTAAATTTTTATGATTTCCCAGCT
>JAHJLN010000106.1 GCA_018821715.1 Pseudomonadota bacterium | reverse complement strand
TATATCCACTGGCGTGGCAAATGGAATGTTTTTAATTAACTCTATTGCTTTCTCCGGCATGCTTTTCTCCTTTTAAAGATTATATTGTGCACTTTTAATAACTATAGTCATGGTTTGGTCCCCTGGCAAATTTTACATGAAGGATAAATACTGTGAATAAGTTTTCTTGTACTTTTAACAAAGTATAGTTTTGAATAATTCTTTACACTTTTTTATAAGACTGCTACTAATTTATTTAAAAAAATATGGGTTCTTATCATGATTTTAGAGGAATTTTAATTTTTGAAATAATAATACCAGATAGTTAGTACACAGAACTATTGATTATTCACAATATGATTTTAACAAGCATGATGAATTAGGAGGGACAGTATTCATGAAAATTAGATTTTTTTTATGTTTTTGGTTTTTGTTTTATCTCTTTATTTTTTTTCTCCCCTGGCTTCACATGCTGATGAAAAAAAAGAGCTGTCATATGGGCAGACTATTTATGTACCAGCCTATTCCCATATTTATATTGGTGATCGTGAAAGACCTTTCTTATTGACGGTAACCTTGAGCATCAGAAATATTGACCCCAAAAAACAAATTACAATCACCACTGTCGATTATTATGAAACCCAAGGAGAACGCTTAAAAAAAAATTTGGACAAGCCAATAATTCTGAATCCTTTAGAATCGATTCGATATATCATACCGGAAAAAGACAAAACCGGCGGGTCAGGAGCTAATTTTATAGTTGAATGGAAATCCGACCATTTGGTCAACCCGCCTATTGTTGAATCCATAATGATCGGCACACAATCTCAGCAAGGCATTTCTTTTACCTCTCGAGGTCGGGTCATTATTGTATCAAAGGAATAACACGTGCCGAACAACAGGTATCAAGGTAAGCGGTAAACAAAAGGATATTTCAGAGTAACCTCAAAATAATGTAAAATGAAAGAAACTGCTGTTTCAATTAGGAGATCCTAAACATGGGTGTTGCTGCAGATATTGTCATTATCCTGGTTGCTGCCCTGATTGGTGCGCTTCTTGCGCAAAAAATCAAACAACCGTTGATCTTGGGGTACATACTTGCCGGAATCATTGTGGGGCCCTACACAGGTGGGGTTACGATTGGCGATATCCATGAAATTGAACTTTTGGCTGAAATCGGTGTTGCACTTCTTCTCTTTGCGCTGGGCTTGGAATTTTCCGTTAAAGAATTAAAGCCGGTACGAAATATTGCCTTGATCGGTACGCCGATTCAAATTTTTCTGACCATGGGTCTGGGTTATTGCCTTGGTAAATATTTAGGGTGGTCCAGTGCCGCCGCAGTGTGGCTGGGGGCCTTAATCTCTCTTTCCAGCACAATGGTAACTTTGAAAACCCTTATGAGCAGGGGGCTTGTGGGAACATTATCCAGTCGGGTAATGATCGGCATGCTTATCATTCAGGATCTGGCTGTCATCCCGATGATGATTATCCTCCCTCAATTGAGCAACCCCAAGGCAGGCTTGCCTCTTTTATTCATTGCGGTTATCAAGTCTGCGGTTTTCCTTTTTGCAATGCTTTTTCTGGGCAGAAAATTGCTTCCAAGATTGCTGATGCATGTTGCCCACTGGAATTCCAGGGAACTGTTTATTCTATCCATAACCACAATCGGTCTGGGTATTGGATATGCCACATATTTATTCGGGCTGTCGTTTGCTTTTGGTGCTTTTGTAGCCGGAATGGTACTCAGTGAGTCTGACTATGGCCATCAAGCATTGAGTGATATTGTACCGTTAAGGGACATTTTCGGACTTTTGTTTTTTACATCCGTCGGCATGTTGCTTGATCCTGTTTTTTTGTTGGGAAACTGGGTCACAATTCTTTCCCTGGTCTTTGTCATTTCAATTTTTAAAGGGTTGATTTTTTATGGGCTAAGCCTTATGTTCGGGTATATCAATATTATTCCAATTGCTGTTGGCCTTGGTTTGTTTCAGGTGGGAGAATTTGCCTTTGTTCTTGCTCGGGTGGGTATTGAAACAAATGCCATTGATCAAAATATGTATTCGCTGGTTTTGGCCATATCTGTTATGAGCATGGTGCTTACCCCATTTGTTTCAGCTCTGGCAACTCCCCTTTACAAATTGAAAAAACGATTATTTAAGTATGAGCCCCTGCAAACCGAAAACATTCCGGTTGCCGGATTAAAAGATCATGTCGTTATCGCAGGAGGTGGCCGGGTTGGGCAACATATTGCCCAGATCCTGACCCAGCTCAATCTTCCGTTTGTAATTATTGAATTGAATCATCAGCGAATGCTTGAGTGCAAGAATGCAAAATTTCCTGTGATTTACGGGGATATGAGTCAGTCAACAGTACTTGAAGTTTCAAAAATAACTTCAGCAAGCCTTTTGCTTATTACGACGCCTTCAGTAGAGACAAGCCGGTCTATTGTAAAACAAGCCCATTATCTTAAGCCGGAATTGCATATCATTGTCAGATCCGATGGTGTTGATCAAATGCGGGAATTATATAAAAGCGGTGTTTACATGGCAGTACTGCCCGAGATGGAGGCAGGGCTTGAAATAGCAAGACAGGCACTGCTTCACCTGAAAATTCCCGTAGTTGTCATTCAGCAATATACAGATGCCGTTCGGCAGCAGCTGTATGCACCGATTTATCAGTCCAGTCACGACCAGCAACTTCTGGTCAAACTGGATAATATAAAAGATATGCTGGAAATTTCATGGGTGACACTTGCGCCCTCAAGTCCGCTAATCCGTAAAAGCATAAAAGATGCCGCCATTCGCACTAAAACCGGGGCATCAATTGTAGGGATTATTCATGAAAAAGCATTTCACTCCAATCCCAAAGCTGATTATTTGTTTCACGAGGGCGACCTTGTGGCAGTTGTCGGTAACCCCCAGGAACGCAATGAATTTAAAAAATTGTCCGGTATTTATTAAACCTGCCGAACAGCCATGAGGCGGGCTTAATCAGCGTCTTTTCATCCGGTAGGCAAAATCGGTTTTCCCGATCCTGTATATTTCATGGGAGTGCCGCTTTGAATAACCAATCATGAAGCAATCTTTTTTAATAACATTTAAACTTGTTTCCATCTGGGCTGTCAATATTTCCTGTATTGCTTCATTTACAGAAATTTCTTTGTCATTTAAGTGTTTATCTGTAATGGGCAATGACAATAATCTTTCTTTTTGAATGTCAGAATCTGAAAACCCGATCATGTGGAGAACCGCACCGGCAGAATTATATCCTTCTGATGAAAGCCTGCATAATAGGCTTACGGCATTTGGATTGTTAAATATATGGGGTTTTAAAAATGATTTTTCCCTTGCAAATACTGAAAGGGAAATAATAACAGCCCGGAGCAATTTTTTTTTTATCTGAACATCGGTTTCCTTGATTTCAACAGACTCACCAAGTTCAACAAGGATATCCAGTGCTTCAGGCCCTAATTTGAAAATTAAAAGGGCTTTCTCTTCAGCATCTGCTTTATCCTGTTTTACATCCATGGATTTAATAATTTTTTTTATTTCTGTTTGCATTTTTTACACCAAATAATAAATGGGGTTTCAATCACTGGTTTCGGCTGAATCCTGAGCATTGCTTTTTGATTTTACCATTGTTGGAT
>JAHJLN010000105.1 GCA_018821715.1 Pseudomonadota bacterium | reverse complement strand
CCTAAAATATGAACGTCTCGCTGGGGAAATGGAATTGTCACTTTATTCTCCTTGAAAATTTGGTCGATTTCAAATCTTAATTTACTTTCAGCTTCAATAAAGTTATCAATGTCTGACCAGAATCGCAATCGAAAATCAAGAGAACTGTCCCCGAAATTGATGAATTGCACCTTGGGTTTTTGTGGATAATCATAAACCTGTGCAACTGAATCTGCCGTTTGTAACAGCAGGTTTTTAACAAGTGCAGTATCTGATCCGTATGCCACCCCCACTAAAAGGTCTCTTCTGATGAATGGATCCTTATGACTCCAATTGGTCACCTTGGCACTGATGAATTCGGAATTTGGAATAATCAAGGATGAGTTTGTATATGTCTGAACCAGAGTAGACCGGACATTAATTTTTTTTACTTCTCCCCATTCACCGGCTACTTCAACAATATCACCCACTTGAATGGGGCGTTCAAACAGCAGGATCAGCCCGCTGATAAAATTATTGAAAATGTTTTGCAGGCCGAATCCAAGCCCGATACCCAGTGCACCGAAGACAACCGTCAAAGATGTTGTATCAATCCCAAAAACACTCAGACTGACCAGGATGCCGGCAGTCCAGGCGATATAGACAAAAATACTGATAACAGAATCTTTTGCTCCTGAAGAAAGGCCGCTGCCTTTGAGAACATGTCCGGCCATGATTTTTTTTATCAGATGGGTGAAAAGATAGGTCAAAAGGATGGTGAAAAATGAATACACAAAGCCTGCAAGGCTTAATTCAATTTTTCCGATGGCAAACTTCTGGTTGAATATTTCCCAAAGCCATGCAAGAAAAGCCGTGTTTGTACTCCATGAAAAGGCAAGTCCTGTCACTGCAGACAGAACAAGAAAAAAGATCAGCCCATTGGATAAAATCCAATAAAATGGATAAGATATGCCATAGGGGCTGCTGGATTCCGGTTCAAATTTTTCCTTGAATTTTTGATCAATATCTTTCAGGGAATATAAAAGCAGACTTAAGACACAGGCAATCACAATGGAAACTGACCAGGATATGTACCACCAGGATGCAAAATGGCTATATCCTGATATGTCGGCAAAAAGACCTGAAAGAACAACGGCTTTTGACCACAGGGTTAACAATTTCATCCCTATGTCATTGATTGGGTTTTCTATTCTTTGATAGGCTTTCCAGAATAAAAACACACAGATAACCAGGGCTGCTTCTGAAAAAATCCGGAAAAATATAAGAAATTCGGTATCCAAGGACAAGAACCGGTACATTAAAAGATACAAAAAAGAATATAGCCGGATTCCCCAGACAAATGCATTTCTCCATTTATAAAGGGTCTTAAAGACATTGGGACTTTTTTCGTTGACGATCAGACGGATGGAATCAGATACAATTTTCGTCAAAAGAATGACCGATAAAAATGTTTTGAAAAACTTGATAAAATCGGGAAAGATCAAATATATCTGGGTTTTTGAAATAACAATAGTCAGAAGTATCCAGAAAATAAGAAACCGGGACTTTTCAAACACGACCAGAGGATATCCGACACGCTTTTTGAGAAGGCCCTGAAAGGATTCATTCTGTCTTAAATAAGACAGGCCCTGAAAAAAGAAAAAGCTGAACACCATAAAAGCGGAAACGATCAGTATTCCTTTAAGATTTATGTGTTCCCTTGACTGGGACCATTTCTGCGATATGAGATCAGAGGTAAACCATTGTCTGGAGTTTGCAACGGAATTGAGCAGTTCTGATATAAAATTCTGGGGCCAGATATCTTTTAACTCGATTTCATTCCTTTGGAATAAAAGAGTTCCTTTTTTATCTTTGATCTCCTTTTTCAGGATCAGCCGTATATCTTCAAAGGATCTTAGCAAATCAATGTTGTCTTTTGTCTCCACGGACTGGATATCCATGATGCTCAGAAGACCTTGGTGTTGTTTCTCCAGAATAGATCGATAGGATCTGAATTCCTTAATACCAGGGATCCTATTGCTGGCTTTGTCCGTCAAAGAATCAGATTCAATGATCCTTTGATCAATTAGATGTATTTTTTCTTTTACCGCAACAATATTTAGTTCGGTTTTGTTTGCTTTTTCATTATTTTTTTGAATCTTTGACTTGATTAAGGAGATAGAAATGTCAACCTCTTCTACACCTTTTTCAAGCACAAGAATGCTGATTTCCGGAACAAGCAGAAAGTTTCTGAGGGAATTTGCCTGGGTCTTGTAAATCTGCAGCCGGCTTACGTCTTCTTTTTGCTGTTGCTTTTCTACAGCCAGTTCAGTTTCCAGGGCATCAAGGGTTTTTCTTGCAGCGTCAACGGTTAGTTCAAACTGGACCTGAAAATTTTTATCCTCTATTGCAGGTTGGGCATTGGCTTGTCCCCATAAGAGCAAGGAAAGGTGTATCAATATAAACACCCGCAGTAAAATTGGGTTCCATTTTTTGGTCAGCACAGGCAGTTATTCTCCTTGTAAAATGCATCAACCATCTTGGGATTTTTTCAACAGATAGGCTGATGGTCTATTTATAGGGGTATTGTCATACTCCGTCAAGGGGCACGGGTGATATCTTTAAAGGTGGCTTTAGCTGGATTTTTTTCCCACAATTATTTTTGCGGTTAAAATTTTATGGGATCGCCTTGTCAGGAGACAAGGATTTCTCCTTGACAGGGAAATTAATTTAATGGATGAATAAACCTTTGACCCAAAGAATTAGAATGATCAGTTTAAGGATAAAGAAAATGGATATTCAGGCAATTGCTTCTCAATGCAAAACAGCTGCAATTTTTATGTCAGCATTGTCAAGTCAAGTAAAAGAGGCGGCTTTACAGGGTATTATAAAGGATTTAAAAGACAATACAGATCTCATTATTGCGGCAAATGCCGGGGATTTGGAAGCGGCAGAAAAACAGAACCTTGAAGCTCCGCTGCTCAAGCGGTTGAAATTTGATAACGCCAAACTGCTGGAAGTCTGTGATGGTATTGCAAGCCTGATAAAACTGGAAGACCCGGTGGGAAAAACATTGCAGGCCACCGAACTTGACAAAGGGCTGACACTTTTCAAGGTGAGCCGACCCATTGGGGTGATCGGCGTCATCTTTGAATCCCGTCCCGATGCCCTGGTGCAGATTGCAGCATTGTGCCTGAAAAGTGGAAATGCCGTATTGCTTAAAGGGGGCAGTGAAGCCTCGGCTACCAACCAGGTCTTGGCATCTATTATTTCCCGGGCCGGTGTTGAGGCAGGGTGTCCCAAAGGGTGGCTGGGATTGCTTGAGACCCGAAGTGATGTGGACCATATGTTAAAGCTGGAACGGTTTGTTGATTTGATTATCCCCAGGGGCAGCAATGAATTTGTCCGGTATATCATGGACAATACGGTTATTCCTGTTTTAGGGCATGCTGATGGAATCTGTCATCTCTATATCGACCGGTTTGCTGATCTGAAAATGGCAATTGATCTGTCGGTCGACAGCAAATGCCAGTATGTGGCAGTGTGTAATGCAACAGAAACCATTCTGGTTCATGAAGCCCTTGCCATGGAAATATTGCCGATATTAAAAATCCGGCTGGAAGAGCAGGGGGTAAAAATTTACGGGTGTGAACGAACCTGTGCCATCATAGATGTTGAAGCGGCTACTGAAAAGGACTGGCAAACCGAATATCTTGATCTGATTGTCTCCATTAAAGTCGTCTTTTCCTTGAATGATGCAGTGGAGCATATTAACCGATATGGGTCCGGCCATACCGATGTGATTGTCACCGGTGATAAAAAAAGAGCGCTGTATTTTATGGATCATGCAGATACCGCCGATGCGTTCTGGAATTGCAGCAGCAGATTCAGTGACGGCTTCAGGTTCGGTCTGGGTGCAGAAGTGGGTATCAGTACAAATAAAATCCATGCAAGGGGACCGGTGGGGCTTGAAGGCCTTATGATTTACCAGTGGCGGCTCATGGGTGATGGTCATATGGTAAAGAATTATACAGGAAAAACAGCAAAACCGTTTACTCATAAACCCTTAACAAAAAAATTCAGTTAGAGATACAAAATGCCAAAACAACGATTGATCAATGCCAAACGGGTTGTTGTAAAACTGGGCAGTAATGTGATCACAGCAAAGAACAGTTTAAATCTGGAGGTGATTGAATCCATTTCCAACCAGATCAGCATCCTCATGGACAAAGGGATTGAAGTTATTCTGGTATCCTCGGGGGCCATGGCAGCCGGACTGCGGAAGATGGGAATGGAACGCCGTCCGGATGAGATACCGAAACGACAGGCAATTTCTGCCATCGGCCAGAGCGGTTTGATGAATGCCTATGAAAAAAGTTTTGCTCAAAATGATAAAAAAGTGGCCCAGATCCTTTTGACCGGCGAAGATTTGAATAACAGAAAAAGGTATCTGAATGCCCGAAATACTTTGCACACGCTTATTGAATGGAAAGTTGTTCCCATTATAAATGAGAATGATACCATCATGGTTGAAGAAATAAAATTAGGAGATAATGATAATCTTGCCGCCATGATTACTTTATTGATGGATGCTGATTTTTTGTTTATCCTAACCGATATTGATGGGCTGTATAATAAAGATCCAAGGCAATTTCCAGATGCCAGGCTGATTCCAAGGGTAACTGCTTTTAAAAAAGAAATTGAAGAATTTGCAAGCCATATTCCCGGAACACTGGGAACCGGAGGAATGCTCAGTAAAATTCAGGCTGCCAAGAAAGTCACGTCTGCCGGAATTCCCATGATCGTGGCCAGAGGAAATACTAAAAATGCGTTGTTAAGGCTTTTTGACGGTGAAGATCACGGCACCTATTTTGTTCCCAAAAAAGAAAAAATGGCCAGCCGAAAATGCTGGATTGCTTATACCCTTGCACCTAAAGGAAGCATTGTGATTGATGACGGGGCTGTTCTTGCTGTCCGGCAGAATGGAAAAAGCCTCTTACCCATCGGCATTATTTCAGTAGAAGGAGAGTTTGAAGAAGGGGCTGCTGTCTCTTTTAAGACATCTGCCAATGAAATTATCGGAATCGGCCTTGTCAATTACAGGTCTTCTGATATCAACCTGATAAAGGGGCTAAAAACATTTCAGATTAAATCCTGTCTTGGCGGGAAACACTATGATGAAATTATTCATCGAAACAATCTTGTGCTCAAGGACTGCTGCTGATAATTGATGGTGTTTGTTGACATGGCAAGCATCAGATCTGTTGAGCCGGGAGCAAAGGGGTTGCACTTCCAAAGGTTATGACAAATGGGATGGGTTTAATCATCACAAAA
Source organism: Pseudomonadota bacterium (assembly GCA_018821715.1). Taxonomy (GTDB): domain Bacteria; phylum Desulfobacterota; class Desulfobacteria; order Desulfobacterales; family Desulfobacteraceae; genus Desulfobacula. The sequence goes on along the minus strand of JAHJLN010000105.1, from coordinate 11,980 downwards.
TGCTTTTTAAGAAATAAAAATTATAAATGTATTTTATTGACAAAAAGAAATTCTGAATTTATTTTCAGACTTGGTTGAGTAAAAATTTTGGTGTTGAGGTAGGATAAATGGCAAAAAAATTGACAATACAGCATGCAGTTGAAGAGTTTGAACTCTATGGTCTTTATAATGATATTATAGAATCCTATGGAGAAGACCTGGAAGATCCAAGTCTTGTCTCAGATCTATATGATTTGATTGATGAATATGATGAAGAATTTGAATTTTGGTCAGATCCGGAAGGAGATTTTTCAGAGAGCTTTGAAAGAAATTTAAGAGATGCTATCACAACAATTGTTGAGGAGAACGAGGACCTTTCATTTGTTGATGATGACTATCCGGTGGATGATGACATCCCAGAGGTATATGACAGCGAATTTGAAGAAAGTACCAAAGATTTTGGTGTTGACCTTGATGACTCGGAAGAGCCGGAAGAGGAGGAAGATTTCTAAGCGTGGCCTGTGGCCCTGTCAGGGGAAGAGTTAAACAAAATAATAAATTATTTTTTTACGCAGATCGGCAAAGATTTTATAAAGTTCTGGCAAAGACTGTAGGTATAGGCTCCCTGACAAGGGATCATTAAAAGATCTCCTATTTTTATATCATCTCCGAAATAGGTGTACCCCCCAGACATCATGGGGGGTGCACAAAGACCCCAAAATATGACAAGGATTTTCCTGCAAAGAAGGCCTGCTTAAATTAAGGATTGGGAAATAATCGGTTTCAAAGCGCTCCCAGCCAATGGCATTGGTGCCGGCATCGGTAATAACCAGGTCGTTGGCCTTTTTGTCTGTTACCATAAACAGGATCTGCATGGCGCTATGGCAGATCCATCTTCCGGGTTCAAAACATATCCTGCAGTTTACAAAAGGAAACAGATGGGATTGTATGGCCTTAAAAAGGGTTTGAGCAAAGGTTTTAATTGGGGTTCCGGGTATTCTGTAATGGACATCCAAGGGACCTGGATCTTTGCCAATTGCCGCATTGTAAATCCCTTCCGGTGTCCCGGCAGACTGAAGCCATTCTCCTTCTTCCGGCCAGTATCCGCCACCTATATCAATAAATTCTATACTGTTATTGAAATCTTCGGGCATATTTTTCAAAATAGTTCCAAGCAGGACAATAAATTCAACCTGTCTGTCTGGTGTCAGATTCCAGCTTGAATGAAATTGCAGGCCCTTAAACTGGATATTGGAAAGGTCTTTTACCTGGTTCCAGAATGTGAGCAGTTTTTCCGGAAGAATACCGAATTTTCTCCATAATCCGTTTGGATTTGTTGTCAGCCGAATGCCGACCCTGACCGGATGAGTGAAGTCGGATCGGGATACCAGGGCCTTAAGCTGTTCAAGTTCTGAGAAACTGTCTAACAAAATAATGGTCCTGTCTTTATGCTGAACCGCTAAACTCAATTCCTTATTAGTTTTACCAGGACCGCTGAAAATAATATCATTGGCATTTAATGCTAAAGCGGTTTTCAATTCTTCACCACTGGAAACATCAAGACCGAATCCATACTCAAGAAGTGTTGCAGAGACATCTGGATGATTATTACTTTTCATTGCAAAATAAAAAGAGGTTTTATTAAAATATTGATTAAACGCATTGGAAAATTGTCCGGCCTTTTCTTTTAATACAGATGACTCAAGAATCCAGAGCGGTGATCCATGTTTTTCAACAGCAGCTTGATACGTGTGTTTGCGGTTAAAATAGTCTGAAACAAACTTATGCAGCACTTCTTTTGGCAGAAGCGGTATTTTTTGAAGATGGGTCTCAGACATTGCAGGTCATGATCCCTTGGTTTGATTTTCGTCAATGAAAATTTCTATCTTTTTTGAAATGGCAAGGGCCTGTGATTCAGGAAATTTATGAACCGAAGGCTCAATAATAATATGCCCCAAAAGCCATGAATCGTAATCCTCGGGTGGCAGTTTAATTTTATGACCCGGTTTTTTGGTCAGAAAGATATCTTTAACCCGTTTGTCTTCCAGTAAGTGGCGGTATTCAATTCTTCTTAAGACACCTGCCTGCTCTGCATGGAGCCTGATCGCCACACAGGGGGAGCAGGATTTAGTGTCCGGGAGTGTCACAGGATGTTTTTGAGCAAAATCAAGACTGATTTTAAGGATGTCCAGATGGGTGCAGACTCTTAACAGATGAGGCAGACAATCCCCTCCCGGTCTTGGGGTCAGCTCAATGAGCACAACCTGGTCGTCAGAGACAATAAAATCGACCATGCAAAGACCTCTGTTGATTCCCAGGGTGTTTGAACTTTTCAAAAGGATGTGGTGAAGATCGGCTATGTCTATTAATTGAGGTAAAACCGCAGGAAGAACATATCCCAGGATGGTTCCGAAGGGCTTGAAGGGAGATTTGATCTTTCTTGCCAGCCGGATAATACGGATGGTGTTATTTTCAACAATAAAATCACAACTGTATTCAGTTCCTGAAATGTGTTCTTCTGCAAGCATCAGGTATTCTGTTGAAGATGTCCTCTGAAAAAGGGGATTTTTATTCCTTTTTTTTAATTCTTTATGGATGGTGGAAAAGGCTGAGCGACAGTCAGAAGCACTGGTGCATTTAAAAACAAGTTCACTCCCGCTACCGGTAAACGGTTTTAAAACGCAGCCGGAAGAGGTGGTCTTGAAAAAATCGACAGCCTGAGACGCAGAAATTACCGGTGCTGTTCGTGGACATTTGATGTTGTTATGCTGCCAGATCTGTTTTGACACATATTTATCCCGGCAGTTCTGGATGGCTATTATTGACGGATAATCAAGATTGAATTGCCCGGCTATAAAAGCTGCAAGTTCCATTGACTCGCAATCAAAACAAAATATTGCGTCAATGGCCTGTTCCCACTGATTAAGGTGTCTCTTCAATGCCTCAAAAACCTGATCCTGGTCAGACAAATGGATGAGAATTTCTTCATGGGCGGCCGGGTTTTCTTCTTTAGCTGCCTGCCTGATTTCAGGGGCTGTAATAAAAAGAGCCCTGTCCGGACAGGAAAGCCTTATCCATTGGACATAATCGGGCGTGGTGCCGATCACTAATATTTTTTTATGCACAGAGTTTATGCCCCTTAGTATCAGATAAAGGATTATCATGGATAATCGGTTTAGTGAGTTTTAACTCATACAAGGGTCTGGGCACAAGGTTAAATTTTTTTTTCCAAATAGTATCATTGCACAGAAAATCCACCAGTTTGAGCTTCTGGGTGCACGCCCAGCTGATATGATGGAGATTGATCAGATTTGCAACCCCTTTAAACTCAGGGTTTGTTCCACTGGCCAGGATGGTATAGGTTTTTTTAAACAGGGCACCAATATCAACAGCTGCAGTTTTTCCACCGATCAAAATGGTGGTGATCCGCATCATGCCGGTTTTTACCATATAGGCGACAAGTCGCTCAAACGCAAGCAAGAAGCGTTTGTCGCTGAAATGGGATTTTTTTTCAGCGGTCTGAGTAACCATTTTAAAAAATAGATCCACATCAGAATGTTTGTTATGCCGGATCGTGACCTTTTGTTCTTCCAGACCAGAAATCTCGGCAGTCATTTTTTTTCTTGTTCTTCCTGAGAATTCACCAAGGTATTGATTAAAAGAGTATTGATACTTTTTGGGCAAAAACAGGTACCCAATATCATCCTGGTGAACAAACCCCCGGGTCTGAAAGAATGAATCATAGGTTAAATACCGAAGATGAACAGATCCTGGAAGCGAGTCAATTAATGCGAATGACAAGTCAGGATGGCATGAAATGATTTTGTTTTGTTCCAGCCAGGGAGTCTTGTTACAGGTTTCTCCTGGAAAATGAACAAATTTTTTTTCTTCTTTTATCCAGCACAACGAAACCATTGCTTTGGGATGATTGTTTTCTTCAAAAACCTGGAAGTGCAGTGGTCTTCCAAACGTCTGGTTGAAAAGGGAGCGAACCGGCCACAGATCGAAAAAGCAATCATCAGGCCAGAGTTTTTCCCAAAGTTGTCGACATTCTTCAGGATCACAATATGTTCTGATCTGAATCATGGCCTAATATTCCACTATTGTGACGGCCAGTCATGGTCTGGATTCTTTTCCCTTTTGGTTTTTTTCCCTAGTTTCTTTTTCCTGTCGTAAAGTTCTCTCTCATCTTCTTCATTAAGGTTTTCATCATAGTAGTCCCGAAATTTAGGACTTTTGTGTTTCTGTCGTTTATTGTTTTCCGAATAATCGGAATCATACTTGCTCATGGATCTTCCTTGTGGATATGATAGTATCAATTTTAGGTTCAAAAATATTATCCGCTTGCATTGAGCGCATTATTGCATTTTCCATACCATGAAATCCCGGCCAGCAGTTTAATTGCAAGATTAAACAGTTCAGGGGGGTAATTTTGCTTTTCAGGGGGTGGTTTGCCATTTTGAAAAGATAATTTTCAGGTGACAGTAAAGAATAGTCTATAAAAACGGAATTTATACATCCTGTTTTTTTTAAACAAGAAATTTGAGTTCCGTTTTATCAGACTGTTGTAATGCCTGTACCACTGACCGCCGCTTTGAATGAGGTTTATCAAAGAAATAATTATTTGAATTGATTTGAGTCTCAATTTAGTCTAATAATAAGAATTATAAATTCCTGTTATGCTCTTCATGTTTAAATGTAACCCGTCAAATGTGGCGGCTCATGGATATTCAGGGGTCATTCAAGGCAAACCGTCATGAAAAAAATCCACTTCATCCTAGAAAATACCGAATTGATCGCTTCTGTCAAAACCAGTCTGAATAAAACCTATTTAATTGATTACAGTACCAATATGATTGAGGCACTTCAGTTTTTAAGTGCCAATAGAAGTGAGTTTGTTTTTATAGATATAAAGGTCTTACAGCAGGCAGCCGGAGACAGCAACTATAAGGCTGTTCTTCAGACATTCGGATTGTTATCCCCAAATATTAATATTGTGGTAATGGTTGAACCCAAAGACTTAAAGGAAGCAATAAAAATTGTGAATGAGGGTGCAGATTCTTATCTGACGTATCCTTTGGTATCCGATGAAATCCAGCTGGTTATCAATAGTATATTAGAGCATACAAGGGCTGAATCAGAACTCGATTATTTCAGAGAACAATCTGGCAGGAAGTTGAGTTTGATCTCGTGCAGACAAAGAGCCCGGCTATGAAAAATGTTTTTGAAAATATCCGTGCTGTGGCTTCGACAAAGAGTACGGTTCTCTTGCTGGGTGAGACAGGGACTGGAAAAGGATTTACCGCCAGATTTATTCATACGCTTTCATTAAGAAAAAATGAACGATTCATTGAGGTCCATTGCGGGGCAATCCCGGATACACTGGTCGAAAGCGAGATGTTCGGCCATGAAAGAGGTGCCTTTACAGGCGCCATTAAAAGAAAACTGGGCAAGTTTGAAATTGCAAGGGGAGGTACGATTTTTCTTGATGAAATCGGAACCATTACGCCGTCTGCTCAGATCAAGCTGCTGCAGGTCCTGCAGGATGGTATTTTCCAGCGCGTAGGCGGTGAAGAGGAGATCCATGCCGATGTAAGAATTATTACAGCAACCAATATTAATTTGAAACAATTGTGTGAAGATAAACTATTTAGAAATGATCTTTATTATCGGTTGAACGTTTTTCCCATTGAACTGCCGCCATTAAGGGAACGTAAAGAGGATATTCCCAAACTGGTTGAACTTTTTTTAAATAAACTCAATACTTTTCACGTAAAAGGGATACTGGATATACACCCCCAGGTATTGGACGCATTTTTATCTTATTCATGGCCGGGTAATATCCGGGAGCTGGAAAATATTATGGAACGTGCCTATATTCTTGAGAAGTCTTTAGTTCTACGGCCTCAAAGTTTTCCCATAGATCTGTTTTCCCAGAAGGCAGAAGCAACCGCCGGCAACATCAACCCCGATTTGACACTGTCACAAATAAGAAAACAGGAAATTAGAAGGGTTGAGCATACCTATCTTGATCTGCTGCTCAAGCAGCACAAAGGAAAAATTAATGCATCTGCCAAGGCAGCGGGTCTCACAACCAGACAGCTTCATAAGCTTATGGCCAAGCATCTTTTGCACAAGGAAGACTATAAAATCGGACGGTAATCCTATGTTTCCATAAAATATCTATTTCAAAATGATAATAACGCTTTCAATTTTATGAGAAATCCTGTAAAAAGCATGTTCAAAATTAAATAGGATTTTTATTAAAAATTTGGTTTTTTATAGTTTGACGTAAGGTTGCATGGATTTATTGATTTAAGGTTAGGGTTATTATGTTTATAAAACAGTTTAGATATTCAACCGATAACCTGGGATATCTGGTGTATTCAACAAGTGAGGGGATTGCCATTGATGCAGGGGGGGTAGATGACATATTGGCTTTTGCCAAAAAGAACCATATTCATATCAAATATATCTCCAATACCCATTCCCATCATGATCATACCTGTGGCAATGAGACATTGCTCAAGAAAACAAGTGCTCAATTTATTGACTGCCGGCAGATTAAATCAGATCAGACGCTATACCTTGACAAGGAAAATCTGGAGGTTTTTCACACTCCCGGTCATACAGAGGATTCCATAACCTTTATGGCAGATGATTTTGCAGTAACTGGGGATACCTTGTTTAACGGGACGATAGGCAATTGTTTTACCGGAAATCTCTCGGTATTTTTCCTTTCCTTAAAACGCCTGATGTCATTTCCCAAAGATACCAAAATTTACGGCGGTCATGATTATGTGATGGAATCCATGGAAATCGCAAAAACCATTGAAAAAAATAACCCATATATAGAAGATTATATTAAAAAATATAATCCAGGGTTAATTGTGTCTACTTTGGATGATGAATTAAGGGCAAACTCTTATATCCGGTTTAATGCCCAGAGTATGATAACCCTTTTACAGAAAAGGAACTTGCCGACAGATACGGAATTTGCCAGATTTAAATCCATAATGGAAACTTATTGATTTAGATTATTTAATAGTTTGCTGTGCTTGATTATTCCTTGTTCAGGTCTTATTCTTGGGCACAGCAATTTTTTATTTTTTTTGGGTGTCCCGCAGTTTTGCAGGATAATAATAGATATTTTTATTCATTATTGGAGACAGCGTTAATGCTTGATAAAAATATTAAGTTTGTTGGTGATTCCCAGGACAATACCTGTTTTGCCCTGGGAAGACAGCTCACCATTGAGTACTATGAATGCGGCGCAACTGTTTTTTTAGACAAAAACCGGGTTGAATCGGCGTTATTAAAAGCTGCAAACAAGAGTGGTGCAACAATTATCAGCTCTTCGTTTCATAAGTTTGAACCCCAGGGTGTCAGTGGTGTTGTCATAATAGCAGAATCACATTTTACAATTCATGCATGGCCGGAACATGATTATGCAGCAGTGGATATCTTCACGTGCGGCGATAAGATTAATCTGGAAATTGCTATCAATTCCATGAAAGATTCTTTTCAATCTGAGAATGTTGTTATTTCTTCCGATCAAAACCGGGGGATTGTTGCCAAGCCTTATGAACAAAAGACGGTAGGTCAGACTGTAAACTATTCAAAAAGTTATCCAATTTCCTGGAAAAAGGCATATGAACTCAAAAACCCTTGGGGGGTTTTAACCTCGGTTGATATTTATCAGAGTGATCACCAGATTATAACAGATGCAAAACAGATTGAACAATTTGTATATGAACTGTGTGATCTGATTGATATGAAACGATTTGGAGAATGCCAGGTAGTTCATTTCGGTAAAGATGAAAGAGTAGAAGGGTTCAGCATGACACAGTTTATTGAAACCTCCTTGATTTCAGGCCATTTTGCCAATGCATTAAATACGGTTTACCTGGATGTGTTTTCCTGTAAATTTTATGAACCCCGTGAAGTTGCAGAATTTGCCATGTCGTTCTTCAAAGGCAACCATTACAAACTGCAGATTGCTTTAAGACAATAATTTAATCAAATGCCAATTGCCGGGAAATTGAACTTTCTTTCAATTTCCCGGCAATTGGGTTATATAGTATAAAAGATGGAAAATTATAAGAAAATAAAAGATGGCTGGTTTTCAGAAACCTGTTACATGTGGCCGGGGGTATCACTTTCTCTTGAGATAGAACAAGTTTTATACAGTAAAAAAAGTAAATTTCAACAGATTGACGTATATCAGACCCGGAATCATGGAAAAATGCTCGTTCTGGATGGGATTATTCAATTGACTGAGTCAGATGAATTTGCGTACCAGGAAATGCTGGCCCATGTTCCTTTGTTTGCCCACCCCACTCCTGAAAATGTTCTGGTCATTGGAGGTGGTGATGGCGGTATTTTAAGGGAAGTCGGCCGTCATGACTGTGTGAAAACCATTGATTTTTGTGAAATCGATGAAGATGTCATAACGGTATCCAAAGAATTTTTGCCTGAGCTTGCCTGTGGATTTGACGATCCCAGGGTAAATATTCGTATTGGTGACGGCAATGCCTATGTCCAGGAACAAAAGAACAAGTATGATGTAATTATTGTGGATTCGTCCGATCCCATAGGGCCGGGTGAGGTTTTATTTAAACGACCGTTTTACGAAGGGTTAAAAGCAGCCCTTAGAAAAAAGGGCATTATTGCCACCCAGGGCGAATCTTTTTTTCTTCATAAGGAATGCGTTACCAACCTTGTAAGGATTACAAAAGAGCTATTTTCAGTTTCCGCATATTCTTATATTTTAGTGCCGACTTATCCGGGAGGCCATATCGGTATTTGCCTGGGATCTCTTGGTTCAAATCTGAAAATGCCGTGCCGGAACATTCCTGAAACCCTGCAGGAACAATTAAAATATTATAGTCCCCAAATACATGAAGCTTCTTTTGTTTTGCCCTATTTTGCCCAGAAGATGTTTGAAACTGTATAAAAAAAGAAAAGTTAAAAAAAATGTCAGACGATTTTTCTGCACAACTTGTTATAAAGACGATTAAATCTGCTCCTTTGGCGCAGCTGATACCGCTCTATAAAGAAGCCGGCTGGTGGGACCCTTCTTATGATCAGGACCCTGAATTTTTAAATCATATTGTAAAAGATTCAGCTTTTTTTGTAGGGGTTTTTTTTAAAAAAAAGCTCATTGGAATGGGGCGTGCCCTTTCCGATCTTGCAAGTGATGCTTATATTCAGGACGTTGCAGTATTAAAAGAGTTCAGGGGAAAAGGAATAGGCAAAAAAATTATTCAATTTCTGATAGAAAAATTAAAGGAAAACGGTGTGGACTGGATCGGTCTTATTGCCGAGCCGGGAACATACTCCTTTTATAAGGAACTTGGATTTGAACCACTTAAAGATCATGTTCCGTTAAAATATAAGGGTCAATAAAATGTATACGTCAGGAGCAATTTTACAGGCACCTAAAAAAACAAGATTCCCAAAATTCAATCGATTCGCATTAGAAGACCGGGAACTGATTCAAACCTATATTGACAGGTTTGAACCCGTGTCCTGTGAATATAATTTTTCAAACCTTTACGCCTGGCAGGATGCGTATAATCTTTTTTGGACTCTGTACCAGGAACGGCTTTTGATTTATGACGGGATATCTCAATGTGCCTTTATGCCGCTGGGTAAAGATTTTTATCCGGAAGAGCTTGTCATTATATCATTAAATTTGAAAAATATAGGCCTGACACCTAATTTCAGCCTTTTGACATCAGATTATTTAAAAAAATTTCCTGACATCGAGAAATATTACATTGTCAAAGAAGAGCCTGATTATGCAGAATACATTTACGATGTCGACAGCCTTTGTGACCTTACCGGAATAAAGCTTCACAAAAAAAAGAATTTGATCTCCCAGTTTAAGCGAACCTATCCTGATTTTGAGGTTCACCGCTTAACCGGTCCATACAAAGACAAAGCCTTGGAATTAGCAAAAGATTTGCTGACCATCCGAAAAAGACGGTCAAAAACCCTTGATCAGGAGTTTTGTGCCATAGAAACCTCTTTTGAAAATTTTGACTCGCTGGGGTTAGAAGGCCTTGTGATAACTATAGCCGGTAAGATGGTTGCCTTTTCTGTTTTCAGTCAATTGTGTCATGCAACCTATGACATCCAGTTTGAGAAATCTGATGCTGATTTTAAGGGGGCAGCTCAGGTGATCAACCATGAGACCGCGCTTTATCTTAAAAATAAATGTCACTATCTGAACCGGGAGCAGGACCTTGGGATTAAAGGCCTTCGACAGGCAAAACTGTCCTATGATCCAGTGAAATTGATCACCCCGTACAGCCTTGTTTTTACTCCGCTGAATTAGGATCACAGCGGTTGCAGTTTTGGGCGAATTCTTTAACTTTTTACGGCCGGGAAATGTTCTGTGTTTTTTGCGAAATTAAAATTTAGAAACAAATTGTTGCTGACATTCTTGTTTGTTTTTATTCCGCTGATCTTAATTGGCAGCTCCATTGCCTATTACCAGGTTAAAAAAATACTCCAAACCAGTATTGAAAAAGAATTACAGGATACAACCGATTCTTTGGTGAACTTGATAAAAACAACTGCCTCGGTTTCCATTAAAAACAGGTTGCACGCCATAGCTGAAAAAAATCTTGATATTGCACAATATTATTATAAAAAGTATCAATCAGGACTTATAAGCAGGACCCAGGCCATTGAAACAATTGAAGAGATCTTTTTAAGCCAGCCTGTGGGGATCAGCGGATATATCTATTGTCTGAACAGTATTGGAATCGTTACGGTTCATCCAAACGATAAAGTAAAGGATTCTGATGTTTCCGAGTTTGATTTTGTAAGACAACAGATGAAAATGAAAGACGGATATCTGGAGTATGACTGGAAAAATCCCGGTGAAGCACAGAAACGACCCAAAGCCCTTTATATGGTTTATTTTAAGCAGTTTGACTGGATTATTTCAGTGTCTTCATATCGTGAAGAATTTAACCACCTGGTGAATATCGATGATTTCAGAGAGAGTATTCTTTCCCATAAAACAGGGAAAACAGGGTATGCCTATGTTCTGGATGAAAAAGGAACGGTCATCGTACATCCAAATATCCAGGGAACAAACCTGTTTGAGCAATCGGAAAATCCCAACGAATCAACCCCCAGAGAAAAAATTGTCATTTTCAGATATCTGCCGGAATATAAATGGATTGTTGCCTCTTCAAGCTATGTAGAGGAAGTCTTCTCCCCATTGAAAACGTTCAGAAATTTTTTGTTTGTTGCATTGATTATAGTTCTTTTATTTTCTATCGGGATTACATATCTTATCAGCACCTTTGTAACAAAACCGCTTGCAGTGTTAATGGATAAGCTTGAAGAGGGTTCCAGGGGTGATTTTTCTGTTCGCATGGCCTATGCCGATCCGGATGAATTCGGCAAATTGTCTCAACACTTTAATTCTTTTATGGACCAGCTTGAAGGAAATCATGAAAAAATTGAAAAGGAAATCCAAAAGAATATTGAAGCCCAGACAGCGCTTGTAGAGAATGATCTGAAACTTCGAGGCTTGTTTAATCAATCCTTTCAGTACACAGGAATCTTATCTCCTTCAGGAATACTTGAAGAGGTAAATCAGAGCGGGCTGGATTTTGCCGGATGTACTGCAGGAGATGTGGTTTATAAACCTTTCTGGCAGGCGCCCTGGTGGCGGCATGATCCAAAAGTCCAGCAGCAGTTGAAACAAGCGGTTCAAAGGGCTGTCCAGGGGAATCTTGTACGGTATGAAACCACAAGTATTTCAAAAGATGAAGAGATCCGAGATATTGATATCTCCATAAAACCTGTTTTCAATCCGTTTGATGAAGTGGTCTTTATTATTACGGAAGGCCGGGATATCACAGAATATAAACTGGCTGCCCAGGAAAGAAAAAATTTAGCCGTGCAATTGGAAAAATCACAGAAAATGGAAGCAATCGGAACACTTGCAGGAGGGATTGCCCATGATTTTAACAAT
>JAHJLN010000104.1 GCA_018821715.1 Pseudomonadota bacterium | reverse complement strand
GCTATTTTGTCGAGATGAAGAACACGCGTGTGCTCCATGTCATCAATTTTGTCAAGCGATCTCCCTTTCGGCAGGGGGATGAGGTGTTCATGCAGGTGGCACCTGCCAATTGCCGGCTGCTTAAACTAAAATGACGACCATCGGCTGAATCTAAAAAAAACAAGCTATGAATCAGAATGAAGACAGATTCAAATGGAGAGCTGCGTTAAAAACATGAAGTTTTCAGATCTCAAAATAATTGAAAAAAGCTTTAGCTGGATAAAGAATCAGCTTGATCCGGCAATGGGCTATGTTATTTTTGAAAATAATTTAAATAAACAACCCCTCTCTCTTTTTTCAGAATCCCTTACCGCATATTTAAAAAAGGCGGGCTATGCCTTTAAAATGGTTTTTGATGCGCAACAGGCAAAAGAATACCTGGTCATACAGGTGGATCCGGGAAATGAAGATGAAATATTAGGAAAAGTCATGGGATATGGATTACCCAAAGATACGGTATCCTATTTATATAAAGCAAAACCGCATGACAAGGAGTGACCTTGCCCGGTAAAAAATGTTTACCGGACAGACTGGCAAATGAAATTTTTGTTTAAAGGAAGAATGCAATGGAAAACAATGATCGTTCAATACACATCATATTCAAAAATTCAGGGAAAACAACCAACGTTGGCCTGGCTGCGTTGACCCATGCTGCTGTTGAATTTCTGGATATTTATGGGACGATACCGCTTGCAGGAAAAATATTCTGCAGCATAACCGGCAATGGTGACGGGGGTGAGAAATTTTCAACGCTTTTGGGAAAAACAGGATATCCCAATGATCCGGAAGGGTTTTTTACCGAACTTTTATCTTCCATTGTGAACGGGGAAATGAAACAGGTAATTCTGAATCAGGTTGAGATTCCCCATCTCATGCTCATGGCCATTCTGGAGCAGGTTCTGCCCGGGCATGGATACATTTCCATTAAAGACACCCACCAGCTTGAGACAGCCACCCATCTTGCCGTTCCGGAAAAAGACCGGGAACAGCTCCAGCAGGTGATTGAAAAATATCCAGTGCGTCTGTCCCGCCATACCATCCGCCAGATGCTGGTATCAAAGGATGTGGCCTACCAGTATCTGCCGTTTATTGAAGAGCTGGATTCCGGCGGGCATACCAACACCTGGATCGGCCAGTTCCATGACGGCCTTTTGGAGCAGATGTACCAGAACCGTGTCATTTTTCTTTTGAATATGGCCTGCCCGGTTTACTGCCGGTTTTGTTTCAGAAAACACAAAGATTCCAGGAATGAAAAAAATCCAGGGGTTGAGGAGGTAAAAAGAGCGGTTCAACATGTTAAAGATTCCTTGTCTGTAAAGGAAATCGTGGTGACCGGCGGTGATCCCTTCATGAACCGGGCCAATATGGCCGCGACCATTGACGGGCTCATGGCAGTGGATCATGTCCAGACCCTTCGCCTGGCCACGCGGTCCATTGCCTATTACCCGGACCTGTTTCTTGAAAACGAGTCTGCCTATCTCAAATATTTAAAGCAGAAGAGTTTTGAACTTCAGCAGCACGGCAAACGGATGGAGGTGGCCACCCATTTTATCCACCCGGACGAAGTCTCCCCTGAAAGCCTTGAAATTATCACCGAGCTTGTCAAGAGCGGGATCGCAGTGTATATCCAGACCCCGTTTTTAAGTAACTGCAATGATAAGGGCCCGGAACTGGTGAAACTGTTCAGCCTGTTACGGGGCGCGGGTGCTGAGCTCCATTATATTTATATTCCCTGCAGCCCCATCCATGGGAACAGCATTTACTGGAGTCCGTTGTCCGAAGGAATTACCATTGCCTGTCACCTTCGCGCCCATCTGTCCGACAGGATCATCCCGAGAATCTGTACGGCAACCCCCATCGGGAAAATGGACTGGTACACCAGCGGCTGGGCAGTTGAAAAGGTAAAAGACAATGACAGTTTCATCTGGATCAGGACCCCGTACACACCAGAGTATTTTAAAGCCTTTGCGCCCCTTGCCAATGAGCTGACCAATATACGGGTCAATGATGAGGGCACCATTGATATCCAGTATATGGCACAGATCGGGGAGGACTCCTTTCTCCACGGCCCCAGGCCCAAACGGGTTGGCACAAAAAAAAGCCCTGCCACAACCCAGCAGATTGAACTGCTTAAAACAAGGCTCATAAAAGACCGGCAGACTGGGCCATCCATTGTGGAAACAGGTGTTGAAAACCTTTTGCGGCTCCATGAAACACGGGTTGAAATCAATGCCCTGGCTTCTGACACACAAATTAACTACATCCGTTCAGATGACAGGATAACCGATGTCATCATCTCTTGGACAACCGATGCCATGGACTGTCTTTATTACATTAAGCCCCTTATTAAAAAACTTGAAGATATTCCCCATGTCAATGCTGTCCGGCTGGTCAGCATGAAGTTGAATTATGATCCAAAAATTTTTACAAGGGCTGTGATCAATACCCTGGGAGACTTGAACCGGCTGAGTGTGGTCAACCCGCTGCGGCTTGAAATCGAGACCTGGTTCACTCTGGCCGATGAGATCACCGATGCGCATGCAAAGCTTGTCAGGCGATTGAACAACAAGGGCATCACCGTGTATTGCAATGTAGCGCTTCTGGGAGGTGTTAATGATTCGGATAACCATATTCATTCTCTTGCCTACAGTGCGCGAAAAGCAGGGCTGGAATTTCATCATCTCTATGTTGCAGGGCTTCCCATTCAGCTGAAGTGGAACAGGGATCATCCTGTAGATTCCTATGATGTGGTTGATATTGCCACAAAGGTCAGAAGAGAGGGATCCGGAAGGGAAATTCCCAGGTACATCATCTCAACGCCGCTGGGTGAAGTGGATTACGGTCTGACATCTTCTTTTGTCAACGACCCTGGACCGGTAAAAATAAAGCTTGGCTGTTATCATGTATCCTATTATAAAGGGATGGATAAGAATTTTGTGCTCCCGGAAGGCATTATTCTCGATAATGATGGTTTTCCAGTGGTTCAGGTTCCAGGGCTTATAAAAACAAACCAGTTTCCTGTGTCCTAGATAAAGGCAAAAAATGATGAAATACCCCTATATTGCATACAGTGACAGGGTGGATATCCGGCCGGTTTTCAAAAACTTGACAGGAAGCCCCCTGGTGGTGGATATGTCGGTTGACTCCACTCTTTTTGATACCATTAATGTCAGGGATCAGAAAGGGGTCCAAAAACGACTGGATGCGTTGATGAAAGGAAGGTATTCATGGGGAGTTTCCTCCTATCTTGAAAATCGGGAAACCGTTCTGTCGCAATGCCCCCAGATGGTTGAAGAAAAACGGTTTTATCATCTGGGGCTTGACATTATTGTTCCCCCTGGCACGGCATTGCACTCCCCGTTGAACGCCATTGTCAAGGAAAGCGGATATGAGGCAGGGGAAGGAAATTACGGGGCCCATGTCCTTTTAATGCATGAAAGCGGTGAGTTTGAAACCTTTTACAGCTTTTACGGCCATTTAAACAAAGAACAGCTTCCGGTCAAGGGCACAAAAGTTGCGGCAGGGGATGCTTTCGCTTATATCGGGGATTTCCATGAAAACGGGAACTGGTTTTACCATACCCATTTTCAGGTCATCACCCAAAAAGGACTGGATCAGGGGTATCTTTCAAAGGGATATTGTTCAGCCGGCGACCTGGCAGAAATGGACTCTCTTTGCCCATCACCCCTGTCCCTGTTTGTGATCTGATATGAAACTTAACCAGACACTGCCCCAGCTTGAACTTCCTTGGGACATGATCCACCTGGGACTTGGGCAGCCCAGCGGCCAGTTACTCCCCTCAGAAGAAATTGGAAAAGCTGCTGCCCATTCCCTGTCCGTGGAAGCCAGGTCTTTTCTGGCCTATGGCGATGCAAGGGGCAATCCTGACTTCAGGCACACTCTTGCTCAGTTTTTAACCGGGCAATATTCAGGCCGGGTAGATCCGGAGCAATTGTTGATCACCAACGGGAATTCCCAGGCCCTGGATTTTATCTGTACACTGTTTACCCGTCCCGGGGACACGGTACTGGTGGAAGAGCCCAGTTATTTTCTGGCGCTCAGAATTTTTGCCGACCACAAGCTCAATCTGGTCAGCATCCCTGTAGATGATGAGGGACTTAGAACAGATATCCTCAAAGAAAAGCTTGAAACACTGACGCCGGCCTTCCTGTATACGATTCCCACTTATCACAATCCGGCCAGTGTGACCTTGTCTCTCAAAAGACGACAGGATCTGGTCAGCATATGTGCACAAAAAAATGTACTGGTGATAGCAGACGAGGTGTATCATTTTCTTAATTATTCAGATGATCCACCGCCTCCCATGGGAACCTGGTGCGACAGGTGTCCCTTGATCAGTCTGGGATCATTTTCAAAAATCCTGGCCCCGGGTCTGCGGCTGGGATGGATGCACACCAGCGAAAAACGGGTAACAAAAATGGCAGGATCAGGGCTTCTGGTCAGTGGCGGCGGCTTTAATCCCTTTACATCTGAAATTGTAAATTCAATTGTTCGCCTTGGACTTTTAACCCCCCACATCCAGCATCTTAAAAACATCTACACTAAGAGGATTGAAACCTTTTCATCTCAGTTGAAGGAAACCCTGCCGGACCAGGCAGTGTTTCAAATTCCAAAGGGCGGATATTTTATCTGGGTAAGATTCCCGGAAGGTATTGATACCAATGCTTTCAGAAAAGCTGCCCAGAAACAGAAAGTGGATTTTTATCCAGGCGTGCTGTTTTCACACAAAAAAGGATTAAAAAATTTTATGCGCCTGTCCTTTGCCTTTTACGATGAAGATGTGCTGACAGAAGGTGCCCGCCGTTTGGGGAAAGTGATTTCAGAACACTTGTCTTAACCCGGACCGAGTCAAAAACACCCTGACGATATTTCCAAGACCTCAAATTGAAGATCTTTTTCATCGAATTTTCTTTTGGTACTCCTCAGGGAAAACACAATTTTTTAACCGTAGGGATTGTTCTACTTCATTTGAGAGTGCTTTAAGGCCGGTAGCAACCATAAGATTACAATTTTTATGCATAGTTTCAATCCCAGTATCAAAGGTATCTTTGCGATCAGACCCTGATAATATTTTATGGTGAATACTATCTAAAGTATTCTGTCTATTTTCAAAACCAAGATGTGATTTTTTCAGTGCTTTAGAAATTGTTCCCAATCGACCTCTCCAATATTAAAATTTGACCTGTGTTCTAAAATAGAAATTTGCACAAAATATGCCACCTTGTAAAATTTATATTCATAACCTTCTATCCCCCCTTATAGCCTTGATTATCGGCAAAAGAGAGGGGTCCTGCTTTTTTATCTGCTGTCAAGGGAAGATCATGTCGGCGTCAATTTAGTGACAAAGCAAAAATTTTAAGTATTAAATTAAACTTCACTTTTATGGGAAACCGGTTTTAAATAAATTTTGAATTGTTGGATTTTCAAAAACTCAAGGAGAATGCAAGTTATGCATAACTTTTGGGTTTGAAAAAAAATCGATATTGTTCAAAGACCTGACTTGTAGAAGAGCGTATTGTTTTTTAAGATACCGATGTGAATCAAAATAGTTTTTCATTTAAGATTTGGGCCAAAATTATACAAATTAATCTTGAATCAATTTTTCATAATTCTATGGAGCTTATTCAATGTTTTGTTCAAAATCTCAGACTAATTTGACCGTTTCTCGAAATTTCCCAAATAATTTATCAATGTAATGATCTCGATCATCCGTCATGAATAGAACATGATTTGCTTCAAGGTCCTCCTGTGGTATTCCCCAACGAAGCTGCGGGTATTCTGTCCAGGAGAGGATAAAACTGTTCAGGATCACATCCGGATTTCCAAAGCGGGTTTCAATTTCCTTAATTCTCTTATAAAACAGCACCTTTTCACTGCCGGGGCCTTCATGAACAAGGCCGTGCGGATCGATAAACGTTACGTACTGTTTGCCGTCTGCAATCATCCAGAGAATAAAGTCTGGATGGAAGTTGCCTGCCTCAAAAAACCCAACGCCTTTGGCACGGCTGAGATTCCGCAGTAAAAAAAGTTCGACACCCTCCTCTTGAAGCTGTGTTTCATTTTTCTCCGACCATTCTTTCAGATCAATGACAAATTGAAATTCGCTTTCGTTTAAGGCAATGGGAAGAATGGTGATTTTACCACTTTTGCGAACATGGAAGAGCGGCTGAAAAAGATGCATTCCAAACCGACACACGTTCAACTCACCGGCTTTCAATAGGGATTGCCTGTTTGATTCGAGTTCGTGTTTCATTTTTTCGATGGCAAGAATCACCTGTTCCTCATTGCCGTCAACAATGAGCTGATAAAAAGAATCTTCCAGAGGTATATTATCGTCTTCCCGTGTGAGGTCGCGTAATTCCAGGCGCGGTTCTATAAAGGCACGTTTGCAATAGTTATAATAATGCTCACAGAATCGCTTTAAAAGCGCTGCTGCAACCTGCTCAAGCAGAGCAACCCCTTCAAAACCTGTCGGTGTCAACCGTGCCGTTGGCAGGTACAGGGTGTACCAGGTTTTGTCAGCCAATAGTGCCTTGATACCCGCCTTATCGATATTAAAATTGTGCCATCCTTTCTCTTGCTTGAATTGCTCAAGTTCAAAATAGAGTCCGTCAAAATTGAGCAGGGTAAGGTGTTTTGAATCAAGTTTGACATCCTCTTTCTTAATAGAATCTGCGCTTTTGGTTGACTGGATGGACTGAATCCTGGGATACCAGTTGGAAACCACCGGGTGAAGCTGAAGATACTCTTCCATAATCCCCAGAGTCGGGATTGGCGCATCTTTTTTAAAATCATACTCATGACCGTCGTCTGCTTTTTTCTTGGGTCGAATGATTTGCAGCTTTTTTCCAAAATCATAGGTGACATTCAGCGGAATGGTGAATACCCTGCGCCGTTCGTTGCCGGGAAGACCTTCATCTGCAAGAAATTGTCTGAATTTTTCCATAAAATCGGCTTCAACACCGAATACATTCAGTGTTTCCAGTTCCTCAATATGCTGGGGAACAGAGGGGGCATGACTATGCCCACTTCGTTTCAAGCTCCAGCCGTATCCTTTGAGGCGAACGCCCCGGCCGAAAAGCTGAATAATCTGAGCCCCTTCACTTTTACCCACATGCATGAGTCCCAGTGTACTCACGCGCCAACAGTCCCACCCTTCCACAAATTTCTTTGACCCGATGAGAAGGTTTACTGGTGAAATAGACTCCTTCACGGAATCAAAGGAAGCTTCTGAAAAATCGCTTTCATCAATAGTGAGCGAGAAGCCATCCTTTTCGGCAATCTGTTCGATATGATCGGCAAGCGCTTTGGCATCCCCAACATTGATCAAGCCAAACGGTGTTTCTGATGTCCCGACACGAAGTGCGATTTCTCCAGAATCTCCTTTTACCCTGTCAAGGGCAAGATGGCCACCCCCGGTGGAATTAAACAGCATCTTGAGAATATCCTGGTATACATCCCCATAGGATTTTCCTGTATTCAGAACCTTAACAAGCCAGGTAAAGGAACCTTCAAAGATATCAACCCCATTGGTGTCAAGAAGTCCTGTCATCTGCCCGTTACCCGTGAGGATCTCTTCCATTCGGCGGCAGGCTGTTTGCTTGTCTGCAAGAAATCTTGCAAAAAAAGTAATGATCTGGGCCACATCCGTGGCAACAATTTGTTCGTCTTTACCGAGCCTGCCGCCGGTAACCGTACTTCCAACAAAAACCCAGAGCGGCTTTTCAATGTTGAAGGGATGAAGCAGTTGGCTTTTTTCCTGGTAAATATCCAGCTGTTGATAGAATTTCAGAAGACAGGCTGTCAGGTAGACGGATCGTGTCTCATCATAGGAGGCCGGCAGGTTCAGAATCTGGTAGTCCTTGCCGAAACCGTCTTCATAGAACCAGCGATAAGAGTAATCAAAAATAATGGTCCGGGCATAATCATCTTCGTGCCCTGTGCCGGATACGGCCTGATCAAAGGTTGCGGAATATTCAAAGGTAAACCCCTTGTCACAGAGCATTGCCCGGTTTTTATACCATGCCGTTTCGTCTGTTTTTGCATTTTTTCCAGAAAGCCCCCTATGCCCTTCATCGACCAGCAAAAGGTTCTGATCGCCCAGACTTCGGGTGGCAATGGTATTGGGGCCTTCTTTATCACCAAGCTTGGTGATTTCCAGGACATCCACCCGTGTCAGCCCCTGGGCCTGGGTAAAGAGGTTGTGTCCCTCACTGGTAAAATTGGCTGCATGGATATGACTCTGTGCAAACTCTGCAATGTGTTGCTGCGAAAGTCGCTCATTGGGCGATATGAGGATGGCACGGGATAGCTCTTTTTCTCTGCTGTACTGCCTTGCATAGTGGCGGTATTGCATCAGATTGACATGCATGAGCAGGGTTTTTCCGGAACCTGTAGCATTCTGAAGCGACAATTTGTTCAATTCGTCCGGGTTAAAGTATTCCATATCAGCATACTCTTGCCATCTGCTGTTAAACTGATCCACATATGCATTGAGATCGGTCAGCAGCCTTTCTTTGTCGCGAAAGTAGCGATCAAGGTAAATCTCAACAAAAATCAGGGAAAGCCATTGGTAATATTTCCAGACAATCGGCCGATACCGTTTTTGGTTGATTGCCCGGGTATGCCGGCCGATATTTTCTTCATATACCAGCAATAGTTCCCGGTTGATCGGGTTTGCCTCATTAAAGAAAAGGCTGCTGGAGGTCAGTGCATGAAAAAAATGGTGCAGATTATCTCTGTCCAACCCTTCCTGGCGGGGATCACGGATGGGGTCCGCCAATTTGTGAAACGGCCGTTTCGTATCATTGGCCAGCGGATTGATACCAAAGAGCGTGAGCAGCCACTGGTTTAAAAGCAGCTTGTTCCTGAATTGATGTGTTTTCGGGCCTTTTGTTGTTCTTTTAGCCATTGTGCCCCGCCTGAATTTCTTCAAATGTCTGAAGCCATTTGTTAAAAAGAGGGCACTTTTTTCTTATTTTCCTAATTCCGATATCACGGGCAATGGCTATACCTGTGGTTGTTTTGGCAAACTTCCCGGTCTTTGCCCAGGCATCCAGACGTTTTGACGGTGCTGTCTCAGGATTGTTGTTGATGGCTTCGGGCTCACCGAATTTTTTAAGAACGGCTTTTACCTTGGACACGCTTATCCCCAGATGGATGGAAATAGCATTTGGATCACTGAAAAGAAGGGCTTCAAACTCATGGACAGTAATATTCGGGATAAACCGCTTATCCGCTCTCTGGGCGGCAAACAATTTTACTGCCGTAGCTTTAGTGGCTTTGTTTATGGTGTCAAAAATCTGGGCCGGTGTTGCATTGGATCGAACCAAAGAAAGTCCGGGCCAGTCCGATTTAATGCCGTAATAATCCACAAAAAGCGTCACATAGGTATCTGCCCGCTGTTTAAGATGGGTTTCAAGATCTCTTTTTACCCGCACAAAGCGGACATCCCCCCCCTTTTGGCCAGGCTTGGTTAATTGTGTAGCCCTGACAAAAATGTTCCTGTGCGCAAGATACGGCTGCACGATGCTGTTGATGAAAATCTCTTCGGTTTTGCCTTCCACAATCGCCATCACCTCAATGCAGCTACTCATAGACAGGCCCTCCGGCAATCACATTTTTTGTCCAGAGTTCGCCCACCGAGTAATTTTCAAGCCACACTGAAAAGTCTTCTTCTTTGAGCCGAGTAAAGGTTGAAGCCCCGTCTTCACGATTGACCACCACGATATCCTTGATGGCAAACTGGTCGATGAGAGCCGGTGACTGGGTGGCAACAATAATCTGGGTATTTTGTGAGGCCACTTCCATCAGCTCTGCAAGAATTGAAATAGCAGCAGGATGCAGTCCAAGTTCAGGTTCATCAATGATAATGGTTGAAGGTGGTTCTGGTTGCAGGAGCGTGGTGGCAAGACAGATAAACCGGATGGTGCCGTCTGAAAAATGATAGGGCTGCATGGGGTAGTCTGAGCCCTTTTGTGTCCAACTGAGGTTGACTTCCAGTTTCTTGCCTGATTCCCGAGGTTCCAGTAAAAAATCATCAAAAAAGGGGGTTACCATACGAACCGCATTAAGGATTTCTTGATAGGCCTTTGGATACTTATTTTTCAGCTTCAGGAGAAACGGGCCGATATTGGCGGCATCTGTTCTGAAGGCCTTATTATCCTGGACAATCTCATAGTGCCGCATGGCAGCGGTTGAGCTGGTGTCATGGAAATGATAAATCTGCCAGGATGAGATAGCGTTATACACAAGCTGACTGTATTGGGCATCCCGTCCTTCTTCCAAAACTTCGGCTGCCATTTTTGATGTGCCGTCAGCACTGTCGCCCAGATTCCACCATCCTGAATAGCCAAACTCGTAAAACCTTGCTTCATCTTCCAGAGAGCAGGTGTCATTTGGCGTGGGTGCAAGTTTGAATCTATACCCTCGGGGGCCGAACCGGGTTTCAAACTCCAATTTCTGAGTCACTTTCCGGCCGTTAAAAACAAGATCCCCGGCCCCGCCATTATCTTTCACATAACGATTCAAATTACCGTCAACAAGCGCTCGCAGCATCCTGAAAAAACTTATCAAATTGCTCTTGCCCGCACCATTGCCCCCGATAATGACATTAAGATTGGTCAGCTCAAAATCCACAAGTTCCCTGATGGATTTAAACCCTTTGATCGTTAGTTTATCCAATGAATTAGTCATTATTCCTTCTCCCACATTCTCTTGTGAAACGCTTCCTCAATCAGGCGGACCGTCCAGGTTACACCCTCTTTTTTAAGATTGGAAAGATTGTTGGAACCATTCACATAAATGGTGTCAAATTTAAAATCCCGGTCTGAAATACAATATTTGATGAACCACTCATCCAGCATCAGGTTGTCCTCTTCCAGGTTGCCGGAAAGATTGCGCCATACAATAAGCACCTTTTCTTTCCAGCCGTTATTGGGGGTCATGGGTTCAGCCGGCACCCACCCTTCAATCTTGCGGAACCACCATTTTCCCTCTGAAGAAAGCAAAATTTCCCCGTCCACCAGAAGTCTGGTATGCTGGTCCTCGGGAAGTTCAGGGTCAGGCTTGCGGATAAAGGTTGCCGTGAACCTTTGGGGTGCCGCCATGTGGACCAGACGTAGCCCCATCAGGTAGTTAAAAGATTCCACCAGATCCACAGCACGTGTTGCCTGTTCATCACTGCCCGGCTTTTTCACCTTGAGCGTGTAGGCCATAGGGTTGGCAAAGTTGTCGATATTGAGCAGCGACTGACTGCCCCGGGTCTCCACATCCAGCAGATAGTGAAGCATATAGTCCTCACGCAGTTCTTTATTCTGTTCCATGACACGGTCACGGGTGGGATTGTTCTCAAATTCCAGGTTGTTCAGCGTATCTTCATATGACTCAAGGCGCAGGGTTTTGAAACAATGGGAGATGCCGGTATCCCGGGTTGTGGGTTTACCATCTTTCCAATTGGATGAGTAGATCACTTTTATGATACGGGGTTTGAGTACAGTGTCAAAATGCTCTCCCATTTCAACTAACATTAACTTTCTATGGAGTTGATCTTCTCGATTCAAATTAATGACAGCATCACCGGTCGTGCCTGATCCTGCAAAAAAGTCACAAACATACTCTCTGTTGACCGCCGATTGTTGGCAGATCCGGCGAATCAAGGTGGTCGGCTTTGGACCACCAAAACTGCGGGTTTTTCCGAACAAATTCGTGAGTTGCTTTTCTCCGTCCGTATAATCATTCACAACTGATTTGGAAACGTTTGTCTCGACTTCATGGAGAAACCGTTTTGTTTGAGGGATTTTATTCTCATCTTTCCCCCAAGCTATTCTTTGGTCTTCAGCAAGGCCAGAGAAACAATTTTTCTGATTGCCATGTGGGTTATATGGCCAGCTCCAACCGCGTTTTGGTGCAGGGCATGACTTCCCTGTAATAGGATGTATCGGCGTATAAAATCTAAAAGTGGGATCGTCTGGATCCCTAAATTCTGGTTTTTGAGAATCTTCCTTAACCTGCGGCATTGAAGGATTGTCTTCCCTCCAAATCCAGATTTTTGCTTTTAAAGCTTTTGCTGTTTTCTCCTCTATATATCTGCCATTTAAATCGCGATATTCGGCGCGGTTATAGTTGTAGATACCTTTCCAATCATCAAGCGCAGTATCTCCACCATTTTTTATTTCAGCCAGGTGGTCTCGATAAAGTTTTTTCAATGCACTTTCAACTTCAGAAATCAGCGGATAAGAAGGATTCATGCCCTCAATCAGTTCCATTATCTCAATATAACCTGGTTTTGACTCTCTAAACATGGCGAAATCCGACTTTACCGCTGAGATATTTTTTGCAAAGACCTCAATGTATTCATGATTGGTGGAATAAGTTGGGGATTGGTTCTTTGTTGTATTTTGAACCCAAATGATTTCCTCAACGCGATTTGATGGTTGAAACAAGCTATTTAGAGCGTGCTCAAGTCGGTTTCTCTCACCAGCATCAATACTGGAAAAAAGGACACCCTTCTCAGAGAATAGCGGATATGCAACCGACAGTCTCTCTGAGATCATGGTTAGCCAAGATGCATGTTGGTAGTTATCCTTGTAGGCAAAACCATCTCCTCCGGTATTATACGGCGGATCAATATACACACACTTCACCTGTTCCCGGTACCGTTCCTGCAACAGGTTCAAGGCCTGGAAATTTTCCGAGTGAATCAGCAGCCCGTCACATTGTTCATCAAAATCCTCAATGGACTCTATCAATTTTGCTTTAAATTCTTCACTGAAAAATGTCGTATCCAGAACCAGCTTATCATTGGCCTTTAAAAATTCAATCGTGGGCGGGTTGGAAAAGATGGGCTTTCCCATGCCCGGCAATTGACCATCCACCGCCTTGATCTCATCGATGGCAAACAGATTGATCCATTCTTCAATCTGGGCAGGATTGGCTGCAATCTGCGGGTACATTGCTTCGGGAATCCGGTCAAGGGTGATGCAGTAACTGGTCTCAACAACAAATTTCTTTTTCAGCCATAGTTTTTTCTGAAACTCCTCAAGCTGAGCCATAAATTCAATCAGCTTTGTGGCAATCTTTCGAATGACCTTGATTTTGGAAAGATAGCCCTCCACAGCAGGGGCATCGGCATTTTCAATGTCATCAAGATGCATGACCTCGTTTTTGATGTAAAAATCCAGCTCCCGTTTCAAAAATCCGCCCAGGTCTTTGTGAATAAAGTAGTCCATGGTATTCCGGGCCGTGTACTGGTTGACATATCTGGCCAACAGCGGACGGTTGGGAATCTTGTCCGTGGGAGCTGCAAGTTTGAGCATATTGCCGTAAACCGTGGCATTGTCCAATGTTTCGACTGCGTTGATAATTTTTCGGGCAATGGCAAGATTGGGCATGTCCCCCTTGTTCAGGCTTTTGCCGTAAAGCTCTTTGAGACTTTTTTCCATGTCCGGATCAACATCATTTTTACCGCCGGGCAAGGACGTATATTCAAAATTGATAGCCAGTACACCCATATCATCGATCTGGACTGAATCTTCTTCATGCAGAACAAAAAAGCGTTTTTTGTCTTCTGTGGCTTTTACATTGCCGTGTTCCCCTTCTGTGGCATCGACAATCCGAAAATGAATTTTCAACGGTGTGTCCGGCACCTGGTTCAAGACCTTTTCTTCCTTTGACATCTTCTGGATCTCTGCCGCCCGGGTGATGTCAAAGGTGAAGTTGGAAAAATATTCAGCGGTTTTAATGTAATACTGGTCTGCATTGGCCCAGTGGAGTTTGACTTCTTCTCCATTGTAAGGAATGGCAAAGGGTGCGGCTTTCCCCGCGTTCTCCCGGGTATAGTATCGCCGGGAAATAAAATCCCCGTCATCATAGTAGCGTTCAAAAAAACGATACAGATGATCGTAAACATCGGATTCCGCGGTTGCGCTGTCTTTTATGGCATTATACGCAGCCCTTGCTTCCTGAACCCCTTGTGTGGTTTCAGGATCAGGCGCACCGAATTTGATAGCCTGGTCAACGGCTGCGTTTACAGCTGCCTCGGCCGCAGCTTTGCGGTCTTTGTCGACCTTGCCGAAGGCATCCTCGATAATCTGCAGCAGATCTTTGTCAATAAAGGCCCGGACCTGCCTGGCCCTGGCCTGCATGATCCGGTAAAACCCGAAATCAAGATCCGGCTTGTTAAGCTGGAACAACTCGGCAAGTTTGTTCAGCAGTTTCTTACGCAGTTTTTCTGTTGTTGACATCTTTCCAATCTCCTCTATCACCACGGAATGCACACAAGGTTAGTCCTCATCTTTTTTCCTGTGCAGCTTGCTTTTGGATTCGATTTGTTTTACGGCTCTGTCAAAGTCTGTCAATTGATGACGGTTTTCTGTTATCCGTCCGATATTGAATTTATCGTATTCATCTTCAGCCAGCTGCCGTGCCATCTCATGGGAAATACTTCCGGCATGGCCAAGAATGTCCCGGTCATTAATGGTCAAAAATCCATCAAGCTTTTTAATCCAGTCATTCATGTGCATGGGCAGCCGCCGCATGGCCTGTCCTTCCGCAAATATTAAATATTGTTCAACAAGGTTATTCAATGCTGCCAGTTCATCTTTTGAAAGATAGTTTTTGGCAATGGTCACATCCTGTTTGCGCACTTTTGCGCCTCTGTAACTTGTCAGGCCCATGTTGGCTTTTTCTGCATTTACCCTGGAATGGATTATTTCTGCGGCTGTCTTACCGGTAATGGCCCAGTGCATTTTATTTTGCACGGTCTTGAAAAACTCAATACTGATATCCAGTGTCGGGTCATAGTCAATGCTGGTGGCGTAGATATCGGTGATTTTCTGATAAAACCTGCGCTCGGAAGTCCGGATATCCTGAATGCGGAGGGTCAGTTCTTCAAAATAGTCAAAAGGAAGGTCCGGATTTTTCAACCGTTCGTCATCCAGAGTAAATCCTTTGATGATGTATTCTTTAAGCCTTTGTGTCGCCCAGATGCGGAACCGGGTGGCCACATGGCTCTTCACCCGGTAACCAACTGAAATAATCATGTCAAGATTGTAATATTCGATTATGCGGGTGACTTCCCTTTTCCCCTCGGTTTGAACTATCCTAAATTTTCGGATAGTTGAAGAAGGATCAAGTTCCCCCTCTTCATAAACGCTTTGGATATGATGATTGACGGTTCTGACATCCTTCTGAAAAAGCTGGGCCAAAAGCTTTTGTGAAAGCCAGACGGTTTCATCTTCCAGTCGCACATCCAGCTTTAATGCGCCATCTTCTGCCTGATAGATCAGAAACTGCCCTTTGGAGGGTTCAATAGCCGTCTTTTTTTTGTCTTTTTCTTGATTTTCACGGTTCATATCACACCCCATCGGATAGTGAAAAAGTTTTGGCACACAGAATCTGATGGGTCAGACTAAATTTTTCTTCAAGTTCAATTGCCCATCGTTTTCGAAAATATGCCGGGCAAACAACCCATATTTTTCTCTTTATTTTACACATTTGTTATCTGCTGCACTGCCGGCCTTTACCCAGTCATCGACTTCATTTTTCTTGAATTTCCAAAGACGGCCCATGCGATGAGCAGGCATGCCTTTTTCGTTTATCCATTTATAGACGGTATCTCTTTTAACGCCAAGATACTCTCCAATTTCATCAACGGATAACCATCTGTCTTCCATTTTCGACTCCATCATTATAAGATGGCCGCACCAAACGGCTCGTCATTTTGTATAAGCGGACGACATCCTAAAAAGGTATAATCCGGCTAAATCAGGTCAAACAAGGCTAAAGATACAGTGATGATATCAAAAAAACAAGTTCTCTTTCCATGTTTCATCGATTTAGGTTTGTTTTTGTTTTATTTGAAGATCTATTAACTTTGCTGAGAGCAATGCGATGCATTTACTTGTATTTCAATTACCAGGGAATTTTTAAGATTTCAGGTTCTGTCATTAAAAAATGAATCACTTTTTTTTACAAATTCTTCTCATGCTCAAGACAAATTATCCTTGTGGGAACAGCAATAAGATGCTCAGATTATCAATGATATTCTTTCAAATCTTGATAAAATTTTTAAAGACCTGACAAATTTGATTGAGAGATTTATGAGAGTTTACTACTGGCTTTATGTTTAGAAAGCCAGAAATCAGTTATTATCGTATTCAAATTATCCCATAGTCTAATTCTGAAAGTTATTAAAAATTTATTTGAAAATTAGTATACTACAAACTATAGTTATTAAAAACTTCTCAAATTGGTATGCATTAAATCTTCTTCCCTGCAAGAATTAATTTTGATAAGTTATTTGCATCTGTGAAGGGCATTGTCTTTCCAGAGAAAGGTACTTTTTTGATACTGGTAGAGATTTATTAAGAGTATGAAATTAAAAAAAGAAAATTTAACCTGCTGCCATAATTGCAATTTTTCACTATCCGGCAGCGAAAAATTTTGTCCTGAGTGTGGCAGTAAGCTTTTTGTATCTTGCTCTGAACCAGGTTCACCGGCCTCAGTGTTATCAAGTAAAATCAACCCTGACTGCTGTCACAAAAAAGTTGAGAAAAATGAGCGGAATATT
The DNA here is from genome assembly GCA_018821715.1 of Pseudomonadota bacterium. Lineage (GTDB taxonomy): Bacteria > Desulfobacterota > Desulfobacteria > Desulfobacterales > Desulfobacteraceae > Desulfobacula. The sequence goes on along the minus strand of JAHJLN010000104.1, from coordinate 7,633 downwards.
ATTCTCGATCCTGATGATTCTACTTTGGAATGGTACATTGGACCAGATAGAGATACCAGTTGGTATGAAGCAATTGAGTGGTTAAATAATTTGAAGTTGAACACAGGGGATGAATGGAGGATGCCAACGCGGCGTGATCTGAAAGGTTTATATGACAATTCTGTCTCAAGTAATTGTAAAATAAAACCAACATCCTCCTCCTGGTTCTGGGTATGGACTGGAGAAAAAAAGATTGATAAAGATTCAAATCATTCTAAAATGGCATGGGGCTTCAATTTTCGTTGCGGACTGGAGTTCTGGGGTGGCTGTAGCGAGTCCCTGCGCAGCCGGGTATTTGTAGTCCGCAGTCTTCACCCCGATAAAGATGGTTAACCTATGCACCCCTAAAATCATTCCAATGGGTGATCATCATCTATGCTATCTTACAGCATATTTTAAATAATTAAATCTGATTGGAGAGATCAAATGAGACGCAGTAAATTATTTATCGTTGTTATTATTTTCATGGTGACCTGCTCAGGGCCTTTTGTTCAGGCAAAAAATAATAACATGATGAAAACCCCCAAATCTGCGCCTATAAAAACAGGAGATATGGATGACCCGAGCGGTATAAAACCTATATTTCCAAAAAAAATCTCGTGTGTACAGATATCATCTCCTTATGGATCACGAACACGATATGATGGAAGCCTGCGTCCTGAAAATCGTTTTAACGGCCGTCATGGCGGAATAGATTTAAGTCTTAATCCTGGAACACCTTTGCTGGCCGTTGCATCCGGTAAACTGGTGCATAAGGCTATGGGGAATCAAATGGAGGGAATTTATCTATGGCTTTTGCATTCACCTGATGACACCGGCCTTGACTATTGGGTTTTTTCTAAATACCAGCATCTTCAAAATCTTCCAACGATTGATATGGGCGACAACGTTATAAAAGGACAGGTAATTGCTTATTCCGGGAAAACAGGGACATCTGGAGGTCATTACGGTTCAAAAGGCTATCCACATCTTCACCTTTCAACCATAAGAAGTTTTTCTGGAAAATATCTTATTGAAAATAACGAACTCCTGCAAAAATCCGCCCTTCTTTTTGACCCGCTCCTCATATTTAAACAGCCGCATCAAGAAATAAAAAAAAAGGTGCTTATACCCTATAAAGACAGTTCCGGAAAGATCCGGCCGGAAGGCTCTTTGACGGTATGGCCGGTTGCCTGCACATTGTTTTAACGCTTCCATTAAACCTGGGACTCATCTGTAAAGGTGTCTGTTCATGGGGCGATGTCACAATTAATGGGCCTGGTTATTGATTTTTAAAGCAAACATGGGTAAGTGTAGGGGGAATTCAATTGTGGATAAACCCCTGGAGTCATGTATGCGCCTTGAATGTAATCATCTGAATTTCACATACCCTGGCAGTGAGATGTCTGTTATTGAAAATCTTTCTTTTTCTATGGAAAATCCAGGATTCAAGGCATTGTTCGGGCCATCCGGGGTTGGGAAAACCTCTTTGGCGAAAATGATCGTCAACCGGCAGTTCAGGTCTAATGGGGATATCCTTACTGAGAATATGGATACGATCCTATACGCCTATAACCTTGAGAGGTTGCCGGGTTGGTCAAGCACTGGAAAACATCTGTCCAAGGTTACCCCGCCTGGAAAAGAGTCGTTAAAAGAAGAGTTGATCCGGATTTTTGAATTACAGGATGTGCTGGGCTCAAGGTTTTCCCAGCTTTCCATGGGCCAGCAGAACCGCATCAACCTGATCCGGTATCTGTTGCAGGCGTTTGATCTTTTAATCCTGGATGAGAGCCTGGCCAATGTGGATGAGAAGCTCAGGGAAGTCATCATCCTTGCCATCAAAGAATTGTTTGCCGACAAAATGTTTTTATATATCTCTCACAACCTCATGGAGGTATCAAAATTCTGCAACCAGATTCTTGTATTTGGAAAATCTTCCAAAGGGTATTCCATGATACACGGGCAGGATTACAAAAAAAAGTATCAGCTGGACAAGAAAAAACTGGATATAACCATGCTGGAGATTATGAATGCTTTTTAGACGGATTTACCAGTTTTTAATCGTATACCTGATCGGCATTTCGTTTTTACTGGCGATCAAGACCGGGTTATCCCTGTCTGACTATGTGATTCCCGGTGTTGCCCTCATCATTGAAACAGCAGAAATGGCAGTTAAACCCTATTTTTTTGATGTGATGAATACACTGTCCGTTACTGTGCTGGGCCAGTTTCTGTCCATTATTATGGCGTTTACTGTGGGTATTGCCGGTCGAAGATCCTCGTGGGTCGGTTCTTTTATTAAGGTCACGGCCTATAATATACAGGCATACCCCATTGTTGCCCTGGCCCCCATTATTTTTATCCTTTTAGGGGATGGATTTATTTCACGGCTTTTGATTGCATCCATGATCTGCTATTTCCCCCTTCTTTTATCTGTTCTGGGGATCATGGCCACCCCGGTCAAAGATATTGAGCATTTTTATATCGTCACAGGCCGGATGCGGTGGCAGCTTGAGGTTAAAATAAGGGCATTTGAAAATTTAACCAAGCTGACAACAGTGATATCGGGAAGCGCAACCCTTGCCATGGCAGGAACCATTGTTGCAGAATTCATCGCAGCCAATGCCGGGATTGGGTACAGCATCAGAATAGCCCTCTACCAGAGTGATCTGGCTAAAATCTTGATTGCCCTGTTTATGATTGGTATTATTATCTCCATATACCAGGGAATCCTGGAAACAATGGGTGAGCAGATAAAAACCAAATGGTCCATTTCAAAAAAAGGAGAGATTTTATGAGAACCAATAATTTGACAGTCCTGTTGTTCTTAATATGTTTGATTGTTGCCACACCTCTGTCGGCAAAGGAAATAAAGGTAAATTACCGGTTGAAATGGCTGTTTAACACAAGCGTAGCAGGTGATATCTATGCCGATGCCAAAGGATACTTTACACAGGCAGGATTGAGTGTTGATGTCAAAGAGGGAAGCCCGGAGAAAAACGCCATTAACGAACTGGAACTGAACTATGCGGATTTTGGAGTGGCATCGGCTGACCAGGTTATCCGTGCCCTTGACAAGGGCGCTAAAATTGTTGTGATTGCCCAGCTTTTCCAGGTCAACCCCATGCAATGGATTTACAGGGCTGACCAGCCTGAAATCAAAACCCTTGCCGATCTTAAGGGACGAAATATCGGCATCACCTTTGGCGGGAATGATGAAACCGTCATGAACACGCTTTTAGCAGCAGCAGGAATTGCCAAAGATGAGGTGACCATTACCGGGGTCAGGTTTGACTTTACCCCGTTTTTTAAAAGAAAAGTGGATGTCTGGCCGGTATACAGAAATTCCCAGGGAGTTATCCTTAAAGATAAGCTGGGCAAAGAGGGAGAAAAAGTCTATTTTTTCAATCCAGCAGATTTTGGAGTGAATTTTGTGGCCAATTCAGTTGTTACTTCAGAAGCAACAGTGAAAAACAATCCCGACACGGTTGAAAAGTTTTTAAGCGCTTTGCTTAAAGGCTGGGAAGCGGCAATGGATCCGGCAAATGAAGACTTCACCCTTAAAGCCGTTAAGAAAAGGGATACAGGGACCAATGATGAAATCATGCGGCAACAGCTGATTGCCACAAGAGAGCTGATCAAACCTTCAGCAGCTGTAAAAATCGGCACCATTGATATTGCGGCCTGGAAACAGACGGAAAGCATCATGCTTTTGGAAAAGCAGATAAAAAAACCGGTGAATATTGAGACGCGGTTGATCCAGATAAAATAGCCGGCAGTTAATAAAAAGAAATGGCTTTTTTGCTTTTTGAATTAAATCGAATCATCATCAGAAACCCGGATGCCGTAAGGCTGATCAAAAGCCCGTACCAGACGCCATAGATTCCCATGTTGAACTTGAATGCCAGAAGATAGCCTGAAGGAAGCCCTATCAGCCAGTAGGCGGCAAGTGTGATCAGGGTGGGGATTTTCATGTCGGCCATTCCCCTTAAGATGCCAAGGCCCACCGCCTGGGTGCCGTCGGATACCTGGAAAAAGGCGACAATAACCAGCAGTGAAGCGCTGATATCAATGACCGCTTTTTCGGAAATATAGAGGGTCGGTAAAAAGAATCTGAAAACAATGAAAACCAGTCCGGCAGAGGCCATAAACCCGGCGCACAAAAGGGTGGCGGAAAATCCGGCAGCCCGTGTGCCCTGGATGTCTTTTCTTCCGACAGCATTACTGACCCGAATGGTTCCAGCAGAAGAAATGCCAAGAGCAACCATGAATGAAATAGAAGCAAGATTTAATGCAATCTGATGGGCTGCAAGGGCAACCGTTCCCATCCACCCGATCATGACAGAAGAAGCGGCAAATGCGCTGACTTCAAAAAAATACTGAAATCCTGCCGGAATGCCGATGGCAAGAAGCCGTTGCATCATGGAAAAATCAATTTTTCTGTAATTCAGGCTCGGATCAAAGCGTTTCATTCTTGGGGATCTGATGATGACCATCATCAGTGCAACGGCCATAAACGTCCGGGAACTGATGGTGGCAATACCCGCACCGGTGAGACCAAGGGGGGTGACGCCAAGATTCCCGTATATAAATATCCAGTTTGCCAGGATATTCACAAGATTGGCAAAAACAGTGATGATCATGGCAGGCCTTAAAAAGCTCACCCCTTCGGCAAACTGACGATAGCTTTGAAACAGCATCAACGGCAGCATGGAAAATCCCAGCACCTTCATGTAAAGAGATGCCGGACCCACAATTTCACTGGGCTGGTTCAGATATTGGATGCTTTCTGATAAGACAAGGGTGATGCCGCAAAGCAGGAACCCTGAAAAAAGGTTCACAATAATTCCCTGCCTCAAGACAATACCGCATTCTTCATCTTTTCCCGCGCCATAGGCCATGGCGGTTAAAGGCGTGACAGCCATGCTCAGCCCGAATCCAACAACCATGATCAGGGTAAAGATGGCATTGGCGATGGACGCGGCAGCAAGGGCTTGGGCACCCAGCTTTCCCACCATGATATTATCCACCACTGACATGAGCATCTGCCCAAGCTGTCCCACAACAATGGGAAGAAACAAAAAGAATGTCTTTTTTATTTCATTTCTAAGCATGCGGTATCATTAAAAGGGTATAAAATATAAAAAATACAAAATTTGAATTTAATCTTAAATCATCAAAGAAATCAATAAAAATTATCCTTTTGGTGTGATTTCCAAACAATCTTTTATCTATAGAGTATTGACCATCTTTTTGAATTCATATACTTTTAATGAGGCGCTGTTTATTGACCGCAGGTTGAAAACAATGAAAAAAATAAATGTTTATAAGATTAAACCTGGAATGATTCTCGGCCAGGATGTTGTCAACCGGGAAGGGCGGCTGCTGTTCTTAAAAAATCTGGCACTCACTAAAAAAGAAATTCGGACCCTGAAAATGTGGGGAATTCCGGAAATAACCATCCAGTCTGATCCTCAAAAAGAGATTCAGGGCCCTACAGATGCTAAACCGCCTGATAATAAAAGAACCAGGGAGTTTCTCGACAATTGGTTTGAGAAAAATGACATTCAAAATCCTGTTATTGAAACCGTATACGATCTTTGCCTGAATCGGTTTCAAAATAATCAATTCGAGATCTCTTCCTTTTTTGGAAAGAAAGACGATACCATTGTCCAATCTTTTCTTAATAAAATCAAACCAATTAAAAACATGCATCTCCTGCTGGATGATAAGCTAAAACTTCCGGCGCTCCCGACAATTTTTTCAGAAATCAGCGAGGCCATTAAAAATCCAAAATGTTCTGGTAAGGATATTGCCGCGATTGTCAGCAAAGATCCAAGTTTGAGTGCAACACTTTTAAAGATCGTTAACAGTGCCTATTACGGATTGAGTGAAAAAGTCGAGTCCCTGCAGTATGCTGCAATGGCGCTTGGGACAAGGCAGGTCAGCTCCCTTGCCCTTGGTATCACCGTGATCGATTATTTCAAAGGGATATCAGATCAACGCATCAATATGCAGTCTTTCTGGCGGCACAGCGTTGCCTGCGGGATTGCGGCGAAAACGTTTGCCACACATATAAAAGGCGTAGTTTCAGAACGGGTGTTTATCGGCGGACTGCTCCATGATATCGGCCGGTTGATTTTTTTAAATTATTATCCTGTTGAATTTAACGCCTTGTATCATCAGGCACAAAAGCTTGGATTGTTTTTATATGAGGTTGAACCAAAATATTTGGGCATAACCCATGCCCACTTTGGAAGCCTTTTGGCAAAAACCTGGAATTTTTCAGATAATATATCGCGATTGATTCATCATCATCATGATAACTTTAAAACTCAGCCCCCGCAGGAAGTGGCGATTGTGTCTGTTTCCAACTGGCTGGTAACCGCCATTGGAATCGGCTCTTCAGGTGAAACAGGGTTGCCGGCTTTGAATATGAATGCCTGGAATGCCTTAGGGATTACACAGAGTGCTCTTGAATCCATTATAAAACAAATTGACCGGCAGATTGTGGAAACGGTGAAATTTTTTTATGAATAATCCCTATAAAATAGATTTTGAAAAGAGACTGGCCTATCTTGAACAGACCAATCTGTTTAAGATGATGGCCCTGGATCTTACAAAAGAATTGGGAGAGTTCCACTCCAGTATTAACCGGCTTGAGAATACAGACATTGTCTTTGAAAAGTGTCAGGCCCGGGCCCGGCAGATCATCGGGTTTGAACAAATCGCTTTTTTTCTTGTAGACGAAGACAATTCCAATTTCCATTTATGCTGCTGCTATCCTGAACAGAATAAAGACAGGATTGAAAAGGAAATTGATGTTTTGATAGAAGATGGGACCTTTTCTCTAGCTGTACTGGATAAAAAACCAATCACTGCCTATTCAAAAGACTTTGACCAGCAATTACTGCTCCACGTACTGGCAACGGTTTCCCGTGTCAGAGGCATGTTTGTCGGTGTGCTGGAAAAAAAATCAAAACACATACAGGAAGCCTCTTTTGAGCTTTTCTCCATATTGATGGCACATTGCGCAAATACCCTGGAAAGTTTTGAGTTATACAACCAGTTGAGAAAGTCAAATTCCAGGCTTCAGGAAAAAGTAAACCAGTTGTCTGTTTCAGAATCCTGTCTTAAAGATGAAATCCTGGAGCATGAGAAAACGGAAACTGCTTTAAAATTGAGCGAAAAACAGTATCGACTGCTGGCTGAAACAGCCGGCGAGATCATCATCATGATTTCCGGGGCCGGTCAGATTCAGTATTCAAATGAATCTGCCCTGAAAACCAGCGGATATTCAAAACAGATCATGAGCGCCATGAATATAAATCAGGTGATCGAACGGTTTGATGATATCCTGGCAGACAATCATCAAGGTTTTTATAAAATTCATCCAGCAGTTCTTTTATCAAAGTCAGGGGATAAGATTCCGCTGGAGATAAATATTGAACCCATTTCAGGTGAGGATGAACCCCCAAAGCGTTTAATTGTAGGCAGAGACATTTCAGAAAGGCTCAGGTCGGAAAAGGAAAAGAAATATTTGGAAGAAAAACTGTGGCGGGCCCAGAAAATGGAATCCATCGGCTTGCTGGCCAGCGGTATTGCCCATGATTTT
>JAHJLN010000103.1 GCA_018821715.1 Pseudomonadota bacterium | reverse complement strand
CGAACCGAAGCATAGAATTTAAGGGCGTTACCGCCTGTGGTGGTTTCGGGGTTACCGAACATTACACCGATCTTCATACGAAGCTGGTTTAGAAAGATCACAGTTGTGCCGGTTTTGGAAATAATGGAAGTCAGTTTACGGAGGGCCTGACTCATCAGTCTTGCCTGAAGGCCCATATGGGAATCTCCCATTTCACCTTCAATTTCAGACCGGGGCACAAGAGCTGCCACAGAATCCACAACCATGATATCAATGCCCCCGCTTCTGACCAGCATATCTGCAATTTCAAGGGCCTGTTCCCCTGTATCGGGCTGGGAGATTAAAAGTTCATCACAATCCACTCCCAGCCGTTTGGCATAGGACACATCCAGGGCATGCTCGGCATCGATAAAGGCGGCTATCCCGCCGGCCATCTGGGCCTGGGCAACTGCATGAAGTGCCAGGGTTGTCTTGCCCGAAGATTCAGGACCATATATTTCAATCACCCTGCCCCGTGGATATCCGCCAACCCCAAGGGCTTTATCCAGAGCAAGTGATCCTGTTCGTATCACGGGAACCGCTTCAATTTCCCTGCCGCCCAGTTTCATGATTGATCCTTTTCCAAACTGCCTTTCAATCTGGCTCATTGCTGTGAGTACAGCTTTTTGTTTTTCCGAATTTTTCTCCATCCCTGTTCTCCTAAAATATACCTGATAAATATAGAATTCTTAACACAACTGCAGATAAAATGCCTGCCATAATATCATCCAGCACCACGCCGGCTCCCCCTGAAAAATTTTTTTCAAAATATCTTACCGGCGCAAATTTTATAATATCAAAAAACCTGAAGATGAAAAATCCGGCAATAAGCGTATACAGGCTGACGGGAACAACAGACAGGGTCACAACATATCCTGCGATCTCATCTATCACAATACAGCCGGGATCTTTTTTTTTCAGAATCTTTTCAGCCTGGTCTGCAACATAAACGGCAAAAAGAATCAAACCGACAATATAAACGCCATGAAACAGGGGCGGAATGATAAGAAAAACAAGGGCAAACGGTACTGCTGCAAGGGTTCCGAATGTCCCCGGGGCAAAAGGGATTCTGCCGAAATAACATCCTGTGGCAATACATAATATCAATTTGTCATTAAACGTCATTTAGCAGTTCTATATTCTGTATCAATCCCTGTCAAGGGGATTGGATCAAGCGGGTTGGCATCAAATAAAATTCGACTGCAAACATCTTTGAACACCATCTTGTTTTCCCTGGCTATTTTTCTTGCAACATCATATTCCGGAACAAACCGGATACTATTGTCCGGGTTGATTATTTTTTTAACCTGCACTTTTCCAAACAAGGTGTCAACAACCGCTTTTTCCCTTAAAAGAAACGACCGTTCACATTCATAGTATCTCACGCCAATGGAGGTGGTCTGGGCAAGTATGAGGTGAACAATCGTATCAAGATTTTGTTTGCGGCACATCACCTCGATCTGAATCCCCGGCCTGTTTTTTTTCATCTGAGCTGAAAGGTAACAGACGTCCAGCGCCTTGTTTTCAAACAGGGCCTCCATTAAAAACCCGGAAATTTCAGGACTCATGTCGTCTACATTGGCTTTAACAACATAAATTTTTTCTTTTTGAACCGAGGTTGTTTTTTCTTTTTCATCCCCTCCCGGCTCTCCTAAAATAATGCGCAGCAAATTGGGGAGACTTGAACCTGTGTCTCTTTTGCCTGACCCGTAACCAACCTTTCTGATGATCATTTCAGGCATGTCCCCGAAAGAAACGGCAAGGGTTGAAATAATGGCCGCCCCTGTCGGGGTGACAATCTCTGTTCGTGCATCAGACGGTTTGACGGGAATACCCTTTAAAATGGCAATGGTTGCCGGAACCGGGACCGGTATCTTTCCATGGGCACATGTCACAAAACCCGACCCTAAAGGGACAATGGAGGCATATACTTTTTTAATTCCAAGATATTCTACACATAAAAAAGAGCCGATAATATCAACAATGGAATCAATGCCGCCGATTTCATGGAAATGAATGGTTTCAATGTCTTTGCCGTGAATGGATGATTCGGCTTTTGCTATTTTTTCAAAGGCGGAAAGACTGTTCTTTTTTACCTGTTTTGGCAATGTGCTGTTCTCAATCAAGTGTTTAATATCTTTGTAGTTCCTTGACTGGTGGTGATCTTCAATCGCTTTAACAACAATATCAGTTGCCTTTAAATGATGTTTAAACACAATACTTGTCTTTAATTCAAACCCCTTTAAAACACCTGACAACTCTTTTTTTAACCAGCCGGCCGGCACCCCGAGATCCATCAGGGCGCCAAGGGTCATATCCCCGCTGATACCGGAAAACATATCCACATAGGCAATCATTATAAGGGTTCTCCTGTTGCATGGACCTTTAAAATCTCAAGTACCAGTTTTGCTGAATTCACCATATCCTTGATATCAATTGATTCCTTCACGGTATGGACATCCGTCATTCCGGTTCCCAAAACACCTGCAACAATGCCCCTGCCAAAAAAGATGTTTGCATCCGCACCACCGCCAATGGTTTTGCTTGCCAGGTGAATGCCCAGATTATCCGCAGCTTTCCTGGCAAGTTGAATGACCTCATGGGCTTCAGAAATATTTGTATTGGGAAAATCCTTCTCTACAACCGCTTCTACCCTGGGAAGATCCAAACTGGCTTTAACCTCTTTGGCTGCCGTGTGAAATGCTGTGACAATCGTATCTGTGACAGCGTTTAGTTTTTCAATATCATGGCTCCTGGCTTCCCCTTTTATTTCAACAAACTCAGGGACAATATTGGTGGCAACCCCCCCTTTAATGATGCCGAGATTACAGGTGGTCTCTTCATCTATACGACCCAGCGTAAGCCTGGAAATACCTTTTGAGGCCACCCAGATCGCATTGATGCCGTTCTGGGGTGCAGCCCCGGCATGGGCGGCTTTACCGTAAACTTTTATGGTGATCTTGTTTGCTGCAGGCGCTTTTGTAACAATGCCCTGGGTATCTGTTGAATCCAGTATGTACCCGAAGGTTGAATCCATTAAGGAATAATCAAAGTTTTTCGCCCCTAAAAGACCGATTTCTTCACAAACCGTAAAAATGATCTCAACCGGCGGATATTCCAAATTATTTTCAAGAATTACCGCCATGACTTCAAGAATAATGGCAATTGCGGATTTATCATCCGCACCTAAAATCGTTGTCCCGTCACTTTTAAAAATACCATTCTCAAACTGGACCTTTATGCCTTCTCCAGGCCCAACCGTGTCCATGTGACCGGATAAAAATATCGGTTTTGTATCAACAGTTCCTTTGAATTTAGCCACAAGATTGGAGCAATTGCCGTTTACCTTTTCCTTTGCATCATCATAGCAGACAATTGCACCCATTTGGGTTAATATTTTTTCAATTTCCATTGCAACATCCCGCTCCCGGCGGGAAAGAGAATCAATCTCAACAAGGGTTTTGAACCGTTGAGCCAACCGCTGTGAATTTATCATTTATTCTTCCTTCTTCTAATAAAAGCATCCTAAAAGCAACTTGACAAATCAAAGGAGTCATATATACTAAATTTTCTTTATTTATTCTATACATAATTAAGAATGTACGCGGCTCACTGGTGGGGGCTCCTCAGACTTCAAACCCATTATCAAGGCAGTCAGGTATGGATATTCTTGAAAAAATTCAAACACAGGGCCTTATTTTTGATGGTGCCATGGGCTCAATTCTTATCAGCAAAGGTATTACAGGTGGAGAAGCACCTGAACAATGGAATTTAACGCATCCGGATATCATCATGGGAATACACCAGGCCTATTATGATGCCGGATCAGATGTGGTCAGTGCCAATACCTATGGCGCATCTGCCATAAAGCTAAAAAAAATGGGGGTTTCCCAAAGTGTGGAAATTGTTAACCGTGCCGGCGTTCAGATTGCAAGAAAAGTGTGTGGTAAAGGCCGGTACATTGCAGGTGAATTGGGCTTGCTTGGTGATATGCTTGCGCCCATGGGTCCTGTTTCCTTTGATCAGGCAGTGGACTGCTTTGCCCAGCAGGCGGGTTTTCTTGAAGATGAAGGCGTTGACGCTTTCCTTATTGAAACTATTTTTGATATTAATATTGCAATTGCAGCCATCAAAGCCGTTCGGTCTGTATCTGAAAAGCCGATTTTTTGTTCCCTTACATTTAAGAAAATGAAAAGAGGGTTTTTTACAATTTTCGGAAACAGCCCGACCGACAGTATGAAATCACTTGTTGATGCAGGTGCATCTGCTGTTGGCGCCAATTGCTCAATCGGGAGCAGGACAATGATTGACCTGGCAGATGAAATTAGAAAAAGTATTGATGTCCCTGTAATCATTATGCCGAATGCCGGTATGCCAAAGGTTACAAAAGACAACACCGTCTTTTACCCGGAGGATGAAACCTTTTTTGCAAACAATATTAAAAAAATCAAAGAACTTGGCGTTGAAATTGTCGGCGGGTGCTGTGGTACAACACCGGAATACATCAAAAAGATCAAAGAAATTATTTAAAACAAGGGTTATCCCACATAAAATGACCACTGTTGTCCGCCGCTTCCCTGATGAATGGCAGGGGGATACCCAAAATAATTCTCCTGTTGTTTTATGGTTTCACATGGGCTGACATGCAAAATTTAGAACAGACTGTTTTTTGCCATAAAAAATCCTTATAAAATAAAATCAGTGGCCAGAAATTTGCTTTTATGATCCCTGACAATAGCAGTGATGATCTGTTTGTTCAAATCTGTCTCTTTGGCTGCGACAAGTGTTCGGATGGAAAAAACCCGCAGCGCATCTGATACGGAAAGGGTTCCTTCAGCCGAGTCCTTCCTCCCTGTAAATGGAAAGGTATCCGGCCCTCTCTGGCACTGGCTGTTGATATTCACCCTGCAGACCTGGTTGACCAGCGGGTCAAGCAAACCGGCGATCTGGTCCGGGTTGCTTCCGAAAATGCTGACCTGCTGACCGTAATTTGAATGAATCATATAGTCAACCGGTTCACTGACATTTTCAAATGACAGAACAGGAATGACCGGCCCGAACTGCTCTTCATGATAGACCCGCATCTTGTGGGTGACCGGATACAGGATTGCCGGGAAAAAGAAGCTGCCGCAAACCATTGCACCGGACGGGTTGACAATTTCGGCACCGTATTCAACAGCGTCTGCCACAAGTGCCTCAAGATAACTGGTTTTGTTTTTTTCTGCTACCGGTGTTATAATAACCCCTTCTTTCCACGGCATGCCAATCGTTAAGGCATTCACTGCTGCGGCAAATTTTCCAAGGAAAGCATCAACAATGTCGGCCTGGACAAACAGGATCTTGAGCGCAGTACACCGCTGCCCGTTAAAGGAAAGGCAGCCTGAAACGCATTCTTTTACCGCCAGATCCAGATCAGCCCCGTTGAGCACAATGGCTGGATTTTTGGCTTCCAGCCCCAGTACGCAGCGGAGGCGATTGGGATGGGGATGTTGTTTTTTTAATGCATTGGCTGTTTTACTTGTGCCGATCAGTCCCAGAACATTTATTTTCCCGGAAGCCATGAGCGGGGGAATCATTTTTCTACCCTCGCCATAAATAATGTTGATCACCCCTTTGGGAAAAATCCGGCAGAAAGCCTCCAGCAGCGGTGCATAAAGAAGCGCACCATGCTTTGGGGGTTTTAAGATAACGGTATTCCCCATGACCAGCGCGGGTATCAGTGTGGTAAAGGTCTCGTTGAGCGGATAATTGAACGGTCCCATGCACAGGACAACACCCAGGGGCGCGCGCCGGATCTGGCCAATGATGTCTTCTTCTATGGTGAACCTGGAAGAAATTCGATCCAGGTCTTTCAGGGCGGCAAGGGTATCGTTGATGTATTTTACTGTCCTATCGAACTCTTTGCCGGAATCCTGAAAGGATTTGCCTACCTCCCACATCAGAAACCGCACCACCTGGTCCTTTTTCTCGATCATTTGAAAAACAAACCGTTCCATATGGTCAATTCGATCTGCAACAGACAGGGTGGGCCAGAGACCGCGCCCATGATCATAGGCTGCCACTGCTGCATCAAGGGCCTCAAGAGCATGGGACTCGGTCAGCAAAGGATATTCTCCGATAAAAAAAGGCTTCGGGTCTGCATCATCCGCCGTCCAAACCGGTGAAAGCACCTTCTGACGCGGGCCATCCCAGACCCGAATTTCACCATTGATAAGGAACCCTTTCTGAATGCAGGGAATATCCTTTAACAGGTGTTCAGGTATATCAGCGGCTCGTGGAAATATGGTTTGAATCTTTTCAGCTAATGTCATGATGTTTTCCTCCCAACTGGATGACCAGTTTATACCCGTCGGTATCAAGGTCTCTTTCCATGCCGAATCCCAGCTTTTTCCCAAGGGCCAGCATGTTTCTGTTTTCTTTTAAAACATAACCGTGGACCGTTTTAAACCCGCGCTTTTCAGCAATGGACAGGCATTTTTCCAGCAGTCGCACCCCAATGCCCTTGCCATGCCAGGCATCCCCCACCAGAACGGCAAATTCTCCTGTTTTCCCATCCGGGTCCCCAATGATCCTGGCCACTCCCAGCATCCTTTCGGTTTGAGACGTTTCATCAATGGCCACCAGGGCAATCTCCCGATCATAATCAATCTGGGTGAACCGGGCCAGCATTTTGGGATTTAATTCTTTTACCGCACTGAAAAACCGATAGTAAATGGTTGTGGGAGACAATTCCTTGAACAATGCTGTAAAAAGAGGGGCATCCTCGGGCTTTACCGGGCGGATAAAGATGGCCTGCCCGTCAGCACTTACCATGCGGGATTCTTCCTCTGCCGGATACGGACCGATCACCAGATGCATGAAGGGCGGTATTTTTGTCGGTGAAACAAGGATCCGGGCATCCACAGCAACCGGATTGCCATTCTTTATCAGAACCGGATTCATATCCAGTTCAGAAATTTGAGGGAAATCCATCAACAGCTGGGAAAGCCTGACAATCATTTCTTCGAGTTTTTCCATGTCTGCTGCGGCGCGGTTCCGGTATCCTTTCAACAGGGAATAGACCCTTGTTTCCTGCATGAGCCGCCGGGCCAGCAGCCGGTTCATGGGGGGAAGGCCCAGGGATCTGTCTTTTAATACTTCTGTATATATTCCCCCCATCCCAAAGAGAATCACCGGGCCGAAATTGGGATCGCGCTTGGCACCCAGGAGAATTTCAAAATCCGGATTTGAAAAATACGGCTGAATCGTTACCCCGTCCAGCCGGGCATCGGGTTTAAACTTGCGTGCCGACACCATGATCCGGTCAAAGGCAGCACAGACATCGGCATCACACCGCAAATCCAGGAGAACGCCGCCCGCGTCAGTTTTATGGGGGATGTCCGCAGATTGAAGTTTCATGACCAAAGGATATCCGATTTCCCTGCCGATATGAGATGCCTGGGCCTTTGTCGATGCCGTGCGCGTTTCTATAACCGGCAACCCATAGGCCTGGAGCAGTTTTTTTGATTCTGATTCCGTCATGAATTCATTTTCAGGCGCATGGGAAATCAGGTCCCCGGCTTTTTTCTGATTAAAGACCAGGTTTTTATTCAATTTGGGTGGAATTTCCAAAAGCACTTCTTGGTTTTTTGTATATTCAACCATGTACAGGAAGGCCCTGACCGCTCGTTCCGGTGTGTCATAGGTTGGGATTCCCGCTTCATTCAGAAGGTCCACGGCCTTGCCGATGCTTTTGCCCCCCATCCAGCAGGCAATCACAGGGTATTGACGGTCTTTTATGGCAGCGACCAGGCTTTGGGCCACCAAAAAAGGTTCTGTAAGGGCCTGGGGTGCAAGTATCACCAGGACCCCATCCATGGTTTTCGAATTAAAACAGATATTCAGAACACGGGAAAAAAGTTCCGGCGATGCATCACCGAGAATATCGATGGGATTGCTCCGGCTCCAGAATGACGGCAGTATATCATCCAGTGCCTTCAGGGTCTCCGCATCAAGGGCAGCAGGTTCTTGCCCATAACGTCCGAGTGCGTCCGTGGCCATTACCCCCGGTCCGCCGCCATTGGTAATGATGGCCAGCCTTTGACCTTTCGGACGCGGCTGCTTGGCCGTCAGTTCCGCGCAGTCAAACAGCTCTTCTATGGTGTCCACACGCACGATACCGGCCCGCTTGAAAGCAGCATCATATACGGCATCTTCTCCTGCCATGGCCCCTGTATGAGAGGCTGCAGCCTTTGCTCCGGCAGGAGTGATGCCGGATTTCAGGACAATGATGGGTTTAATCCGGGACACCGAGCGGGCCGCACTCATGAATTTGCGGACATTTGTCAGACTTTCAATATACAATAAAATGCTCTTTGCCGCCGGTTCATTTCCAAGATAATCGATCATGTCTCCAAAATCAATGTCCAGCATGGACCCGATACTGACAAAATGGCTGAACCCGATGCGTTCCTTGAAAGCCAGGTCAAGAATGGAGGAACAGATCGCACCGCTCTGGGAGACAAACGCAAGGTTTCCAATATCCGGCATCTCGGACGCGAAGCTTGCATTGAGCCGGACACCGGGTTGGATGAGTCCCATGCAGTTGGGTCCCAGGATACGGAGTCCACCTTTATATGCAATCTTCTGAATTTTTTCCTCTATCTTGCGGCCCTCTATCCCGATTTCTTTTCCCCCTGCTGAAATAATAATGGCCCCGCCCGCCTTTTTTTCAATGCATTCTTGAACAATATCAGCAACCGTATGAATGGGGGTTGCAATAATGACGAGGTCTAATTGTATTTTTATGCTGGAAACCGATCCAAAGCATTCATGCCCGTGAAGGGTGTCATACCTGGGATTTACCGGCAGCAGTGCTTTGGAAAACCCGCCGTCAATAAGGTTTTTCATCAGTGCATTACCGATGGTTCCTTTCTTTTCACTGGCACCCACTATTGCCACATTAACCGGCTGAAAGATTTTGTTCAGATTATATTGTCCCATTGTTTTCCTCTATGTTTTTTCTTATGACCATCGTGTTTTAAACCCTGCTCATCACTCCATTAAATTTTCCAGCTGCCGGTAAAGGCTCAGAATTTCAGTTTGATGCGCCTTCTCCTTTTGACGGATACGTTCTTTCATTTGATCAAGCTTGTGATTCAATCTTTTTATCTGGTGCTGATATCGCAGCACGAAATCTATTGCCTCCAGATTTAGTCCCATATCTTCGTGCAGGTGACGAATCATTTTTAGTTTATACACATCAGCAAAACACAATCCTTTCTCGCCGTGCAGCATCATACGGGTTGTGACCAGATTTTCTTTTTCACACTTGAAAATAAATGCCTCGGAAACCCTTGCCAGACGAGCGACTACCCGGCACTCAAAATGGATCTCCTGGTGATCGCAATAAAGAGCAATCGGATATTTTTTCATCGTCTTTCTCCCAACCAGCCGCGCCGGTTCAGTTCAACATAGTGTAAATATGTGGTCAATGCATATCCCTCCACTGCTCAACCAGTTTTTTTTCCCCGGCAGTCAGATTTTTCGGCAATATTGTTTCCACTGTGACATATAGATCACCACGCTGGTCCGGGTGTTTCATTTTTGGCATTCCCATTTTTTGAAGCCTGAAAATTCGACCATTCCGGGTTTCCGGCGGAATATCAAGGTTAACTGAACGGTCAATGCCGGATACTGGAAG
Organism: Pseudomonadota bacterium; assembly: GCA_018821715.1. Taxonomy (GTDB): domain Bacteria; phylum Desulfobacterota; class Desulfobacteria; order Desulfobacterales; family Desulfobacteraceae; genus Desulfobacula. Next base: position 13,435 of record JAHJLN010000103.1, on the reverse strand, counting down.
CTTGCCTCCCAACAGCATGGTGAACATATCAACAAAAATTGTAATTTTCAAATCATCATTGTCACGCAAAAACCGTTTATCAGGCAAAACCTTAATCTGAAGAAACAGGTCCCCTGAGTTATTTTTGCCGGTTCCCTGACCACCTTGCCCCTTGATCCGTACCCGTGAACCAGACGTTACCCCGCGTGGGATTTTAACATCTATTTTACGGCCATCTTCCCACTCCAGCACTCGGCTGGTTCCGTTAAATGCTTCCATCAGACTCACCTGAACCGGATGTTCAAAATCTTTTCCCCTCTGAGGCTGTGCATCATGATAAAATTGATGGTCTCTGCCAGCCGGCCCCTGGTTTGTCCCGCCAAACAGGGTTTCAAAAAAATCAGAATATCCACCAGCAGTTCCAAACAACTCTTCAAAGGATTTGGGATCAGCTGTCCTATAGGTATGCTCCCGGGCGGATGCAGATTGCTTTTTACCCCAGTTAAAGTCCTCGGGTCGTCCGTCGGTACGCTGGTAACTTTGCCACTGGGAGCCCAACTGATCGTACTTCTGACGTTTTTCAGGGTCTGAAAGCACCTCATATGCCTCGTTGAGATCAGAAAATTTCCGGGCTGCCGCACTGTCATTCTGATTGACATCAGGATGACATTTCCGGGCCAGCTTTCGATAGGCTTTTTTAATCTCCTTTTGATCGGCCTTGCGATCGACATCCAATGCCTTGTAGTAATCTTTGTATTCCATAATCTACCTGTATAAACTCCGGATATAAAATCTAATCTTTCCGGGGTATTGACTCAACTTGCAGCCACCAGCACCTGTGCTGGACGTAACAGTTTGCCGCGATATAAATACCCCTTTCTCTCGACCCTCACCACAGTATTGGGATCTGCTGCCGGATGCTGAACCATCCCAATGGCTTCATGTAAGTTGGGGTCAAACACTTCTCCCCAGGCAGCAATTATTTTCACATCATATTTGATAAAAAACTTATCAAGGATGTCCCGGAGCAGCTCGATACCCTGGAAGATATTCCGACTGTCATTTTCACTGGATAAATGTAACAGGGCTAAATCCAACCCGTCGGCAACCAGCAACACATCACTCAGCAATTTTTCTTTTTGACGTTCCACTTCCTGGGCAGAGTCGCGGGAAAGACGTTTTTTTGTATTTTCCAGGTCAGCGAGCAAACGAATATATCTGTCCTTCCAGACAGACGTCATATCAGATTTTTGCTCCCCGCCCTGCCGTTGCCCTGAAGTTTCCTTGTTTGAATTGTCATCTGCCTGCGACCGTTGACCTCCGGTCACGGTATATGCTTTTTCCTGTAGTTCGTCTGCCATCTTTATCCCTCTTTTCCAATGATGTATTCACTCCTTCAAATTTACCAGCCCAAACATTTGCTTTTCAACACTTTTCTTCACCAAAAATAAGCGACCGATTTTTTTTGCAAACCGTTATATCTCCTCATCAATCATCGGCCTTTATACGAATGCTCAACAGCGGAATGGGGCATCGGCGAAACATTTTTTGGGCAGTGGACCCGAAAAGAACCTCTTCCAGATCAGTTTGGCCTTTTGTTCCCATAACGAGGATGTCTGCTTTCTCTTCTTCGATCGCGATCAGAATCTCCCGGAACGGGACACCGATCCTGTAAACCACCCTGTATGAATTCGGATCGCGTTTAGAATCCGCAAGAATCTTTGCTATTTCTTCTGATCGATATTCCCTGGTTTCCTGAATATATTTTTTAAGGGTGATTTTGTCAGTGTATTGTGTAAGCTTTTCAACCATGTTCAGATCCCGCTGGTTAATGACATTAACGATAACCAATTCGGCATCCACACTCTCGGCCATGTCAACGGCATACTCGACCGCCTGGATAGAGTATGCTGATAAATCGCACGCCACCAGAATTTTGTTAACCTTTTTCATGCCATTCCTCCTGTTTTGGCTTTTTAAATTGAGCCGTACAGACGGCAAAGCCATTACAATCTGATCTTGCCCTGAGGGCCAGGGTTTCTACGTCGGGCTAAAATTAATTTGTACTGTATTCACTTCTATCTTTGCGGATCGATAAATTATGTCTGCAACAATTTAAGAATCAGAGGATAGCATTTTTTCTATCATGAACTTCGTGATGTGGAAAAATACAATTATTATTGTGAAAATTGCATATCTTGTCAATAAGAATCAAACAGAATCAACAGAGAATGAAGATAAACATGACTGGAAAAATATCAGGTCCAATAGTCGAAAACCGGATTCTGAGACACGTAAAGTCTGGGCCATGTAAAAACTGTCATAGTCTATAAAGCATCCATCAGAAACGATGGCATGAAGATGATGATTAAAATTGGGACATCTTTCAAAATACTTGTAAGCAGCAATTCGCCATATCCTTGTTCATGCATTTTCCTAAACAAAAATTCATTATGCCTGACAAAGACCGCCATTAAAAATTTAGATGTATTTTCATCACGAATGGTTTAAACTACAAAAATAATGATAATCACTTATGCCAAACGGATTTATGACAGGTTCCTGAAAATCAGAGGGACACCCCATGAAATCGGCCTAGGATTTGCTCTTGGACTTTTCATCGGTTTCAGTCCGTCCATGGGTATTCAGATAGCCCTGGCAATTTTTGCTACATCCCTGCTGAAGTGGAGCAAAATTGCCGCAGTTATTGGGGTTCAGGTAACCAACCCGATCACTGCCCCGTTTATCTACAGCTTTACCTATTTTCTTGGATCCAAGCTTATCGGGCTTGAAAAGCCCCTGGAAATCAAAAATCTTATGACGATTGAATCCTTATTGGCAATGATACAGCATGCACCCAGGATATTTGCGGCCATGACACTAGGGGGAATTCTGGTTGGATTGCCGTTGGCAGCAATAGGATATCTTGTGGTATACAGGATGATGACCCGGTATCAGGAAAAATTAAATGCCCGTATCCTGAACAGCACTCGTAAAATTCGACAACGCCTAAAGTTGTATAGATTAAAAAGAAAAAAAATAAAACCATGAATTCCAAATTACTGAACCTAATTTTTTTTGTATTGACAACTCCTTTGTTCCGGTAAAAGATCGAAACATTACACAAAAGCTGTTTGTTTCACTAAAAAGAGGTTTCAAAAAAAGGAGACTATCATGGATAGACATTTTTTAATTGCTGTTTCAGATCAGAAAAGTGCCCTTTATGGTATCCGCTTTGTCTCAGATTTCTTTTCAGACAAGCACCATATTAAATCCACCCTGTTTTATTCAGCACCAAAACCTGCCGCAGTATTTGAAAACGAAAAAAGTCTTGAGGCAGATTCCAGACAAAAAGAACAGCAAAGAAAACTTCTTGCCAAAGGGAAAGAGGCGATGAAAAAAGCCCTCCAGGAATGCCTTGATCTGGGATTTCCAAAAGAAAATCTGACTGAAAAATTAGAGGCCCGGATCTTTTCAAAAATTGCCGATATTATTCAGGAAGGTGAAAAAGGATCGTATGATGCCGTTGTTTTAGGCCGCAGAGGACTTTCAATGATAGAAGAGATCTTTGAAGACAGTGTAAGCAGGGCAATCTTTAACGAAACCTTTACTTTCCCGCTCTGGCTTTGCCGTTCATCAGACCCTTCCAGAAAAAATGTATTGTTTTATGTTGACGGGTCGGCAGCATCATTTCAGATGGCTGATCATGTAGGCTTTATCGTCGGGTTTGAAAAGAAACACCGGGTGGATTTACTTGCTGTAGATTCAATCGCGGCCCAATCTTCCTTGATGGACCAATACAGGGAAATACTTCTGAAACACGGACTGCCCGCTGATATGATTCAAACCAGCCTGCTGGATTCGGGGAATCCGGCTAAACAGATACTGAAAATCGTTGAAATGCAAGCATATGCCGCAGTCGCCCTGGGACGATCCAGCAGTGAAAGCAACATTCTGGCCCGCCTTTTTAAAGGCCCGGTCTGCTCTATTTTGTTCAAAGAGCTTGAGGATGCATCGCTTTGGCTTTGTCCATAATTTGCCGACCCTTTAGATGATCCGGAACAATAATCCCGGCCAAAATCACTGTCCTTATCCCCTAAAACCATATTGTCATTGACACCTGGCAAAATATAAGCGTAATTAAGGGAAAAGATCAATCCAATAAAAAATAGATGTTTTATCTGTAAAGATATAATCGAATTCACATGAATTGGACTCTCCGGTATGCTCTCAACTATTGCAACTGCCATACCATGTTCGAGGCTCAAAAAAAACAAGGAGGTAACATATGAACCGGATTTTTAAAAGAATAATTTTAATATTTTTTTTCATGAGTTTCATCATCTTCGGAACTCAGAGTTTTGCCGGGTCTTTAAAAGATTCGGAATCGGCATCGCATTCCGACGCTGCATCCTTGTATGATATTGTTGATACCTATACCTATCCGGGTTTTCAAATTATTCAATTCAACCTTGCCGTTCTGTCACACTATTCATATATGTTGATCAGTGGAAACCAGGCCCTGATAGTTGACCCTGGCAGGGATATCTTCACGTATCTGGATGTCGCACAAAAGCAAAACACCCAGATCAAGGGTGTCTTGCTGACGCACAGCCATGCCGACTTTGTGGCCGGTCATATCGAACTTGCCGAAAAGACCGGGTGCCCTGTTTTCATCAGCGAGAAAGCAAATGCAGGATATCCCCATACGCCATTAAAAGATGGGTCCATCATTTCCATTGGCAGCGTTGAGTTAAAGGTGCTTGAAACACCGGGACATACCCTGGATTGTACAACCTCAATTGTTTATGGCACCGGTGCAGGGAAAAAGCCGGAAGCTGCCTTTACAGGGGACACGCTATTTGTGGGGAGTATCGGACGACCCGACCTGATGGGGGGGACCATTTCCGCAGCTGCTCTGGCATCCATGTCATTTGACACCTGGCAGAAAAAGCTATCCCAGATAGAGGACCACGTGACCATCTATCCCGCTCATGGTGCCGGATCTCTATGCGGTGCGCATTTAAGTGACGATCCCTTTTCAACCTTTGGTCGAGAAAGACAAACCAATCATTATTTAAAATTTTCAGCGAGAAGTGATTTTATTGCTGCCGTGCTTGAAGGATTGCCCGAAGCGCCCCAGTATTTCAAGTATAATGCAGCCTTAAACAAAAAAGGGCCTGAACTGATTGACTGGAAGACACCCCCTGAAACGATCAGAACCGACATGCGATTGACGGATCTTGCCAACGCCTTCATTGTAGACATCAGGGATGCGGAACACTATGCAAAAAACCATATCCCCAATTCAGTCAATATCGCACTACGGGGGCGGCTGGAAACCTGGGTCGGCATCATGGTTCCCTGGGGGGCACCCCTTGTACTCACCGGAAACCGGGAAGAAATTGATGAGGCCGCTTTTCGGCTGAATCGGGTCGGGTATGGCTCCCGGGCGCTGTTGTTTGACTCCTGGGTTGCGGCGTCATTGCCTGTAAAAAGCGTGGATCTGATGGCCCCGCAAGCCCTGTATGACGCAATGAAGGCCGGAAATGCCCCGGTCATTGTTGATGTCCGTCTGCCAACCGAATGGATGGGACTGAGAATCGGCCAGGTCATCAACATGCCGTTAAATCAGCTGGCACAATTGTCAGGCAAACTCGACCCGGCAGAACCTGTTGTGGCTGTCTGTAACTCAGCCTATCGCTCGAGTCTTGCCCTGGGCATCCTTGAACAGAAAGGATTTGCAAAAGCCACCAGCCTGAAAGGCGGCAGCCAGGCATGGATTGATGCCGGGTATCCTGTTTTCGGTTCAGACAGCCAAAAATCAACGGTCATTCAAGGTAAAGCAGAAAAAAAAGAAATCAGGCTGCCGGGCAGGATTTCATCGGCTGAATTAAAAAGCCTGATCATGGATCTTCCCGGAACATTTGACCTGGTAGACATCCGCCCGCCATCGGCTTTTACGGATTTTCATCTGCCGCAATCAGTGAATGTTGATCTTGCCGATCTTCTGGTCAATCCCGCCCATCTTGTGGGTGCAGGCCCACTGATCATTGTGGATAGAGACGGAGCGCTGGCCATGATGGCCGCAGGCATGCTCTTTGGAAAAACCAAACGGGACATCAAGGCATTGAGAGGCGGTCTGGAAGAATATTGGAGCGAATCAGCGTTTCAAGGTGGCATCAAGGAGACGACCCAACAGCAAAAACCACAGCCTTTACCGGCTGCTTCACCGGCAGGGACCAAACTTCCACAACCGGCCGGCCCGGCAAATCCAACGCCTGAAAAACCTAAAAAGAAAAGCGCGGGGTGCTGATCATGAAACCATCTGCCAAACCCTATATGAATCCCTATATTGCCGGGGCTTGCCTGGGACTTGTGTTAATTGCATCCTTCCTGATCCTTGGAACCGGACTGGGAGCATCCTCCGGCATCGCGAGAATCGCAGCAGCAATTGAGGGATGGCTGCTGCCGGAACATACTGCAAACACCCAGTATTTTGGCGCCTGGGGCAAAGACCCCCTTGATTATTACCTGGTATATATGTTCATCGGCACAATGATAGGCGGCCTGATATCTGCCTTCGGAGAAAAAAGGCTCTCCTTTCAACTGGAAAAAGGCAGGCAATGCTCTTCCTGGAAAAGAATGAGCCTTGCGTTAAGCGGGGGGGTACTTGTGGGATATGCCAGTCGTCTTGCCCAGGGATGTACATCGGGTCAAGCGCTGACTGGAGGCGCCGTCCTGTTAACCGGCAGTTTTATTTTCCTGATCTGCCTGTTTGCAAGCGGGTATGCCACAGCATATTTTGTAAGGAGGCAATGGGATGATTGATACATTTTTTAGCCTCGGACTGCTGGATTCGTCAAAGGCGCTTTTCATGTCCCTGGTGATCGGTATTTTATTTGGAATTGTTCTGGAACGTGCTGGTTTTGGAAGTTCCCGGCGGCTTTCGGGTGTGTTTTATTTTAAAGATATGGCGGTGATCAAGGTCATGTTCACAGCCATGATTACGGCAGTCGTCGGCATTGCCCTGAGCTTGCGCTTTGGTCTGATCTCCGAGCAGGCCATCTACTTGAATCCAACAATTTATAAAGCCCAGATTTTGGGCGGCCTCATTTTTGGGATCGGTTTTGTCACAGGAGGATGGTGCCCGGGCACCGCAGCAGTTGGTGCAGCCTCTGGAAAATGGGATGCCTTTGTTTTTCTTGGGGGAGCCGTTGGCGGCAGTCTTTTCTTCAATGAAACCTATGCATGGGTAAAAGGATTTTATGACGCCGGAAATCAGCACACAGCATTTGTTTATCAATCCATCGGCATGTCAAAGGACGGGTTTGTCCTGCTCTTTGTCCTCATGGGAATTCTAATTTTCTGGTGTATGGAACTGATCGAGAAAAAAATGGTTCAAAAAAGTGACTATTTACAGTCTGGCTTTTTAAAACGATTCTCTTTTGTCCTATTTATTACGGGATTTTCTGTATTTATGATCCTGGGGGAGCCGTCTCCTGCTGCAAAAAACAAGGCACCTTTTACGCAGTCGACATCCATAGAAACAACAGAACAGGCGTTGTTAAACAGGATCGAAAATGCGCTGGATCATATGGAGCCGGAAGAGCTGGCTCGCAGGATAATTACAGGGCAGCAAGACCTTTTTCTGGTTGATGTCAGGTCTGAATCTGAATTTTTGAAATTCCATATTAAAACAGCGCGCCATATTCCTTTAACAGATCTTGTTAAACAGCTTGAGCCTTACCGAAACCATGGGTTGATCGTGCTGTATTCCAACGGCATGACCCATCCGGCACAAGCCAGAGATGCGCTTTCCCGTTTGGGGTTCGGCAATGTCTATCTTCTCACGGACGGATTGGACGGGTTTATCAACCAATGTCTTAAACCCGTATCTCTCAGATCTGAACCCGTCCCGGAATCTGCTGCCCTGGAGATTAACCAGTGGCGACAGTTTTTTTTAATGTCTGATTCTGCTTTGGCAGTAAATCTCCCCAGGGCCGGTTTACCCATCAAGGGCCTGACCCTTCCCGGCATCATTGATGCACAAACGCTTTTTGCTCATTTGAATGATCCCGGCATGCGGGTTATCGACCTGCGCAGTCAGCCTGAATACAATACCAGTCATATCCCGGGTTCCCTGTCTTTACATGTGGAAAGCTTAAGGGGCAATATCAAAGGGGTACCATCCTGTCTGTTGCCGGCGAACCTTTTAGCCGGGCATCTGTCATTGATGGGCATCCAGCCGGAAACCCTTGTGGTGCTTGTTTATGGAGAAAAAGTTCAGGACGCTACCCTGCTCGGCATGGCCCTGGAAAGACTGGGCCACACCACCTATGCCTTGCTTTCAGGCGGGTATATAAAATGGAAAGCATTGGGATTTTCAACAGATGCAATGCTCCCTCAAATTACCGGTTCAACCTACCCGGACACGGATAAAGATCACTTCACAATTGATTACCCGGCTGTATTCTCCCATGTGCAGAACAAATCCGCTCTCATTATCGATGTCAGGCCACAGGCATACTATGCCGGAGAAAAATCTGATGAGGCCCGAGCCGGGCACATTCCCGGTGCGGTTAACCGACCATTTGACCTGGATACCGTTAAAACCGCGGATGCAATAGAATTCAAACCTGTTTCAGAACTCACTGCGGCATATGAAAAGATAATACCTTCAAAAAAGGCGCCTGTTATTGTCCACTGCAGGACCGGGCATCAAGCCAGCCAGACCTGTTTTGTCCTGAGGCACCTTCTCGGATACAACCGAATCTTTTGGTATGATGCCGGTTGGACCGAGTGGGCAGCCCGAAAGGAACTGCCTGTAAAAACAGGGACATCACCATGATATTTCTTTTTTTATCCGTTCTTATCGGATGATCGGCATATTAACGCTATTTGAAGCCGCATTCCCTGTTTCTGATTTTCCGGATCCGTTGATATAGAGTCTGGTTCAGCAAAAAACAGTCCAAAAAACGGTTAAAAAATACCCCGGATTTCTTTGCATTCTCAAATTGAAAACTGTATAATTGGTTGACAAATAAGGTTCTTCAGGTATACTTATCTTTCTTTATTTCGATGCGGAAGTGCACGGCTCACTGGTGGGGCCCTCGGACTTCAAATCCGATGTGGGGCGTTAATACCGTCCCGGGTGGGTTCGATTCCCATGCACTTCCGCCATTTTTTTAAATCCATTTAAATTTCAACCCGTTATACGTTCGAGTAACTTTGATTTTTGTTCCACCCGGCCGACTTTTAATGGCTGATTCAGCTCCTCAATGGATGAAAACCTCCCTGACCTTCTGCCGATTTGATAGATCATCCGACTTTTTTTTCATTTCTAAAAATTAGGGCGGCTATCTAATTGCCGAATTAATATATAAATGCTACGGTCAAGCCGTATGTTCTGAGTTCACAGCGAATGAACCGCTATTAGGAAGAAAAAATGCAGATCAATAGTCAAAAATATAATGGTTTTAAATATTTATATGTGATGTTTATTCTTTTCTGGTTTCTCAGAATGGACATCTAGAGGTTGTGAAATTATTGCGCTTTTGGAGAAAAACCCCCAGGAGTTGCCTGTTAAAAACGCAGTTGGCAAGGAAGAAAGTTTCCAGGTCTCAAAGCACTTAAGCGGTTCAGATTTATCACATAACAGTTATTTTATACAAATAGGGTCATTCAGAAATCAGCAAAATGCTTTAAGAATGAAAGAAAAAATGCAGGCCGTTGGATTGATTCAAGTTAAAAAAACGACTATGGAAGGTATTTATTTTTTTTAGAGTACTTATCGGCCCTGTACAAAATTTTGACAGAGAAGCGATGATCAGACGGCTAAAAGAGTTGGGTATTGATAAGGTGGTTTTTATAAAAAATAAAAACAATAGCGCCTTTGATCCCATGGAAAATGAAACAGAGAGAATCCTTGTTCCAAAACAATACCATACACTTCAGAAAGCTGTTGACATGGCAAAAGATGGTGCTGTGATCATCCTTGCACCAGGGGTGTATGAGGAAACAATTACCATATCCGGAAAGTCTGTTATGCTGAGAAGTGAAAACCCGGAGGATGAGAAAATCGTTGCTTCAACAATAATCGATGCAAAGGGAAAGGGTCCGGTAATTTTGCTGGAAGGCACCTCCTCAACTGTTTGGGGAATCACGGTGCGTGGTGGTTATACCGCAGACAAAGGCGGCGGTATCTTTATACATGGGAAATCCTCATCATTGATTAAGGGAAACATTATTGAGAAAAATTCAACAGATAAACTGGGGGGTGGAATCCTTATTTCACAGGCACATGCGCCCAGAATTGTCGGAAACATCATTCGGAACAACAAGGCATTGGGAGCGGCAGGCATTGAAGCAATCGAATCCACCGTATACATGAAAGGTGATAGGATCTCAGGGAACACCGCCAGTGGTCCAGGTGGTGGGGTTTGGATTCAGGAATGTAAAGGCGTGTTTCGCGAGAATGTTGTTTCCGGCAATAATGCTCGAGTTGGAGCAGGCCTTTACATTTCCAGCCAGTCCACGGTCGATATTTTAATGAACGAATTTAGTGAAAATACGTCCGAAGTCGGAGCCGGAATTACGGTTCTTGAGCAATGTGTCGTCCACATTATCGGAAATTCATTCGTGGCAAATAAAGCCCACAAAATAGGAGGGGCTTTTGTTTTCGGCTGAAGAAGAGGCAAGGAATATATTTAACAAAAACAAGCCAGACAATCAAATAGTCAGGTGAGATACTATAGGCGGCTCTATTGCCGAGAATTTCACTTCAACAGACAACCAGGGCAGGAGGGCCTGCCGTATTTGGATTGAGAAGTATTGTAGCATTGGCAACCGACGGCTTTGACCTTGCAGATAAGACTTTTTTTTCTTCTGTTTAAGAAAATTAAATATTTTCAACCCTAAAAAGGGAAATAAATCAGAAATCCGTGTGTCTTGGTCCTATAAAGATAAAAAAGATGGTAAAAAAAAAGAAACAAAAGAGGATAAAATAATAGTCAAATGTAACAATAAGGAACAGCAAATAGCTGCTCCAATAATAGATGGTGAAACAGCTGGCGGCCCATCGATTTCGAATCATGGGCCTGGTTTTGTTATCGTTAAATGGTAAAGATTTCTTCGGCTTTGCCACAAAGCCCTATTTATGTTTGGTAACAATTTCTCCCGGGCAATTGAACCTGGTTGACGGAAAATACATGATGCTTTAATTAAGCTCGGCTATAAGGCTATAAAGACTGGGGGATAGACCCCAGTCTTTAAAAACCGGTGATCTTCATGCCCCGAATGAAGATATGGCCAAGCCTGATCTGGGGCAATTTATCCGCATTCTTTGACTGGACAATATATTTCCATTTATGCTTTTATCATCCTTTCTCCACATATGGGAATTAATAGAATCACACACATCCACAAAAATTTATAAGCAACATCCAGAGGATTTGGTATACATGAGCCAGGCTGAAAAGTGATCGGATCTTTAAAACACCCAGGGTTATCCTGCCAAAATCTAACAATCGTAATAGGCAGGTTCATTATATTCAATCCCATATGAATAGTAACCTTTAGCATCAACATCAGACGATGAATTTGGAGTTGCCCATTTGACACTACCAAAATAACTCTTGTATTTTTCAGGACCTGATGCATATTCATTATAATTTTTCATCTCAAGATAAACAAGATGACCGACAACAAGTTTTTCATTAGTCGACAAGGACAAGCCACCCTGGCAACAATCTTTCATTTCTGCATAATAGTATTGATCCTGGCTATCCATCCGGTGTAGATGCATTGGACTACTATACTCGTATCTCTGATAACGTCTTTTCTCTTCATGAGCTTCCATTTTCAGGTCCTATTCAAAGGCTGTTGAAGTGCCGGTTTTACATATCATGTAAAACCGCATAAATTTACTTACAAACCATATGTAAAAAAATCAACACAAATTAAATTGTTAAAAGCGGTGCTGAGGATTGGAAAATTATGCCAGAACTAAAACAAGAAGCAGATGATCTATATGTCGAAAAGGAAGCTAACGATTCTTTTTATAAAACAAACATGTCAACATTGTTGAAAAAATTTAAAATCGATCACTTGTATATTACTGGGTACTCAACCGATTTTTGTGTAAATGCAACCGAATGTGAAGCCAATTGTTGTCCAAAATTTCGCCAGCCATATGAGAGGCTGGTCGTTGAGCCGAACCCTGACACATGAAGCCTTTGCCGGACTGCATAAATGGTGCACACCGGCTGATATGTGCCGCGTTACAGCTGTGCCGCCAAGGCGCTTTCAAACAACTTGTTTATACTGTTTACATACTCTTTATTCTGACAGGGTTTTGACAGGTGATCGATCCAGGCATCTTTTTGCTTTAATTCTTTTATGGACTCTAAAAATTCTATATTGCCTGAAATAAACAGGATTGGAATGGTTTTGTCAATTGTTCTGATATGATGATAAATATCCATCCCGTTAATATTTCCAGGAAGGATATAGTCCAAACTGACAAGATCATATGTATTTCTTCCAATCAAATCCATTGCCACCTGCCCATTATTGGCAATATCAACTTTGTGGTTACAAGGCTCCTGTGTTAATATTCGGTATTGTATATCAGAGATATCTGTTTCATCTTCAACAAGAAGAATATATTTTTCAAAATGACCTTTCTCTGTTCTTAGTTCTGTTTTCTCTTGTTTTGTTAATTCTTTTTCAATGACAGGCAGGCTGATTGTAAACCGGGTACCTGAGCCTGATTTTGATTCAACAAGAATACTGCCCTTGTGCTGCTCAATATATTTTTTTACGTTGGCCATGCCATAACCGGTTCCCTTAATGCCGCTGCCATATGAGCTTGTTAAATCCTTGCCTCCTTTTAATGTAAAAGAAGGTTCATAAATACTCTCCAGGTGCTCTTTGGGTATCCCGCACCCGTTATCCTCAATTTCAAAGCAGATAGAATTTTCACGGCTGTATGTTCGAATACTAATTCTTGGATATTCAACCTGGCTTAAGGCATGGATTGAGTTTTGTATCAGATTTACAAGTGCATGCTCGATCATTCCCGGATCGGCAAGCAATTCCGGGACACCCGGGGTTTCTTCCTTTAACAGCTCAATTCCCGTAAGATCCTTTCTCATCAAGTTTAAAACAAGATCAATTTTTTCGCTGATTCTGAAAAACACCTGTTTGGGTTCCTGATCTTTAGCAAAGGCAACCAGATTTTTTGTCAGGTTTTTCCCCCGTACACTCTGCTCAAATATTAATTCCAGTGTTTTTCTTGTTTGAGCATCCTTACAATCGATAAGTGCAAGTTCTGTATTGCCCATTATTATGCCTAAAATATTATTGAAATCATGGGCCATTTTCCCGGCAATCTCCCCTACCATAGCTTGTTTTCCACGTTCTGCCGCAAGTTTCTGGGCTATTAGTTTTTCTT
>JAHJLN010000102.1 GCA_018821715.1 Pseudomonadota bacterium | reverse complement strand
ATATAAAAATATTTAAGATCAATTTTCAAAAAAGTCCGTCCGGAGGAAATTCATATGGATATCTTTGTTGCACGGCAACCCATTTTTACAACCCAAAGAAAAATTTTCGGGTATGAGCTTTTGTTCAGACTGGGTTTGGAAAACGCATTTCCCGATATTGACGGAGATATTGCCACTTCAAATGTCTTATCAAACACTTTTTTTTCCTTTGAGCTCAAAGAAATTTTAGGGGACAAACCCGGACTCATCAATTTTACAAAAGAACTGATCCTGCAAAAAACTCCCCTTCTTTTTCCTCAAAAGCACATCATTATAGAAGTGCTGGAAAATGTAGAGCCGGATAAGGATATTATCGATGCTCTGGAGCAATTTAAAGAAAAGGGGTTCAATATTGCCCTGGATGATTTTATCTATCATGAAAAATTCGAGCCCATGATGAAATTGTGCCGGATTATCAAATTCGACCTGATTGCAACCCCGCTTCCAACGCTTTCTACCATCGTAAAGGATATTCTAACAAATTACGATATCACCCTTTTAGCTGAAAAAGTTGAAACCTATGACGAATTTAAACAGGCAAAAAAGATGGGGTTCCGCCTGTTCCAGGGATATTTTTTCGCAAAGCCGGAAGTGCTTTCAAAAAAAGAAATTTCACCCAGCCAGATTACGAAATTAAAACTGATCAACGAAGTTGGGAAAAAAGAAATTGATTTTAAAGAACTTGAGGCATTAATTAAAAAAGATGTGTCTGTCTCCTTTAAGCTGTTAAAATTCATTAACTCCGCCTATTTCGGCCGACCCACTCCGATCAATACCGTTAAAGACGCCATCACCTATCTGGGAACCGACGAGCTTAAAAAATTTATCCATATCGTTGCCGTATCTGACCTGAGCGCAAATAAACCCACTGAACTGATTCGATCTTCCGTCATTCGGGCCAGGATGTGTGAACAATGCGGAACCATTTTAAAAACTTCTTATACAACAGAGGAGCTGTTTACCCTTGGACTCTTTTCATTTATGGATGCCATGCTGGACAGCCGGATGGAAGATATCCTGAAAAATATTGCTTTTTCCGATAAAATAAAAACCGCCTTGATTGGAAAAGACAAAGAATTTCAAAAGCTTTTAACCATTGTTAAAAGCTTTGAACAAGGAGACTGGAAAAATAAATTTTATGCTGTTATGTCCGGTACTGCCATAGAAAAAAAATTGCCTGAATTCTACCTTGACGCGATTAAAATGGTAAACTCTTTTTTTAACAGTTGAAAAGACAGAATCCAGGTCCGCTTTGATTAAAGACAATCAGCAAATTTCTGAATGCAGTGGGGATACAGTTCCCACTCTTTTTTAAGACCTTTTCTCTTTATATCATCAAGGGTATCATCATCCGCGATTTCAAATGCTTTTTGCCCGATAATCGGACCGGTATCTTCGCCGTAATCAATAAAATGGACAGTGCACCCGCCGATTTTACAGCCGTAACGAAACGTGTCCCCATATCCGTCCGTACCCGGGAAAGACGGCAGAAGCGCCGGATGGATATTCATTATTTTATATTTTCCCGGCACTGTGTTGATCCTGTCAATAAAATAGGGTGTCAACACCCGCATGAATCCTGCCAGTACTAGAAGATCAATGTTATAGTCAAGAATATGATCTAAAAGGATTTTTTCTGCTATAGCACGGCTTTTTAAAAAAAATGCTGTCTGTTCTTTTGATGCATGGGTCTCAACCAATTGCTGTTTTGAAAGAATTTCCTCTAAATTGAAATCTTTTGGAAGGTGTTTTTTGTTTATTCCTTTTTTGCAGGACCTGATAATTTTAGAATAATCCACTATAAAGGTATCAATCCCTACTTTTTTTGCCCGTTCAAGCCCTTTGACCCCGGGAGTGTCGGAACCTGTAAAAAGAATTTTGGCATCAATCCGGTTATCACGGCAGGCATCAATAATTGCCTGAAGATTTGTCCCGCCACCTGATATCAAGGTTCCGATATTGATTTTCTTTGCCATGTTCCCCTCCTTTTGCAGATGTGTATGTCCCTAAAATTTTTACTGATTCCCGTATCCGTTCTGCTCGCCGCAATCAGGGCATTCCCAGGTAATCCCGTTGCAGGTCATGCCCCAAAGATTCTCATACATGCAGTCCTGACACATGGAAAATCCGCACCTGCAATTCCAGCAGAACATAAAGGTCTGTCTGCAGCAATGACAGTTTTTTACTTTTTTTTTACGCCTTTTTTCTTTTCTTATTTCGGCTTTTTGGCTCATCGGGTAAATATACTTCTCCTTTGGTAAAAAAGATAGTATATATGCCTTGAATTGAATAAAAATTCAATATCCAAAAAAAGGGTTTGCTATGACAGATCAAAAAAAAATATTTCTCATCGACGGCAGTGCTTTCCTTTATCGTGCATTTCATGCCATTAGAAGTCTTTCCACGTCCAAAGGCCATCCAACCAATGCCACATTTGGTTTTGCCAGAATCCTGCTAAAACTGTTAAAGGACAACTGCCCTGAATACGCCATTGTTTTTTTTGATGTTAAAGGCCCCACCTTCAGGCATAAGGTGTATGATCAATACAAGGCCAATCGCCCGCCCATGCCCGAAGAACTAGCCCTTCAAATTCCGGATATCAAGAAAATAATTGCAGCATTTAATATCCCTGTAGTTGAAAAACAGGGGTTTGAAGCAGACGATCTTGTGGGGACCTATTCAAAGCTTGCACAAGAACAAGGGTTTGAAGTGGTCATGGTCACGGGGGACAAAGACTTTATTCAGCTGGTTACCAAAAACTGCACCCTGTGGGATCCCATGAAAGATACCCTGACAGATGTGGAAAAAGTTAAAAAAGATATGGGAATCGAACCTATGCAGTTTATTGATGTCTTAGGGCTTGCCGGCGACACTTCGGATAATATTCCAGGTGTAGCCGGTGTTGGACCGAAAACAGCCATTGCTTTAATTGCTCAATTTGGTTCCATTGAAAATATGTATGAAAATCTTGATAGTCTTAAAAACAAAAAAAAGTTGTATGAAAACCTTTCCAACAGTAAAGATCTTGTCTTCTTAAGCCGGAATCTGGCCACCATTGATACCACTGTAGCTGTTAATAAAAAAATTGAAGATTTTAAATTGGAAGAGATGAATACAAAAAAAGCATTTGATCTTTTCCGGGAATTTGAATTTAAAACCCTTGCTACAGAATTTGCACAAAAAGCAGATAAATCTGAAAAAATATACAAACTGATCACAACAACAAAAGAGTTGGAAAAACTTGCCCATGTTCTTGAAAACAAGGGGATTTTCGCCGTTGATACGGAAACCACTTCCAAAAACCCCACCGAGGCCGATCTTGTTGGGATTTCCTTTTCTTTCAAGGAGAACCATGGATTTTACATTCCCATCGGCCATACCTTTCCGGGCGAGTTTGAGCAACCCGCAAAAGAAGAAATATTAAGGATTTTCAAACCTGTCCTTGAAAACCCGGATGTTAAAAAAATCGGGCAGAACATCAAGTATGACTATATCGTTCTGTCAAGGTTCGGCATCACCCTTCAGGGAATTGCCTTTGATACCATGATCGCCTCCTATCTTTTAGATCCGTCATCAAGACGTCACGGCCTTGACAAAATTGCCATGAATCTTTTTGGTTACAAAACCATTTCCTATGAAGAAGTGACGGGTAAAGGCAAAAACCAGATCGGCTTCCAGCAGGTCCCGATTTCAGAAGCCGTGGATTACGCATCTGAAGACGCAGATATTACCTTTATGGCCTATGAGCAACTTAAAACAGACATAAAGGATCAAAACCTGTCAGACCTGATGGAAAAAATAGAAATGCCGTTAATCCCTGTTCTGGCGAATATGGAAATGGAAGGGATCAAAGTGGACAGGAATGTGTTAAAACACCTTTCCAACACCTTTGAATTAGAACTGAAAAACCTTGAAAGAGATATATATAGCCTTGCCGGCGAGGAATTTAATATTAATTCTTCTCAGCAGCTGGGGGTTATCCTGTTTGAAAAGTTAAACCTGAAAACCCAAAAAAAAACAAAAATGAAAACCGGGTATTCAACCGATGTGGAAGTGCTTACCCATCTTGCCAAAACCCATGAACTGCCTGAAAAACTGTTAAGATACAGAACCCTGGGCAAGCTGAAGTCGACCTATGTGGATGCGCTGCAATTGCTGATTAATAAAGAGACCGGAAGAATTCATACTTCCTTTAACCAGACCATTACCGTAACCGGACGATTAAGCAGTTCCAATCCAAATCTTCAAAACATTCCCATCCGGAAAAAAGAGGGCAGGAATATTAGGAAAGCCTTTATCCCCAAAGACGGCCATACCCTTATTTCAGCCGACTATTCCCAGATCGAACTTCGAATCCTGGCCCATTGTGCCCAGGATGAAATTCTCATTGAAGCGTTTAAAAACAATGAAGATATTCATAAAAGGACTGCCCTGGAAGTCTTCCAGGTTTTGCCAGAATTTATTACCGAGGACTTAAGAAACCAGGCCAAAGCCATTAATTTCGGTATTGTCTACGGCATGAGCGGATTCAGGCTGGCCAACGATCTTGGCATCAGCCGCAAAATGGCAACAGCCTATATTGATAACTATTTTAAGCGGTATTCCGGTGTAAAAACATTTATTGATACCACCATAGAGGAAACAAAAAAAACCGGTGAGGTATTTACCATTTTCGGCAGGAAACGGCGCCTGGATGATATCAATTCTTCCAATGTTAATCTTCGAAATTTCGCCCAGCGGGCAGCCATTAACACCCCCATTCAGGGCAGTGCCGCCGATTTAATCAAACTTGCCATGATAAAAATGGCGGCGGCCTTAAAGAAAAACAACCTGGCTTCAAAAATGCTGCTGTCTGTTCATGATGAAATTATTTTTGAATGCCCGTTTGAAGAAAAAGACGTGTTGATTGATCTTGCAAAAAACATTATGGAAACTGTTCATCCTCTGAAAGTCCCGTTAAAGGTAAATTTCGGAGCCGGTGAAAACTGGGCCCAGGCGCATTGATTTTTAAAACTTGACATACTGATCGATATGAAAGCATTCCAAATAAAAGAATGGAGGCAGGGAACAACTCATGAACAAAAAACGGATCGGGCTTGTAATTAAAAACGATGACAAGGCTGAAAAAAAAGCCCGCGAACTTGAAAACAGGCTGGGAAAACAATGTGTTGTTATAGATGTCCAGCATTCAAAGAGCCGCGATATCCCTCAAGATCTTTTGTGCATGATTGTTCTGGGCGGAGACGGTACCTTTCTGAGTGCCGCACGATTCATAGAAAACAGGGATATCCCCCTGATGGGTGTCAAATTCGGTGAGGTCGGGTTTCTTGCCGAAACCACGGAAGAAAGCCTTAGTGAAGCTGTGACATCAATGCTTGAGGGAAAATACCTTATCCAAAAAAGAAGCCGTCTCGATATCAAGGTTATTCGCGGCAATGAACAGATTATTGATGTAGATGTCCTCAATGATGCAGTGATCAACAAATCAGCCCTGTCACGGCTGGCATCGTGTGCAGTATATCTTGATTCAACCTATTTGACGACTTACCGGGCTGACGGCCTGATTGTCGCCACCCCGACCGGTTCTACAGCCTATTCCCTGGCTGCCGGAGGACCTGTGGTTCACCCGGCTGTTCCTTCCATTATCCTGACCCCGATCTGCCCGTTTACACTGACAAACAGGCCGCTGATCATTCCAGACTCAACAAAAGTTGAAATCCGGCTGGAAGGCAGCCCTGAAGACATGATACTGACCCTTGACGGACAGGAAGGATTTGAAATGGACCCTGGAGATAAGATCTTTATAAAAAAAAGCCGGAACGATATAAAGATGATTTCTTTTGAGGAACAGTCCTATTTCAAAGTATTGAAAACCCGTCTGAAATGGAGCGGCGGCAGAAGTTAGGTCACGGATCTAATACTGTTTGTCTGCATACTCCACCCAGCCACCGGTTTGAATAAGGGTCCTGTCAAATTCTGAAATATGGAATTCAATTTCCTTTGTTTGATCTTTTGATTGAATCCTGATCTTTGATGCTTCAACATCCACTGAAATCTGAGTATCATGGGTTTCAAACGCATTAAAAAGGTCATTGATCCTATCTTCGGAAAGTTCAATGGCCAGCATGCCGCAATTGAACATATTCTGCCTGAATATTCTTGCAAAACTTGAGGCAATCACAACATGGATTCTGTTTTCCTCAAGGGCCCAGGGAGCGTGCTCCCTTGAAGATCCGCATCCAAAATTCTGTCTGGTAACAATAACCGATTTTCCTTTAATATCTGTTTTTGGATCAAAGCCTTCAAGGATTAAATCTTCAAGCAAATGCGGTTTCATGGCTGCTTTTTCAATTTCAGTGAGGTATTTTGCCGGGATAATTTCATCTGTATTTATATCTGAACGATTCAGAAACAACACCTTTCCTTTAAATTCTTTCATTGTTACCTTCCTTGTTCACAAAAAAGATTTGAGTTTGAAATTTCACCCTTAAGCGCACTGGCTGCAGCGGTTGCAGGACTCATTAAATGGACCATACCGCCCTTGCCCATTCGACCGTTAAAATTTCTGTTGGTTGTGGTTGCTGCCACCTCTCCTGCGGCCAGCACCCCGTTGCTCATGCCAAGACAGGCACCACAGGTCGGATTGGTCACACAAAAGCCTGCATCCATAAAAATTTTTATAATCCCTTCTTCCAAAGCCTGTGAAAATATCTTGGGTGTGGCAGGAGAAACAATTCCACGGACATGTTCATTAATGGTATGGCCTTCAAGAACTTTTGCAGCAATCCTTAAATCCTCAAGTCGTCCGTTTGTGCAGGAACCGATATAGACCTGATGGATCTTTGTCCCTTTCATCTGGGATACGGGTCTTACATTATCCGGCCTGCAGCCAAAGGTGGTTAATGGCGTTAAATCACTGACATCAATTGTTTTAGTTTTGGCATATACGGCATCATCATCTGATGCAAACCTGGAAAAGGATGCAAAAGCCTCCTGTTTACTTGAATAGTCATCTTTGATAAACTCCCAGAGATAGTCAACGGTTGTCATGTCCGGAAGGCAGATCCCACTGGTGGCACCGGCTTCTACTGCCATGTTGGACAGGGTCATCCGCTGATCCATGGTCATGTCATCCACGATGTTTCCGCAAAATTCAATCACCATATTTGTGGCACCGTTAACCGTGATCTCACCGATGACTTTAAGGATGATATCTTTGGCATATACACCCCTGGGCAAGGTTCCGACAATCTCAATTTTATATGTTTGAGGGGGTTTAAAGGTGCAGACGCCTTTTAAAATACCCACTTCCAGATCTGTTGTTCCGACACCGGCGGCAAAAGCGCCAAACGCCCCGTGAGTACAGGTATGTGAATCTCCCATGATAATGGTGAACCCCGGTCTTACAAATCCCTTCTCCGGAAAGATGGCATGACACACACCGTTGCGGCCGATATCAAAAAAATCCTTGATGCCGTGCCGTTTTGCCCATTCCCGCAGAATGAGGCCCTGCATCGCTGTTTTGGAATCCTTGGCAGGCGTTACATGATCAATGACAGCTTTTATTTTATCCGGGTCAAACACCCGGTCCTTGCCCCTTGCCACAAGATCCTGAATCGCTGTCGGGGTTGTAATTTCATGACAGAAAACCCTGTCAAGTCTTAAAACACTGACATCGCCAAAGGGCTCGTCCACCAAATGCGTTTCAAATATTTTCTGTGCTATGGTCTTTCCCATTATTCTCTCCAAACCTTATGATAGTTTATCCCCAAAATAATCTTCCCCGTCTGCCGGAGTAACCACCCAGTATGCCTGGAATATCTTTTCAGACGAGTTTTGAATGACATGGGGGATCTGTGAAAAAAAGGAGACGGCATCGCCTTTTTGAAGTTCGTACGTCTCTTCGCCATAAACAAGCTGTGCTGAGCCTTGAACAACGATTCCCAGCTCACGCCCCAGATGGCCGTCACTTACATCCCCTCTTTTCTGGCCGGGCGCAAGCTCCAGGAAAAAGGCATTAAAAGAATGATTCCCCTTGGCCTGGCTGTCACCGCAAAGCTTTTCATATTTAAAGCCTTTTCGTTGATAAATCTTCCGATCCCCTCTTTTAATGATTTCAACCTTTGAACTGGTTTCATAATCTTTAAAAAATTTATTAGGCGGAACACCATATACTTCTAAGATCTGAAGCAAAGTGTCCAGGGAAGGGGATATCCGGTTCCTTTCTATCTGGGACAGAAGACTGGAACTGACGCCTGCT
>JAHJLN010000010.1 GCA_018821715.1 Pseudomonadota bacterium | reverse complement strand
TCAAAGCCCGGCAGCCCCCAGTTTTTCATGACCAATATTAATGAAAATATTGATGAGGTAACCAAACTGACGTCTGTCACATTAAGAAAGAATGGGATTAAATTCATAAAGACCCTGGACCCGACGATTCCGGAATGCTGGAACGAGCCCCATCTCATTGAGCAGGTGGTTTTGAATCTTATTACCAATGCAGCTGAGGCCATGAAAGGGTATGACGGCGAAAAGGTGATAGAGCTTGCCACCTATAAGGAAAAGGGCTTTATTGCCATATCAATA
The DNA here is from genome assembly GCA_018821715.1 of Pseudomonadota bacterium. Classification (GTDB taxonomy): domain Bacteria; phylum Desulfobacterota; class Desulfobacteria; order Desulfobacterales; family Desulfobacteraceae; genus Desulfobacula. The sequence continues at coordinate 22,205 of JAHJLN010000010.1, read as the reverse complement.
AAGGATTCCGGTCCTGGTATCCCCATGTCAAGCCAGTCAAAAATATTTGATCCGTTTTATACGACAAAAACAAATAGTTCCGGCATCGGCCTCAGCATCTGCCACAGAATCATAACTGACCACGGCGGTTCATTAAGATTTAATTCCGGTACAAAAAAAGGCGCCCACTTTATCATTGAACTTCCCTTAAAAAAGAATGAAAAAAAGTCATGGTAAGATACTCTATCTGCATTGTTGATGATGAGGAAACCATTCGGGACAGCCTCACGCTGTTCCTGTCAGACGAATATGACATTGCATGTTTTGGGGATGCAGAATCCTTTTTGACGGCTTTTGAAAATCAAAAGCCGGATCTGGTGCTGATGGATATCGGTCTGCCGGCCATGAGCGGCATCGACGCTCTGATTATTGTAAAAAAAAGGATTCCTGATCTTCCGGTTATCATGATCACTGCATTTGAAGATATCAACATGGTGATTCAATCCATGAAAACAGGAGCCTTTGATTTTATTCTCAAGCCCCTGAACCCTGATATTCTTGAATTGACCATTAAAAAGGCCGTTTCCTCCATTTCTCTGCGCAAAGAGGTCAAGCTTCTCCAGGAAAAATTCCTCAAAGACAATGAGCCCTGTTTTATCGGTGAGAGCAAAAATATTGAAGATGTAATGGATTTTATCAATATGGTTGCCAAAAGTCCGGATACCCCCATCATGATAATGGGAGAAACAGGGACTGGAAAAGAACTGATCGCTAAAGCCATCCATGTCAGAAGCCCTGTGTTTCAAGGACCTTTTATCGCGGTTAACTGTTCTGCCTTTCCAGATGAATTAATCGAGAGTGAATTGTTCGGATATGAAGAAGGTGCTTTTTCAGGTGCCAGAAAACAAGGGAAAAAGGGATTTATTGAAGAAGCCGATAACGGAACTCTTTTCCTTGATGAAGTGGCTGATTTAAGCCCTGCGGGTCAGGCAAAATTGCTAAGGTTTCTTGAAAGCGGAGAGTTTTATAAGGTTGGCAGCACCCGGAAATATAAGGTCACCACAAGGGTGGTGTCTGCAACCAATAAAAACCTGGAGGAATTGATTGACCGGGACCTTTTCAGAAAAGACCTGTTTTTCAGGCTGTGTGTTGTCAAAGCCAAAATTCCTTCGTTAAATGAAAGAAGCGATGATATCCTGCCGCTGGCAAAGCATTTTTTATATCAGTTTAACATCAAATTTAAAAAAAACCTGAAAGATCTTTCCATTGAAGCTCAAAATCTGCTGCTGTCGCATAGGTTTACCGGAAATGTCAGGGAGCTGAAAAATATAATTGAAAGAGCCTGTCTCATTGCACAAAACGACATGATCATTGAAGACGATCTTGGACTTCATTCCAAACCTGATCCTGTAAAATCATTGGAACCAGGTGGGACAAAAGACATGGATGTCACCATACCGGAACAGGGGATTCATCTTGCAAGATTGCTCCAAACCCTGGAAAAAAAATACATGGCGCATGCCTTAAGGCTCAGCAACGGGAATGAAAGCCGTGCAGCCCGTCTGTTGAAAATGAATCATCATACCTTTCGATACAAATTTAAAAAGCTGAACAAGCCGATATAACACCCATCGTACCCTTTCTGATATTTTTTAACCCTTTAGTCTAAATATTTCTAAATTTCTCAAATCTTCTAAATTTTTTTTAGAAGATTTTAATGTATTATCAAAATCTGTAGCCCTACATATTTTGTAACTTCCTGTATTTAAACAAAAAACACATCAAAACAGAACGCTGGCATGCTTCATGCTCTAATCATCTGCAATTAAAACTTTAATCCGGACAAGGGACTTATGGGAAAAGACCGGCCTTACCATTCACAGATCATGATCATTGATAATGACAAGTATGTCAGAGAATCCTTAAGCACTTTCTTTAGCAAGAGCCCCTTGCGGGTATTGATATTCAAATCCGCATCTGAGGGTCTTAACGCACTGAAGTACCAGGATATTGACGTTGTTGTCTCGGATTATTTTCTGCCGGACATGGATGGACTGGTGTTTCTCAACCAGGTTGCCATAGAAAAACCAGGGGTTCCGAGAGTTCTGATGGCCACCCTTACAAATGATGAGATGGCGGTGGGAATTGCCAAGGCCGGAATTTATAAATTCATTGAAAAACCGCTTAACATAGATGCTTTGGAAACAATTATTAAAGAACTGGAAATCATCAAGTTGTCTAAATTGTTTCCGTCTGGGGAATCGAATGAATAAAAATTATTGTAACAGATATCAGGATGGCCGTTATTTTGTGCAGCATACGGAGAATTGCCATGGCCAATAATACCATTGATCAAAATTTATTCCGGGAAGTAGAAAAACTGGGTGCCAAGGATATGAATCTGTGCATGCAGTGCGGGAATTGTGCTGCCGCCTGCCCGTTATCAAGCGGCACCAATACGTTTCCACGACGGATATACCGTTATCTTCAGCTGGGATTGAAAGACAAATTGCTTGAATCACCCGAACCATGGCTCTGCTATTACTGCGGCGACTGCAATACAGACTGTCCCAGGGGTGCTGAGCCTGCTGAAACCATGATGGCTACCCGGCGCTGGCTGACGACACAATTTGACTGGACCGGCCTTGCCAGACTTTTTTATTCATCACCCAAATGGCAGGTGGCAGCTTTTTTTGGGGTAACCCTGGGAATTGTTCTGCTTTTTCTATTTGGACACGGGCCAGTGATTACCGACCGGGTTGCCTTGAATTCATTTGCCCCTCCCCACTGGGTGCATATCGGTGATCAGATCATGTTTGTCATACTAGGCGCTTTGCTTATTTCCAACGGATTTCGAATGTATCTTGGTATCATGCAGGGTACAAAAATTCCCATTACAACCTATATAACCCAGGCACCGGTCTTTTTGCTTCACTATCTGACCCAGAAACGGTGGCGCAAATGTGGGACCGGTCCCAGCAGCAGATGGATGCGGCATTTTTTCCTGTTTTCCGGTTACATTGTGATGGAAATTTTTATCATCGGTTTCCTTGACGTTTTTCAAACTGATATTGTCCATCCTTTCTGGCATCCCACGCGGATTTTCGGATACTATGCCACCATTGCACTCATGCTGATGTCGGGAAATATGTTGTACAGCAGGTGGTACCTGAAAGAAGAAAAACTTCACCGGTATTCTGATTTTACAGATGTCTTTTTTCTGATTTTATTATTTGTCAGTGCATTTACCGGAATTCTGGTCCATATCTTCCGTCTTGCAGGATGGCCCGTTGCCACTTACACCATATATTCCATCCATGTGGGTATCGTTGTGGGCATGCTCAGCATCATGCTTCCCTTTGGAAAGCTGTCCCATCTGTTTTACAGACCCCTTGCCATTTTTCTGACCACGTTAAAGGAAAAAATCGTTAAAGAATCTCAGGTTGACTTTGCGACCGTGACAAAGGATGTGGGGGATAACTTTATGGGCTGCATGCAGTGCGGCACCTGTTCCGGTGTCTGCCCATGGAGTGGGATTGCCTATTTCAGTCCCCGCCAGATACTGAGGAACATCAGTCTTGAAACCTGCACCCAGGTTACCGTTGATACAGCGGCCTGGAATTGCGCCACTTGTGGATCATGTGTTGAGTATTGCCCAAGGGGCATCGATATCATTGATCTTGTAAAATCCGTGCGTCAACAGAATGTGACGGCCAAAAAACTTCCTGAAATGTTTACAACCCCGGTTAAAAGCCTTAACAAAAATCAAAATCCCTGGGGCGGCAAACCACAGGACCGTCTTGCCTGGGCAAAGGATCTGGATCTGCCCTTCTTTACCCCTGACAAGGAGTGGTGCCTGTTCACCTGCTGCGCAACGGCCTATGATACCAGCACTTCAAAAGGCTGTGAAAAAGCCGGACCTGCCCTGGCAAAATTGCTTACCCATGCCCGGGTATCCTTCGGCACAATAGGGGATAAAGAAAGCTGCTGTGGTGATCCAGCCGCTGCAATAGGGGAAAAGAAAACATTCTCAAGTCTTGAAAGAAAAAATACAGATCTGTTTATTCAGTCAGGGGTTAAAAAAATACTGACATTTTCTCCCCACTGCATGAATACCTTTAAAAAATACTATAAAGAATTGAAAAATGTTGTAGATACAGTGCATTATATTGAACTTGTTGACCAACTCATCGCAAAAGGACAGCTAAAATTGGTGAGCCCTGTTGACCGGACCGTGACCTATCATGATCCCTGTTACCTGGGACGGCACAACAAAATTTTTGATGCGCCCAGACGAGTGCTTGAAAATATCCCAAAGCTTAAACTGGTTGAAATGGAGAATAACAGGGAACGAAGTCTGTGCTGCGGTGGCGGCGGCGGCGGTCCCTGGAAAACCTACCCGCAGGGTCAGCAATTTGGGGTCGTGCGCGTGCGCCAGGCTTTGAAAACCCATGCCGATATTATTGCAACCGCCTGTCCCTATTGCATGAGGATGCTGAATATGGCCATAGAAGAACTGGACGTCAAAAATAAAATTAAAGTTCAGGATATTTCTGAACTGCTGTTAACATCTGTTGAATTTTTCGATCATTCTGGAAAAACTCATACCAATATTCTAAGCCTTGAGCAGGAGGACTGTCATGTCTGAACGAATTGGATTTTATATCTGCCACTGCGGTATTAATATCGCCTACCGGGTCCGGGTGGCGGAAGTTGCTGCCTATGCATCTACCTTCCCGGGGGTGGTTGTTTCGCGGGATTATCTGTTTATGTGTTCCGATCCCGGTCAGGAACTCATTGAAAGCGATATCAAGGAACAAGGCCTCACCCGGGTTGTGGTGGCGTCCTGTTCGCCAAGAATGCATGAGAAAACATTCAGGGCCGCCTGTGCTCGGGGAGGGCTGAACCCATATCACGCCTTTCATATGGTCTGCGTCAGGGAACACGGATCATGGGTAACGGAAAATGAAGATGAGGCCACGGAGAAAGCAAGAATCATCGTAAGGGCCGGCCTGAAAAGAGTCTCTTTTCAGGATTCACTCATCCCCAGCCAGTTCTCGGTCAATTCAAACTCTCTGGTGGTGGGAGGGGGCATTGCGGGAATGCAGGCTGCCATTGATATCGCAAGTGCTGGGTTTAAGGCATATCTTGTTGAAAAAGAGCCCACCGTGGGGGGGCATATGCTTCAATATGACAAGGCCTTTCCTACCCTTGACTGCACGGCCTGTATCGGCACACCCAAAATGGTGGCAGTGGGCCAGGATAAAAATGTTGAATTGAGAAGTTATTGCGAAGTTGAAAATGTCAGCGGGTTTGTGGGCAATTTCAAGGTCACGCTGAATAATAAAGCCAGATACATCAAATCCAATTGTACGGGATGCGGCGACTGTGCAAAGGTCTGCCCGGTTGATTTTCCCAATGAGTGGGATGTGAACACCAAATTGAGAAAAGCCATATATCTTTCTTTTCCCCAGGCTGTACCGGTCCGGTATGTGATTGATAAACGGACAACCGCCCCCTGCAGGACCGCCTGTCCTGCCGGAACCAATGTACAGGGCTATGTGCAGATGGTTAAAATCGGGAATTACCAGCAGGCCCTGAATATCATCATGGAACGTCTGCCCTTGCCCGGAGTCTTAGGACGGGTATGCCCCCATCCCTGTGAAACAGACTGCAGAAGGGCAATGGTGGACTCTGCCGTTTCCATCAGGGATTTAAAAAGATTTGCTGCAGATCATGCAAGGCTTGAGGATGTTCCCATACCAGCGATTGAAGAGATAGACAAAAAGGTTGCCGTGATCGGGTCCGGCCCTGTGGGGCTTACCGTGGCTTATTATCTGAGGCGCAAGGGCTTCAAGATCACCATTTTTGAATCCATGGAAAAACCCGGCGGCATGTTGAGAACCGGTATCCCGGACTACCGGCTGCCGCCTGCCATCCTGGATCAGGAAATTGATCATATTCTTTCCATTGGGATTGAACTGAACACCAGCATGGCCCTGGGCCGTGATTTTACCCTGGCAAGCCTTAAAGAGCAGAAGTTTGAGGCCATATTCCTTGGGATTGGCGCCCATGTGCCGGTTAAAATGAATATAGAAAATGAAGATGCCGAAGGGGTAGTGGATGCCGTGCCTTTTCTGCGCAAAGAAAATCTTGAAAGGGCTGGATCGGCCAAAAAACGGGTGGTGATCATCGGCGGTGGAAACGTTGCCATGGATGCTGCCAGGGTTGCCATGAGATCCGGAGCAAAAACCGTGTCCATTGTTTATAGAAGAACCCAAAACGAAATGCCGGCCGACCCTGAAGAGATTGAAGGTGCCAGGGAAGAGGGCATTGAGTTTGTCAATCTTTCGGGACCTAAAAGAATCATTGTGGAAAATGGCCGCATCACCGGCATTGAATGCATTAAAAATAAACTCGGCCCTGCCGACAACAGCGGCAGACGGCGGCCTGTTCCGGTCGAGGGAAGTGAATATGTCATTGACTGCGACATGGTCATTCCAGCCATTGGTCAGAGCGTTGAGACAACTCCTGTTTTAAAGGATACCCCTTTTGATTTGACGGCATGGGGGACCTTCCTGGTTGACCCTGATACACAGCAGACGTCCGTTCCAGGCGTGTTTGCCGCAGGGGACGCTGTAACAGGGCCTGCCACTGTGGTTGAGGCCATTGCCGGCGGTCACAGGGTTGTCAAAGCCATTGAACGATATCTGAATAATGAAATGGACATGTTTGACGAGGAAAGAAAACAGCAGGAAAAAGACGCCGTCCCTGTGGAAAATAATTTTGTGCCCATCCCGGAAGATGTGCCTCTCGTGGCCAGAGCCAGGTCTGCCTTTGTTGAACCCGCAGCAAGGAAGAACTCTTTTGAAGAAGTGGACCTGGGACTTTTTGAACCTGCCGCCCAAAGTGATGCAGAAAAATGTCTTAACTGCGGTGGCTGCTGCGAGTGCAAACTTTGTGTGGATGAATGCAAGGCCAAGGCCATTGACCATGATATAAAAGATGAAAGAGAAGTCATTGATGTCGGTTCCATCATCATTGCCACGGGATTTGATCCCCTTGATCCAACCCCCATGACCCAATATGGGTATGGCAGATATGCCAATGTATTTACCAACCTTGAATTTGAACGGTTGTCAAATGCAACGGGCCCCACCCTGGGAAAACTTTTGAAACGCGATATGAATAATCGCATGCGGTTTACCGATCCACCAAAAAGTGTGGCCATTCTCCATTGTATCGGCAGCCGTGATATCAATTATCATGAGTATTGTTCAAGAACCTGCTGCATGTATGCATTAAAATATGCCCACCTTCTCAAAGACAAATGCGGACATGATACCATGGTTTACAATTTTTATATTGATATGCGCTGTTTTGGAAAAGGATATGAAGAATTCTATAAAAAAGTCCAGTCTGAAGGCGTTCGCATGATCCGGGGAAAAGTGGGTTCCATTACTGAAGATGAAAGCGGCATGCTCACGGTTCTGGCTGAAGACACACTTTCCGGCAGAATGGTTGAGATTGAAGTGGACATGGCCATCCTGTGCACGGCCATGGAACCCCGATCCAATGCCAGCGATGTCATGCGTAAATTTGGAATCGGTATCGGGGCCGACGGATTTTTCCAGGAAGAACATCCTAAGCTTGCCCCGGTATCTACCCCTTCAAGTGGTGTCTTCCTTGCCGGTGCCTGCCAGGGCCCCAAGGATATTCCCGATACCGTAGCCCAGGCAAAGGGGGCAGCTGCAGAATGCCTGGCCTTGAGTGCAAAGGGAGAAGTTGAAGTTCCGCCGATGATATCCTTTATTGACCCTGATATCTGCGTGGGCTGCCAGGTATGTATCGGGCTTTGTCCCTATACTGCCATTGAATTTGATGAATTCAACACTGTTTCAGTGGTCAATTCTGCCGTATGCAAGGGGTGTGGCAGCTGTGCCGGACATTGTCCCAGTGGTGCTGCAAAAGTGAAGCATTTTACAGACCAGCAGATTTTTGCAGAAATAGACGGATTATTACTTAATTAAACAGGAGTCGTATATGAGCGAGTTCGAACCAAAAATAGTGGGTTTTTTTTGTAACTGGTGCACGTTTACCGCCGCAGATCTGGCCGGTACATCCCGTCTGTCCTACCCGTCCAATATTAAAATTATTCGGATGATGTGCAGCGGCATGGTGGACCCGAAATATGTGATCAAAGCGTTTTTAAATGGCGCCGATGGTGTGCTGATCGGTGGATGCTGGCCCGGAGACTGCCATTACATCAATGGAAATTTAAAGGCCAGGCGACGGGTTGCCATGCTGACCGAAATCTTAAAAGAATATGGCATTGACGAACAACGGTTCTGGCTGCGATGGATTGCTGCAAGTGAAGGAACCATGCTTCGGGATGTTGCCAGTGAAATGACTGCCAAACTTAAGGAATTAGGCCCAAGCCCCCTTAACAGAGAAACCCTTGACCAAGAAAAAAAGATCGGTTGAAAAAACGGAGACGATACAGATGGCAAATTTTACAAAATTATCTTTTAAAAAAGGCGAACTGAACAAGGAACTGGCTGATCTTTTCAAGAGGCTCATGGAAAAAGGTGTGTTTCAAGCCTTGCTGGCTCCCATGGCTCAACCTAAAAGAGGGGTGATGCAGACACTGGTTACCAGTCCTTTGCATGTGGAAGCCATTGACCCTTTTGCGCCGGTGGTACCTGTGAATGGCGCTAAAATTGCTTCCTCCATCACAGCAAGTCCTTCGGGCAGGAAAGTGGCAATGGTTTTAAGATCCTGCGAGATCAGGGCACTGGTTGAGCTGGGCAAACTGAAGCTGGCCAATTTTGATGATGTGCTGCTGATCGGCATTGACTGTCTGGGCCGATATGAAAACCTTGATTTTTTAATGTTGCAGGCCCAAGAAGAAACCACTGAATCCTTTCTTGAAAAAGCCCTTGCAGGGATTACAGACAACAGCGGATGTGATATTTCCACTGCATGCAAAATATGTGAATTCCCGGTACCAGACAATGTGGACTTAAGGCTGTGTGTCATTGGGTCAGGATCGGATGCCGTTTATATTGAAAGCCTGACACCCAAGGGAGACAAGGCCCTTGAAATGGCTGGGTTCAGCACTGGAGAAATTCCTTCCGGCCGTGATGCTGCCGTCAAGCAGCTTGTCAAAACACGGAAAGATGCCCGTGATGCGGCATTTGCAGAATACAGGGCAACAACCCCTAATTTTGATGCGCTTGAAGACCGTCTGGCCGCCTGCATTAACTGCTATAACTGCCGGGTGGCATGTCCGGTGTGTTATTGCAAGGAATGTGTCTTTGTAACAGATACCTTTCGCCACAACGGGGACCAGTACATGGGATGGGCAGACACCTTTGGAACACTTAAAATGCCCACCGACACCCTGTTCTATCACCTGACCCGAATGAGCCATATGAGCCTGTTCTGTGTGGGATGCGGTCAGTGCACCAGTGCCTGCCCCAACAGCATTGATCTGATGCCGATTTTCAGGACAGCGGCCCAGAAGACGCAAACCAGATTTGATTACCAGGCAGGACGATCCCATGATGAAAAACAGCCGTTGACTGTTTTTGAAAATGATGAGTTGGTTGAAGTGACAGGCCAGGTAAAATAGGAGATTATTATGGCAGAAGAAAAGCCCATAGGCACAGTTCTCGTTGCGGGTGCCGGTGTTTCCGGGATCAAGGCCGCCATAGAGCTGGCTGAAATCGGATACAAGGTGTTGCTCACAGACACATCCCCCCAGATTGGCGGTATCCTGGCCAAGCTGGACAACCAGTTCCCAAGCGATCATTGCGGGATGTGCAGGATGCTGCCCATGGTTGGCCGGGAGTATGCGTCACAATACTGCATGCGCAAAGGCCTGTACCACGAAAATATCGACATATTGCCCTTTACTGAATTAACTCAGGTTGAAGGGGATGCTGGAAATTATACCATCCAGCTGCTGACAAAAGCAAGATTCATTGATACGGAAAAATGCAATGGATTGGGGGAATGCATAACGGTCTGCCCCATTGAAGTTGCCGATGCGTTCAATCACGGACTGACCCGGCGAAAGGCGGTTTACAAGCCCGTTCCCCACAGTACCCCCCAGATGCTGTTAATCGACATGGATGCCTGCACAAAGTGCGGTGAATGTGTCAAGGTCTGCCCCACAAATGTCATCGACCTTGGGGCAGAGGATGTTGCCTTTGAAAAACAGGTTCACGCCATTATTCTTGCATCCGGTGTCAAGCTTTATAATTTGACAGATTTTGAAGATGCCAGATCCTGGGCAGTTTCCCCGGATGTGGTCAGCGCGCTTGCCTTTGAAAGAATTATCAGCGGGACCGGCACCTTTAACGGGCAAATCAAGCGTCCCTCAGACGGAAAACCTGCTAAAAAAATTGCCTGGATTCAATGTATGGGGTCCAGGAACAGAAGACAGAAAAGAGACTATTGTTCCTCCATTTGCTGCATGTTTGCCTTAAAGGAAGCCGTGCTTGCAAAACAAAAAGGCGGTGATGATGTTGAGACCACCATTTTCTATATGGATATGAGAACCTTTGGCAAGGATTTTTACCGGTATTATGAAAAAGCAGTGGATGAAGGGGTAAAACTGATTCGATGCCGTGTCCAGGGGGTAATGCTCAATCCGGATAAAAGCCTTTCCATGCGGTATTATGATTCTAATACCCAGGAGTTTAATGTGGCTGATTATGACATGGTGGTTCTTTCAACCGGACAGATACCCTATGAAACCCATAAGAACCTTGCTGATCTGCTCCATGTGGATTTAACTTCCCAAGGTCTTTTGCCCACAGATCCCTATGACAAGGTCAAGCTGATGAAACCGGGCGTATTCCTGTGCGGTTCCCTCATGGGGCTCACCGATTTAAGTGAGGCCATGAGTTCCGGTATTGCAGCAGCCGGTCAGGCCAGCACGCTTTTATCAAGCCTTGATGTGATCACAATTGATGAAGAGGCAATTCCCGAGCCCACGGCTAAGGACAGGGAAGATCCGCTGGTCTGTGTTGTGCTGTGTAAATGTAGTGAAAAGAGTCAGGCAGCCAGTGTTGATTTTAATGCCTTTGGAAACGGACTCAAAAACCTGAACAGTGTCGGGGAAATCCATATCATTGATATGGTCTGCAGTGATGAAGGCAAAAAAATTATTCTTGAACTGCTTGGCAAATCAAAGTGCAACCGACTTATCATCGGGGCCTGCCATCCTTTTATGTACCGGAAATCCTTAAAAAATCTTGCAAAAAAGGCCGGCTTTTCTGCCGCATTGTTTGAAATTATCGATCTGTCTTCCATTGTTCATAAGGGATTTTTTGAATCAGAAAAAAAGGATCTCACCCGTGAGGCGTATAGTGACATCAGGGCTGTTATTGAAAATCTCAAGCTGAAACCTGCACTCCATGTTGAAATTCTTCCCATCAACCAGACCGCCCTTGTTGTGGGTGGCGGAATCGCAGGCATGAACGCGTCTTTTAGTCTTGCCAAAAGAGGGGTGGATGTTCACCTGGTTGAAAAGTCAGACAAACTTGGGGGTTACGCCGGAAACCATATCAACCATACCATTGACGGTCTTGAGCCTGTTTCAATGGCAAAAGACCTTATCATTAAAATCCTTGAACATAAAAACATTACCCTTCACAAGAAGTGTGAGGTCATAGACACACAGGGCTCCCTTGGTGCCTTTGAAACAAAGATCAAGGATTTGGAAAATCAGGAAAACATATACCTACGCCATGGTGCTGTCATTATTGCCACCGGCGGACATGAGGGTAAAACAAAAGAATACGAATATGGCAACTCAGATAAAATCCTGACCCAGGCAGAACTTAAAAACGGGCTTGACACAGGAGAAATTGATGTGAGTGAGGCCCAGACCATTGTCATGATCCAGTGTGTGGGGTCCCGGGAAAAGCAGGAAGGGGAAAAAAAGGGACGCGAATACTGCAGCCGTATCTGCTGTGTCGGTGCCATTGCCAATGCATTGGCCATCCGGGATAAAAATCCTGATGCCAGGATTTTTATTTTATACCGGGATGTGATGACCTATGGATTTACCGAACAATATTATACTCAGGCCCGCCTTGCAGGCATTGTTTTTGTGAGCTTTGACCTGGAGAATAAGCCAAAAGTTGAACTTTCCCAAGGGAATCCTGTGATCACCTTTACCGAATCTGTCCTGAATTCTAAGATTGAACTGTCACCTGATTTTCTGGTTCTATCCACCGGGGTTGACCCGGAAGCGTCCAACCGGGACGTTGGAAAGGCCTTTGCCATTCCGGTCAATGAGGATGGGTTTTTTGTTGAAGCAGACTCAAAATGGCGCCCGGTTGAATTCGCTAAGGTGGGTCTCTATGTTGCCGGCGTTGCCCATTCGCCCATGACCCTGAAAGACGCCATCCTTCAGGCAGAGGCGGCAGCCCAGAAAACCTATGCCTATCTGTCCGGACGAAAAATCCACACTGCCCACACGATTTCAAGGGTCCATCATGCCATTTGTGTGAGATGTCAGCGGTGTGTTGATATCTGTCCCTATGGCGCCCGTTCATATGATGAGGCACTTGACAGAATCATTGTGGATGGTGCCACATGTCAGGCATGCGGCATGTGCGCCGTTGCCTGCCAGAATAATGCTGCAGAAATAATGGGATTCAGTGACAAACAGATCCTGGCGGTCATTGATGCCAAGCTGTCCGGAAATCCAATGGTTACAGCAGTCAAATAGGAGATGTATTATGGATTTTAGTGAGTCAGACAAAGACCTGTGGAAACAAATATACAACACCAGGGACCTGTTGCATTGTTTTAACTGCAGCACCTGTTTATCCGGCTGTCCTGCTTCCCATGGCGATCCCCCGCTGCTGGTGAGAAATCTTGCCCGCATGGTGGTGTATGGGTTGGAGGACGATCTTTTGGATGACGATACCCCCTGGTCCTGTGTATCCTGTTCCAGGTGCGAAGAGATGTGTCCCATGGATGTCAAACCCTTTGAAATGATCCTTGGCATACGCAAATGGCAGAGTGCAAATGACGAGACCCGGGTGCCCCCGTCCATTGTTGAGATCTATAAAAGAGGGTATACCCAGTCTGTCGGTACAAACATGGAATTGAGGGAATCTTTAGGGTTGCCCGAACTTTCAACCATAACAAAAATGCCTGAACTGCTCAAACTTTATCAGGAAATGCTGATGAAAACACCTGTGGTCAGTGAAAACGACTATATGTTTAATGAGGAATAAAAAAAATGGAACTCTGTCTTTTCTTAGGTTGTAATACCCCGGCCATCCGGCCGGATGTTGAACGGGCTATCCGGGCAACCATGCCGGAGCTGGGTGTGGATCTTTGTGATGCTGAAGGCTATGTCTGCTGTCCTGCTTTTGGGTCTTTCCCCTCCACGGATGATGATTCCTATCTTGCATCCAGCGGGTGGAATCTGTCCATTGCAGAATCCAAAGGCCTGGATATTCTGGTTCAATGCGGCTCGTGTTACAGCTCCCTTCGCATGGGGCGGAATCATCTTGCCCATGATGCAGTAAAGCTTGCCCGGGTGAATGAACTTATCGAGCTCACAGGACGGAAGCTTGAATGCAAGACAGCCGTGCGCCATATCTCTGAAGTCCTCTATAATGACGTGGGAGCCCACAAGATTTCCCAGAGCATCAAAAAAAATCTTGAAGGTCTTCATGGCGTGATTCAATATCCCTGTCATACCCTTTTTCCCAGTGAAATCGTCGGGTTTGAAGACTCCCCGCGCCAGCCCAAAGGGCTAAGGATACTGACCCAAGCCCTGGGAGCAATCGTTGACAGCTACAGCCGTGAGCTTCAGTGCTGCGGCGGGGCCGGCGGTTTTACAAAAAGTTCTCCTGCCGAGGCCACCGAGTTTGCAAAAACAAAGCTGGATGCCATTATTGAGGAAACAAAAGCAGACTTTATAGTGGTGTCCTGTATCACCTGTCTGATGTATCTGGATAATATCCAGAAGAAACTCAATGAGGCAGAAAATACTGACAAATATAACATACCGGTTTTTGACTATAATCAGTTGCTGGCACTATGTATGGGATTTGATCCCAAACAGGTCGCATCCATCTGCACGGTACCGAGAAATTCAGTGATTGACCGCATAAAGTAGGGGGGGTTGAAAATCCAGGCAAGGATGATATGAATTACCAGAAAAAACCTAAAAAACCACGGGCAACTATTTTTTACAATCAAGCAGAGGTCAGATATGTTTAAAAAAATTTTATTTGCAACATCCACAACAAACGCATGTGATCCGGCCGCCAGGGTTGCGTTTAATATCAGCACCCTTTACAAGGCGTGGCTGAAAATTTTCCATGTCATTGAGAAAAAAGATCCTGGTGAAGCCCTGGCTGATGTCGATGAAAAATCTATTCTTGAGGTCAATGAAATAATAAAAACCTATTATGCAGAGCATCTGTCAAAACCCGGGAACCATGAAATAAAAACAATCCTGGGCGATCCCTGCGGCAGGATCTTAGAAGAAATCCAAAGGAATAAACCCGACCTTCTTGTGATGGGTGTCAGTGCCGGGGGTGAAAAAAGTCTTGGAAATGACATTGAAACTGCCGGCTCCACATTTCAAACGGTTGTAAAAGCATCCCAATGCCCGGTATTGATTGTTAATCGTGCAGCAGCCTCTTTCTGGGGCGCCATCTCAAATGTGGTCTTTGCCACTGACTTTTCAAAGACATCTGATCAAGCCTTTGATTTTGCATGCAGACTGGCAAAAAAAACAGGGTGTGAACTCCACATCTTCCATGCCCAGAATACGAGTCTTACACCCGAATCACAAGTTTTTGACCAGAATGCCATAGAAGCGCGAATCCGTGAAAAACTTCGTTTTTCCAGGAAAAAATATGGTTCAAAAATGGAAGGCATTGAGAATTATGCCATAGAAGTCTGGGAAGGGACCGCCTATATCGAAATTGTAAAGTATGCCAGAGAGAATTATGCAGATCTGATTATCATGGCCCAGGATTCGCAAAACCCGGGATCTCAAACCGATGAATTAGGGAGCACTGTTAAACAGGTGATTCTTCGTGCCGGTTGTCCTGTTCTGTGTATTAACAAACCCAAAAGACCTTAATTAAGATGGAGGAGAACATGAAGAAAATTCTCATAATTGATGATGATCCCGTTATTCGAAAGTATCTGGCCAGTTTACTAAACGATAACGGGTATGCAACTGATGTTGCGCAGAATGCCCGGGAAGCAATGGACCTTGTAAGTGCAGAATCCTTTGATTTGATCACCCTGGACTTGGATATGCCGGGCGAATGGGGAACACGGTTTTTCAGTAAACTGGCCCAGGACAAGGTTAAAAAAAATATTCCGGTTATTGTCATCAGCGGGATGTCCGGCAATGAATATGCGATCCCCAAGGCGGTTGCCAGCCTCACAAAACCCTTTGACCAAAAGGAATTGTTAAAGATAGTGCGGGATGTTTTAAAATAATGGTTCAAGGAGAACCTTTGATGGAAAAAAGAATGATACAGAAAATGGGCTTAGCCTTTAAAATCTTGATTCCTGTAGGTATGGTTCTTTTTATCAGTATTTTTATCTGGTCCGAGGTGACCATCAATATCCAGAAAAAGGCTCTGATCGAAAAAGCCATATCGGATGTTGATAAATTCTGCAACACGGTTTTGAATTTTACCTGGTTTGCCATGCTTCATAATCCCAATAAAGATATGCCGGGTGTTTTGAAAAGCATGTCTAAATATAATCAAATTGAAAAGATACGGCTTTTTGATGCCCATGGGAAAATTAAGTTTTCAAATAACAATGGTGAAATTAATACGGTTGTAAAAAAATCAGATATTGCCTGTAAAACCTGCCATTTTGAAAAAATTCCGGTTGTAAAGACCGATATCAAGGAACGTATCCGAATTTTTAAATCCCCTGAGGGTGAACTTTTCCTTGGCATCATCAACCCCATATTAAATGAATCCGGCTGCGCTACTGCCGACTGTCATTATCATCCAAAGGCGATAAAAAAAATCGGGACCCTGGATGTAATTGTATCTTTAAAAAGCATAACAAGTGCCATCAAGGGTACAAAAAAACTCTCAGCCTGGACAGCAGTCTATCTTTTCATTGTTCTGTGCATTACCATCTGGTTCTGTATTTTCCGACTGGTGACCAATCCCATCAATAAACTTATTAATCATACCGCTCTGATCGGCAAAGGAACCTATCACAACGATGTCAACGGTCTGGTCCAGGGCGATGAAATCGGAAAATTGTCCCTTGCCATAAAGGATATGGGAGAAAAAATTAAAAACAAACAGGAGGAATGCAATAAACAAAAAGACCGGTACCAGAATCTTTTTGACCAGGTACCCTGTACCATCACCGTTCAGAACAAGGATTACAAATTGATTGAATTCAACAAGGAATTCTTAAAAAAATTCAATCCTGAGTATGGGGATTATTGTTATTTTGCCTATAAAAATCTTAACCGGAAATGCAACAACTGCCCGGTTGAACGAACGTTTATCGACGGCAAGTCCCATTTCAGCGAAGAATCCGGAATCAACAAGGATGGAACCATTGCCCACTGGTTTGTGAAAACCGCACCCATAAGAGATGAAGAGGGAAATATTGTTGCTGCCGTGGAAATGAGTATTGATATTTCCAGAAGGAAAAAACTCGAAGAAATTGTCAAAGACTCTGAACGAAAATACCAGGCCATTTTTAAAAGCATTCCCAATCCCGTATTTATTCTGAATATTGACAATTATAACATCTTGAATTGCAACAACAGCGCCTTGACCATTTACGGATATACAAAAGGAGAGCTGGAAAACAAGGCTTTTTCCATTTTGTTTCCCCAAGCTGAAGCATTTGAAAATTTTAAAAGTCAAATCAACAAACCCTTTCATGAAAGACTTGTCAATATCAAAAAAACCGGGGAAAATCTTTTTGTCAATATATGGGTGAGCCCTGCAGAGTTTACTGAACAAAAAGTGCTTCTTGTCACGGTCATTGATATCACCCTATCTGTTGAAACTGAACAGCAGTTGATCCAGGCCGGGAAAATGGCAACCCTGGGAGAAATGGCCACAGGTGTTGCCCATGAACTGAACCAGCCGTTATCCGTCATTAAAACAGCCTCAAGTTTTATCTCCAGGAAGATTGGCAGAAACGAACCCATTGACACCCATATTTTAAATACCCTGTCCCAGGAGATCGAAAGCCATGTGGACAGGGCCTCAAAGATCACCAACCACATGCGTCTGTTCGGCCGGAAATCAAAATTTTCAAAGGAGGCTGTCAATATTAACGACACCATCAAAAGAGCCTTTGATATTTTCAGCCAGCAACTGAAACTTCGAGAAATTGACGTCAAATGGGAGCTGGACAATGCCTTGCCCCAAATAGTTGCAGATCCGGTTCGGCTGGAGCAGGTGTTCATCAATCTTCTTCTTAACGCAAGGGATTCCATTGTGACCCGGTTTGAAAAAAATGAAGAGGATAAAATAAAACAGATTACCATTACAACCTCATCCAACCAGGGTGTGGTTTGCGCCAGCATAGCAGATACGGGAACAGGAATTCCAAAACCCGTCATGGATAAAATATTTGAACCCTTTTTTACCACCAAAAAAGTCGGGGAAGGCACGGGACTTGGTTTATCCATAAGTTACGGGATCATCAAGGACTCCGGGGGAGAGATATCTGTCAAAAATAATCCTGAAGGCGGGGTTACGTTTACCATCCGTTTCCATGCAACCCCAAAGGAGTATTAAATGACCAGCAAGGCCATGAAAAATAAAAAAATACTGCTTGTCGATGATGAAGAGGGGATCAGAAAAGTTTTGAAAATCACCCTTGAATCGGCAGGGTATGACGTGTGTCTTGCACCTGACGGTGAGGCAGGGCTTGCTACCTTTATCCGGGAACACCCCGATATTGTCATCACAGATATAAAAATGCCGGGGATTGACGGGATTGAACTCTTAAAACGGATTAAAAATTTGAATCCTGAAATCGAAGTGATCATGATCACAGGACACGGTGACATGGATCTGGCAGTTAAAAGTCTTCAATACGAGGCAGCTGATTTTATCACCAAACCCATTGACAGCGGTGACCTTGAGTCTGCAATAAATAAAGCCCGGGACCGTATTGCCATCAGTCAGAATATAAAGAGCTACATGGATGATCTGGAAATCCTTGTGGAGGAAAAAGATAAAAAATTAAATGAATCTGAAAAACTTGTCACCATCGGACAGACAATTGCCGGCATGTCCCATGCCATTAAAAACATTGCCGGCGGCCTTAAAGGCAGTTCCTTTGTCCTGGAACAGGGAATCGAGCATGAAAACCGGCAGTATTTAAAACAGGGATGGGAAATGATGAAAGGAAATATCGATAAGATCACCAAGCTTTCCCTGGATCTTCTAAACTATGCCAAAACAACAAAGCTCAATTTCCAGCTGGAAAATCCCAATACACCTGCAAGGGAAGTCATGCAGCTGATGACCCACAGGGCCAAAGAAAAAAATATCGAGTTTACGCTGGTGCCCTGCACGCAAAAAAAGCTGACATTCATGGACAAAGATGCCATGCACAATAGTATTTTAAACCTTGTAACCAATGCGTTTGACGCCTTTGACGACACCATTGACCCGGGTCTGACCCGAAAGGTAACCCTTCTTGTCCAGACCATAAACAGCCAGATTGTCTATAGTGTGAGGGATAATGGCTGCGGCATCAACGACACGATTAAAAAATCTGTTTTCAACGATTTTATCACCACCAAAGGGATGAACGGAACCGGGTTTGGTTTGATGACAACCAAAAAAATAATAGAAGAACACAATGGAGAGATAAGGTTTAAGACAGAAATAAAAAAGGGCTCTGAGTTTATTATCAAGATTCCCTTAAGAACCAGAGTTTAAAAAAGGATCATCATAACCATGGAACAAATTTTTATCCATACCAGCGGTGTGATTGAAAAAAACAGTAAAAAAATCAAGACGTCCGTCCTGAAATTATTGGGAAACCGCATAGAGCTTGATGAAAATTTTACCCTGAGTTCTTTTTTTATGATGGTTCGCCGGTATCCGGATCTAAAAAATATCAGCGACATATTGGAACCGCTTCTTGAGATTGTTTTAAAAAATGATGGTTCAGGGGGTAAAACAAAAGAAATACAGTCTTTGCTTTTTTATAAAACAATTGAAATTAAAGCCTTTCCAGGAAACCCAGACCTGACGTTTTATAACTCTTTGAAAGGAAGAATCAACAGTACAACAAAAGATTTAAAGTTTTTCCACGTGGAAACTTTATTGGATCACACATTAACTTTAGGAAAATTAAACCATGTTGTTTTTGGGGATAAAGAGGATATTTTCCAGTATGACACCTTTTACACATTGTTTGAACTTGTCGAAGGAATCGCCTGGGAACTGTCTTTTAATTTTAACCCGTTACAATGTTCCATAAGGAGGTAACCATGTTTAAAAAAATACTTTTTGCCACAACAGCTTCTCCTGCTTGTGATGCTGCCGCAAAAATCGCTTTTGAGCTTGCAGAAAAGTACAAGTCACAATTGATCCTTTTTCATGTGTATGGGGTTCCTTCCCATGGCAGCGGTTTTTTTGTAACCGATTATGTAACCGGGGAAGAGGATAATCTGGGTCCCGATTATATTGAGTGGGTTAAAGATGAAATGAAAAACACCTATGAAACCCTCATTCAAAAGCATGGCGAGCCGCGGTATGAAATCCTTGCGGGCATCCCTTCAACAGAAATCCTAAGATTTGCCAGAAAAGAAGGCGTTGACCTGATCATCATGGGGTCCCATACACGGCAGGATGAAACCGGGGCGGCAAGGTTCCGGGGAATCGTGGGAACAACCATGCAGAAAGTGGCCCAGAGAGCCCGGTGTCCGGTTTTGATCATCAGCAGGCCCTGCGCTACCTGTTTCTGGTATTTCAATAAAATTATCTTTGGAACTGATTTTTCCAAGGCCTCCATGGCAGCGTTTAAATTTGCCTATAAAATGGCGGATTTTATCGGATGCAAGCTTTATCTTTTCCATGCTCTTGATATGGAGACTTCCCAGGCAGGTGTTTCACCAGGGCAAAAATCAATAGAAGACAAGATAAAAGAGGCTCGAGCCAGGATCGAGAGCGAATATGTTTCTCAAATGGGTGATTTTGATAATTATGAGGTTTCCATCTGGGAAGGCGTTCCCTATGTTGAGCTCTTAAAGTTTGCAAGGGAAACCAGCGGCGACCTGATTGTCGTGGCCCATCACACAAGGGATATTGACCCTGATGAAGCGCTCCTGGGTTCAACCGTTGAACAGGTTGTGTTAAGATCTGCCTGCCCTGTTGCCAGTGTAAACCGGGCTGACAAACTGTAAGGCCGGCTTGAAAAATGATCCGGGAGAAAGAAAAACCAAAGGTTCTTATCATTGATGATGAGATCCAAATGCGGTTTTACCTCACCGCCCTTGTCAATGCCATGGGGTTTGATCCCATACTGGCAAAAGATGGTGTGCAGGGGCTTGATATATTAAGTCATATCAGGCCTGCTGTCATTGTTCTGGATATCATGATGCCGGAAATGGGAGGGGCACGGGTCTTTCAGGAGCTTGCCAGCCATTCTGAATTTAAAACCATCCCCATTGTTTTCTTTTCAGGAGTTGATCGAACCGCTTTTTTTCACTATATAAAAATGCTTAATGCCACGCTTAAACACCCTGTTCCCGAACCGTTATTTTTTGTTGCAAAAGATGCTGATCCTGAATATCTTAAAGAGGTGATTAAAACATGTGTCATGACAAAACCATGTGAATCGGACAATTGAATGGGAACACCTAAGATGACAGGAAAAATTCTGCTGGTTGATGACGAACAAGGCATCCGGAAGGTATTAACAATTTTCCTGCAGGATGCGGGATATGACGTTACCACTGCCGATGACGGGAAAAAAGCAGCCCGGAAAGTAGACAGCAGCAGATTTGATATTGTTTTGACCGACATCCGGATGCCGGGGATGGATGGTATTTCCCTTTTAAAGCACATTAAAAAAATCACGCCTGAAACAGAAGTCATCATGATCACGGGACACGGGGATTTTAAGCTTGCCATTGAAAGTCTAAAACTGGATGCCGTTGATTTCATCTCAAAACCCATTGATAATGATGCCCTGGAGATTGCGCTGAAAAGAGCCAATGACAGAATTGATACAAGAAAAAAGATTTTAAGGTACACAAAAAATCTTGAATTCCTGGTAAAGGAGAAAACCCAAAAACTTGAAGCGTCTGAAAAAAAATATATTCAACTGTTCAATGAATCCCCCAGCTATATCACCATACAGGATAAAAACTTAAAGATTATTGAAACCAACAGGATTTTCAAACAACACTTTAACTATAAAGAGGGAATGACCTGTCATGAGGTGTATAAGGGCAGAACATCGCCCTGTCCCGAGTGCCCTGTGATAAAAACATTTTTAGACAAAGAATCCCACACCGCTGAAATGGATGTTATTCTAAAAGATTTGAGTGTGCGAAATATATTCATCCAGACATCTGCCATTACCGATCCTTCAGGCAAAATTCAACATGTCATGGAGATGTCCACAGATGTCACAATGATCCGTGAACTCCAGGATCACCTGGCATCTTTAGGGCTTCACATCGGTTCTGTTTCCCATGGCATCAAACAGCTGATAACAGGACTTGACGGTGGTTCCTATCTCATAGAATCCGGCCTTGCAAAAAAGGATAACCAGCAAATAGCAGAAGGCTGGGAAATCGTCAAAGAAAAGATTTCAAAGACAAGACAGATGGTGCTCAATATCTTATACCATTCAAAAAAAAGAAAACCGGATAAAGCACAGGTTTTGTTGGAGGAATTGATAAAGGAAATCGTATCATCGATTAAGCCGAAAGCAGATCAGGAAAATATTGTATTAAAAACAACCTTCCCTAAAGGAGATATATATCTTTTTATTGATAAAACAGCCATTTTTGCTGCCCTTGTCAGTGTTCTTGAAAATGCGATCGATGCCTGCCTGCCAAAGAAGAACAATCCTGAAATTGAATTTAAAATCCAAATTCAAGACCCGCATATTATTTTTTATGTTAAAGACAATGGCAAAGGGATAGAACAGGATAAGAAAGATCAGATATTTAACCTGTTTTACTCTGAAAAAGG
>JAHJLN010000101.1 GCA_018821715.1 Pseudomonadota bacterium | reverse complement strand
CCGATGCCGAGGGATAACTCAGTGCGGTAGACTGCTGTCTGCTTGGGGTCCGGTGGTTTTATAACTGCCGGGCCCTACCTCTATCCTGAGCAGGTAAAATAACCTGACATATTCTTGGGATCAGACCGCGACAATCAACACCAAAGGTGAGGGCTCCGACCCTGTTACCGATCATATCGAGATTGACCAGGCATCCATCCTGGGTTATTGCGTTTGTTCCAGTGATAAAAAGATCTGTCAGCAAGGCCTTTCGTCGCAATTTTGTTTTTTCATCATTGGATAGAGATTTGTCATATGTATCAAGAACCTTGAAATCTTTATTATCCTTAAGCGTATCATAAAGGCCGGTTCCCACAAAAGTCACGGAGCCGCCCCATGATATGCTTTTGATATTTAATGCAGGAATGATATTTTCTAAAACGATTTTTGAAGCGTGGGCAGCAGTATCCGCAATAAAAACTTCAAAATTATTTGATTCAAGCGACTCTTTTACCGCTTCAAGTTTAAGCTTCCAAAAATTATCAATGGGATTTTTCATTGTTTTTTCCTTTATTTATATATTGCATCCTGCCTGCTTTGTGTAACTTGGTATTGATAATAATAAAAAATATCACTGGAAACAAAGTGTTTTTAAATTAATTCATTAAAAAAACCGGTTCCATACTGGGATCGACCTGTTTAAGCTTTTATTCCAGTATCCGGGTTCAATGGTCAAGACCCTTTCAGGTTGATTTTTAACTTTTTAAATGGCAGAGTTTGTGTAATAATTCCGGCCTAGAACAAATTATTCGTCTGGATTAGAAAGGGAAAAAGATCAGAGTGGGCAGAAAAGGAAGGGTAGAAAGGCGAAAGGACATTCGATATAAAGCCATTGAAGGTGCTTATGCGGCTATGGGCCCCAATTCACAAAAACTGGGTCAGATAGTTGATATCAGCAGGGGTGGCCTTTGTTTTAAATATATTGACGCCAGTAATGATGATAAGGATTTTGGAACACAACAGGAAGATTTAATCTTTTTAAGCAGTATGGGGCATTATGTCGGGGACCTGCCCTTTAAGACCGTTGGTGATTATCTGGTCACCAATGCACCCTCCTTTAGTTTTATGAAGATCAGAAAAAGGCATGGCCAGTTTTTTGATTTAAGTGTTAAACAATTGTTTGACCTTGATTGTTATCTTAGAGACAATGTTTCAGAGCCAGTACAGTAATTTTTCAAACTATGGATAAAGAAAGTTTTTTCTCTTGGAATCACCTGAGATGAATTTTAAAAAATTTATTTGTCTTGCACTATTATATTTTGTAAGTTGATTTTTATGGATAATACAGATCTGCTTGAGAAGATTATTGGATTTGCTGAGAAAGGAAAAGGCCGAAGGTTGCTCAATACGTTGAATAGGAGAGATAATATTTTGACCTCTTTAGAGCTGGATGCTGTTTTGCAGGCTTATCGCGAAATTGGTTTGCCAAAGGAAGTTGAGCTGTTGAAGAGAAGAAGAGGAATTTTGCGAGAGGATCAGTATAATGCGCTGGCTGAAAAGGTCAGGGGCAATTGTTGTTCTGATAAGTATGATGAATTTACGGTTTCTCTGGGTAATCTTTTGAGCAGCGGCATGAGGATGAACCCGACTAAAGAAAGCTAAGACTGTTATTTTAGGATTTCCCAAAGAATCATAAAATAACGATTTTCGGTAAAACAGCGGCAGGCTCTGCCAGGGGCAACCTGCCAAGGGATAACCGGAAAGCGGGCAGCATTTAATAATGCTGGAGTTCGAGGGAAATAAGCAAAAAAATATCTTGAAGGTACAACTGTTGTAATTATTGATCCATATGTAGCTGAATATTTTTCAGATGAAACTTCTATTAACGATATCCTCAGGTCATTACTTTCCGTGATAAAAAATAAGGAAAAGAAAATTGCGAGATAGAAAGGGCATTCAAAATTCTGTGTCAGTTAACAGAAAGCCGATATAGTCAGCTTCAAAATGAGAACTAATATGATCGAAGAAAATACAGAATTTGATTTTTAAAAAGCCTAAGAGGTATCCAGGAAGGAAAACCTTTCACAGGTAATGTCGATGATAAAAGCTTCAGCCGTTGCCAAGATAAAAAATCAAAAATTTTTGAACAAGCTTGAATCAATTAACGATCTGCCGGAGGATGATCAGGAAACAGTTATTTCTTTTCTTGATGCATTCATCAAACGCAGATAATTTAAAGAACTTGTACATGAATAAAGGTGAACAAATGAGCGTATTTATCGCTGTTGTCCAAAAAGAAGACACCCTTTATGTGGCCCAATGCCCTGAAGTGGGAACGGCCAGCCAGGGGGAGACCATTGAAGCGGCTATCAAAAATCTACAGGAAGCCACAGAACTTTATCTGGAAGAGTTCCCCACCCATGAAGCAGTCGGCCCGCGACCGATTATGACCACATTTGAGGTCTCTGCCCATGCCTGAGCTTCCAAGGATCACAACAAAGTATGATGAGATCTTGGCAAATCACAATTAATGCATTTTTCATATGTCAACATAAAAAACTTTATCAAAGCATAAAATAAGGGCACAATATGGTATAGATATAATCAAGGCATTCTATAAAAATAACAGATATGGAGTAACTATGTTATTAGGGAAATGGATAAAACGCTTGCGACAGCAAAAAGGATGGTCCCAAGAGCAGCTGTCAAAAAAGTTCAGTGTCCATCAATGACCGATAAGAACATACTTGATCTTGTAAAAAAGAGTGCGGCAAAAAGGATACTGTTTCTTTCCCATGCAGTACGGCAGATTGTCAAAACCCGACAGGATGATCACCACTAAGGATATCCGTCATGCTATTGAAAATGGTGAAGTGATAGAAAATTATCCTCAAGACACACGCGGTCACAGCTGCCTGGTTCTTGGTATCCGAACTGGCCGACCGATACATGTTGTCTGCTCTCCCAAGGAAGAATACCTGGCAATTATTACAGCATATTTGTCAAACAAAGATGATTGGAACAACGATTTTAAAACAAGGAAGAAGTCATGAAGTGTATGCACTGTAAGGGAACAATGAAGAAAAATATTGCCCCCTTTCATATTGACCGGAAGGGATATCATTTAACTCTGGATACTGTCCCGGCCTGGGTATGCAACCAGTGCGGAGAAGTCTATTTTGACGAACATGAAGTGGACTCTATCCAGGAGATCATCCAGGCTCTGGAAGACAGAACTGAAAAACTAATCGCAGTTGCTTAAGGAAGTGGTGTTGGAACCCTTAAAAGTGCCATGCAGTAAACCGGTATCTCCGCTGATGAGTTTGTGGCGGCTTATAAAAAACAACAAGCACTGGGCCTTATTCACTATTCAAGACCCGGTACTTATTCTTTAAATCCGTAATAACATCTGCTATCCCCCGAATTTCGGGTGATCAAAATCCTTATTTTTCAAGGCCTGACCCTATGCCCCATATGCTGTCCCTGGAACTTCTATAAATTAAACGCTCATTATTCTATCAAACCAGTCCCAATGTTTTTCTCTTTTAAAGTCTGTTTCTAATTTAATCGATATTTTTTTTCTATAAAGTTCTGCCAGGAGCATCTGGGATATGTTCTTCTCTATGATCATTGACTTTAGAACTTTCAACACCAGATAATTTGAATTTGCGAGAGGATTTAATCCCTGTCAGTTCTATATCTTTAGGCTCTGCCAGGGGCAACCTGCCAAGGGATAACCGGAAAGCGGGCATTGAATAATGCACCAAAAAGAGGGCCGGATCGATCATATCCGGCCTTTTTAATTATTGGAGGCATTTTCCACTGTGATCATAAAATATTAAATTTTGATTTTGCAGATTTTTACCAGTGGGGTCATAAGAAAAAAATCTATATAATGACATCTTTTCTCCTTTTATAAAAAGCTTCTTGAATCTGATCGGATATTTTTTTCACTGAGTATTCGTTGTTAAGAAGTGACTGTGACGCACTAATTAAATCATAGCCCTTCCCTGGTCCACTATCAGCAACAAGATATCCTGGTCCAGAAAATGATGACTCCTCATCCATTCTGTAATTTGATTCTTGTCCTATTAAAACACCAAGATCAAGTGAATGAGATCTGTTTGATGAAGAAGTACTAATAGAATAATCAGCTTCTGGAACATACGCCTTGATGGCGTACTGCCGGTTCTTGATGTAATAATAGCGGTTAGATCCCTTTGTCATGACAATGGGATCATCTATGTAATCGGCATACACAAAGGTTTTAGAAAGGACCGTGTCTTTATATTCTTCTATGACCTGGCTGCCGGTGTAGACGTATTCTGTGGTGATAAGCGGGCCTGTGGTATAATCCTT